>DAOUEC010000241.1:0-26468 GCA_034430655.1 Anaerolineae bacterium
TTCGCCTCGCTCGCAGCCCCGTCCTCGGGGGCGTCTGGACGGAGTCAATGCCCAGTAACACGCGTTAGTCGCCCCGGGGACAGGGCTCAGAGCGGTGGGGAAAGTGACAAGAACCTCCTGCTACCTACTTAGCATTGGATAGTCTCCCCCTTGGGTGTTGTTGCTCTCAAGGGATCGTCAGATCCCGCCCCAAGCGTCGGATATGGCTATCCGGCGCGAGCAGAACAGCATAGGTAGGACACAGTGATCCAACAACACTCTATACAGGGGGACTACCCAGATTTGGGTATGCCGACATCTGGTCAGTTCGGGAATCGTACAATGAATCATGTCCTTGGTCTGAAGTGCACCATCTGTGGTGCTGCGTACGGAGTTGACGAAGTCGAGTACGTCTGCCCCAAGCACGGGGACGATGGCATCTTGGACGTCGTCTACGACTACGATCTCATCGCACAGCGCATCAGCTCTGACAAATTGGCCAACAATCCAACCCGCTCCATCTGGCGCTACCTCCCCCTCCTCCCCGTCAACCCCGAAATCGTCCACGCGATGGGTGATCCGTTGTTGTCCTGTGATCCGCTGTTTTCCTCCAATCCGCTGTTCTCCGTCGGCTGGACGCCGCTCTATTCCGCCCCGCGCCTGGCCGCCGATCTGGGTCTAAAGCACCTCTGGGTCAAAGACGACGGCCGCCAGCCCACCGCCTCTTTCAAGGACCGCGCCTCGGCCATCGCTGTCGTCAAGACCCGCGAACTGGGCTACGAGGTTGTCACGACCGCCAGCACCGGCAACGCCGCCGCCGCTCTCTCCGGCCTTTGCGCGGCTGTCTCTCAGCCCAACGTTATCTTCGTCCCCCGCACCGCCCCTCAGGCCAAGGTGGCGCAACTTTTGGCCTACGGTTCCACCGTCCTTCTGGTGGACGGCACCTACGACCAGGCCTTCGACCTGTGTCTGGAGGCGGCCCGTATCTTTGGCTGGTACAACCGCAACACTGCCTACAACCCCTATATGAGCGAGGGCAAGAAAACCGCTGCCTACGAAATCTGTGAGCAACTGACCCAGATGCTCACGGCGGACGGCACGTCCGCCGCCGGATGGATCGCCCCCGATGTTATCTTCATTCCCGTCGGCGACGGCTGCATCATTGGTGGCATCCACAAGGGGCTGCGGGACATGACGGCACTGGGCTGGATAGACCAGATGCCCCGGCTCGTCGGCGTGCAGGCGACAGGGTCCTCCCCGCTGGTGGACGCCTGGGAGCGGGGGTTGGAGGGCTGGGAGATGGAGCCGGTAGAGGCCCATTCGATCGCCGACAGCATTGTCGCCGGTCTGCCCCGTGATTGCATCAAGGCGCTGCGGGCGGTGCGAGAGACCGGCGGGGCTTTTGTCCGCGTGGCCGACGAGGAGATTATGGCTGCTATCCCTACCCTGGCCCGGGGTTGCGGTGTCTTCGCCGAGCCCGCCGCCGCTGCCGCCTACGCCGGGCTGGTCAAGGCAGTCGAGCAAGGGCTGGTTAGTCCCGACGAGCGGGTGGTCGTGTTGGCCACTGGTTCTGGCCTCAAAGACGTTGCGGCCGCCATGAAGGCGGTGAAAGAACAACCTGCGGTTGTGGAGCCAACGCTGGCGGATGTCAGGCGGGCCCTGGCCGTTGGTAATGGAGATCACGATGGTTGACGTTGTGTTTCTCGGCACCGGCGGGGCCTTCTCCGCCGGGCGACGGAGCAACCTGTCGCTGTTGATTGAGGCGTCCGATTTCCAGATGCTGGTCGAAGCCGGACCGACAGTTATGCAGCAACTGGCTCACGTCAATCTGAGACCGGCTGACATCGAAAGGCTTTTCATCTCCCATTCCCACGGCGATCACACGTTGGGATTTCCGATGCTGGCCCTAAACCGGCTCGACGCCCCTATCCCGCTCCACGTCTACGCCGGTCTCAATACCATTGCCACACTGAAGACACTTTGGGAGTTGGTCTACCCCGGCCTCGATGCTCGCCGTCTCAATCTCCACTGGCACGAACTATCGGAACGCGACCCGGAGGAGACGAAACTGGCGAAGGGCATCACCCTACGCACCGTGTTGGTCCCTCATCCGCCCCGTGTACCCACGCTGGCTGCCCGTTGGGATTTTGCCTGTGGTCGCTCGATCGCTTTCGCTACCGATACCATTCCCAATGCCGCCGCTATGGAGCTGGCTCGCGATAGCGATTTGCTCATCCACGAGGCCTCGTACAGCGCCATGCTGGAGCCCGACGAAGACCCTGCTGTGAACTACCACAGTACGGCCCAGCAGGCTGGCGAGGTAGCGCGTCGGGCTGGCTGCCCGCGCCTGGCGTTGGTGCACTTAGGCTCGGAGATCGGCAAGCATCCTGACGTGCTTGCCGAAGAGGCGCGCGCGGGTACCGACTTGCAGGTGATTGTCCCTGAGGACGGCGAACGCATAAGCCTGTCAGATGTGGAGTCGGTGAAGAGCCAATGATACAAAGACTTGCTGGCTCTGGTGGACGCTTTAACGCCACCGGCGGCATGGCTGTCGGCGTGTTGGTGATCTATTGGATGCAAGTACTTCGATGGAGGAAAGGGTAAAATGATAGATTTGAGTATCAACGAAGAGCAACTGAGAAGGACCGTACAACGGGCGCGGGAGCGGCACATCATCGTCCCCACCTTCGCGCAGATGAGGGATCCCACGCTGGTCCCTGAAGGGATCAAGGCCCGCCTCAAGGACATTGGCCTGTGGGACATCACCTCCCTCAACCTGTTCCGTATCACCTGGAAGAACGAGACTGTGGCCCACGGGGGCGGGTACGGCGGCGTCAACTACGTGGAACTCCCGAAATCTCTCACAGGGGTGGATGCGCGCATCATCGCGCTGGTGGGCAAGTGGTTCCCCACCGGCTCCCACAAGGTCGGCGCCACCGTCGCCTGCCTGGTGCCGCGCCTGGTGACTGGCCAGTTCGACCCCACCTTCCAGAAGGCAGTCTGGCCCTCCACCGGCAACTACTGCCGGGGCGGGGCGTACAATGCGACGCTCCTGGCCTGCGAGTCGGTCGCCATCCTGCCCGAGGAGATGAGCCGCGAGCGGTTCGAGTGGCTCTCCAAAGTATCGGGTGAGGTCATTGCTACCCCCGGCTGCGAGAGCAATGTCAAGGAAATCTTCGACAAGTGCTGGGAACTGAAGGGGACCCGCGAGGACATCGTCATCTTCAACCAGTTCGACGAGTTTGGCAACCACCTTTGGCACTACGAAGTCACCGGTCACGCGATGGAGGAGGTGCTACAGCAGGAGATGGGGCCGCGAGATACCTACGGGGGCGTGGTGCTGACCTCCGGCTCTTCCGGCACCCTCGGCTGCGGCGACTATCTTAAGGAAGTCTTTCCCACCAGCAAGGTGATCGCCAGCGAGGCGCTCCAGTGCCCCACGCTGATGCTGAACGGCTACGGCGGGCACCGCATCGAGGGCATCGGCGACAAGCACGTTCCCTGGATCCACAATCTCAGGAACACCGACATGATAGTGGCGATTGACGACGAGGCCTGCATGAGCCTGGTGCGGTTGTTCAACGAACCGGCCGGTCGCGCCTACCTGGTCAAACAGGGCGTGCCGGAGGAACTGGTGGAGCAACTGGATCTGCTGGGCATCTCCAGCATCGCCAACGTCCTGTCCTGCATCAAGTTCGCCAAATGGTACGAGTTGGGCGAGCACGACGTCGTCCTGACCGTCTTCACCGATTCGATGGAGTTGTACCAGAGTCGTCTGCGGGAGTTGCACGAGGAGCACGGCGAGTACACCGAACTCGCCGCCGCCGCCGACTACCACCGCTACCTGCTGGGCTGCACCGTGGACTACGTGGAGGAACTGGGTTACTGGGACCGCCGCCGCATCCACAACCTCAAGTACTACACCTGGGTTGAGCAGCAGGGCAAGACCTACGAGGAGATCCTGGCCCAGTGGTACGACCCCGACTACTGGAGCAGCGTCCACCGCCAGGTCGAGGAGATTGACGCGCTGATCGAGCAGTTCAACGAGAGGACGGGGCTGCTCGAGGGACTATAGGCAGAAATATGGAGAGTGCTACCGAGAAGACCAACCGTTCACAATTCTGGGCGCGGAGTGCAATTGGGGTGACGTTGGCCGCGGCCAGCGCGGTCTTGCTCACCCTGGCCTTCCCGCCCTACGGCCTGTGGCCGCTGATCTGGGTGGGGCTCGTGCCAATGGCACTCGCCCAATACCGGGTGCTGCCCCGCAGGCTCTCCAGCCTGGCCCCAGCCATCGCGGTCGGCGGCTGGCTGGGAGGCTACCTGGTCCCCATCTTTGCCGGTAGCGGTTCCTACATGACGTGGCTGCCGTTGCTCATCGGCGCCATCACGCTGCTGACCGATAAAGGCAACCGGGCCTTCCACGAGCGCACCGGTTACCGTTGGTTTGTCCTGCACGGCGCGGTGGGTTGGGTCGGGATCGAGATGACCCGCTCCTTTATCCCGATTATGGGCACTTGGGCCTTCGTCGCCTACACACTCTACGAACAGCCGTGGCTGATCCAGCCCGTCAGCATCTTTAGCATCTTTGGGATGGGCCTGCTGATCATGCTGGTCAATTTCGCGCTGGCGCAGGGAGCATTGGCGCTCTTTGACCGCCGCTGGCGGCTGGACGCCAGCACCACGGCACTGAACCCTCGCCCTGTGCGGCGATGGCTGATCGGCGTGGGGCTTGGCCTGGTCGCGTGGACGGTCCTGAGCCTGGCCTTGTTCCGGCCAGCCACCACGCCCGCCGTGCGGGTAGCCGCGCTCCACTTGTTCGACGGCGGATCTCCGCTGGGGAGAGCCGTGCCCCAGTTCGAGGCACAGACCCGCGAGGCGGCCCGGCAGGGGGCACAGCTCATCGTCTGGCCCGAGGTGTCCATCAACGGAGACCCCCAGGTAGAGCGCACGGCCGAGTTCCAGGCGCTGGCCGCCGAGACAGACGCCTACCTGGTCCTGGGCTACTTCATCGAACCTGACGAGCAGGCGTGGCGTAACGAGGCCACCGTGCTCAGCCCGGTGGGTGAGTTCCTGGGCGTCTTCGGGAAGGCCCATCCCGTCGTGTTCGGCGGCGAACGCAGCGCGTTCCTGGGCGTTTACCCGGTCTACGACACGCCGTTGGGGAAAATCGCCACTATCATCTGCTACGACCTGGATTTCACCGACACGGCCCGCCGGATGGCGCGGAACGGTGCGCAACTCATCGCCGTACCCTCCCGCGACTGGCCGGCCATCGCCACCAAGCACTACACCCACGTTGTCTTCCGGGCGGTGGAGAACCGCGTGGCCATGGTCAAGAGTGACAGCAGCGGCAACGACTCGGCTATCGTTGATCCCTATGGGCGCATCATCGAGCGCGCCGTCACGCCAGGGGGATCGGAGGCTATACTGGTCGCCGACGTCCCCCTGGGCACGGGCAACACCCTCGCCGTCCGCCTGGGCGACTGGGTAGGCTGGCTGTGTCTGGCAGGGGTGTTTTTCTTTATCGTACTGGACGCTTCTTCAAAAAGGAGGGCTCGCTGAAGCACATTTTCTGAGACGACACAGCAAATTTTGAGAAACCGGAAGACGTTACGACACCCTCGTACGGTTATAGACGACCAGACCTCCTTCCGGAGGCCTGGCCGTTTGTTGTGAGCCCTTCGCCCAGTTGCTTAACGCCGCAAAAGCGAGTATACTCGATATTGTGAGATGTATGTGTGTAGAATGACAGGAGACCTCTGTTATGTGGCAAACCTACTACACCCCCACCTCCATTGACGAAGCCCTGCGCCTCCTGGCTGAGCATGGCCCTGAGGCCCGTATCATCGCCGGCGGCACCGACTTGCTGGTCGAGTTGCGTCGCGGCACCCGGCAGGCTCGCGTGCTGATAGACATCACCCGCATCGGCGGCCTGGACCAGGTGCGGTTGGACGACGACGGCCTGATCCACATCGGCCCGGCGGTGACGCACAACCGGGCCGTGGCGTCGGATCTGTTGGCCGAGCGGGGGTTCCCGCTGGTGCTGGCCTGCTGGCGGGTCGGCACGCCCCAACTGCGCAACCGGGGCACGGTGGCCGGCAACCTCATCACCGCCTCCCCCGCCAACGACGCTATCGCCGCGCTGTGGGCGCTGGATGCCCACCTGACACTGCGCAGCGTCCGGGGCGAGCGTACCCTGTCCTTCGCCGACTTCTACCAGGGTGTGCGCCAGACCTCCCTGGCCTCCGACGAGATGGTGACCGACGTCACCTTCCCGGCACTCGGTCCCAACCAGCGTGGCACCTTCGTCAAATTGGGCCTACGGCGCACCCACGCCATCGCCCTGGTCAACGCTGCCGCTGTGCTCAACTTCGACGGCGACATCGTCGCCCAGGCGCGCATCACGCTGGGCAGCGTGGCTCCCACGGTCATCCGCGCACCAGAGGCGGAAGGGGTGCTGGTGGGAGCAACGCTGAGCGAGGAGCGCATCGCCGAAGCAGCCGGCCTGGCTGCCCAGGCCGCCGCCCCCATTGACGACGTCCGCGCTGGCGCTGGCTACCGCCGCGAGGTGGTGCGCGTGCTGGTGCGCCGTGCCCTCACCGGACTGCGCGAGGGCACCGCGCGGGCCGAGTTCCCCACTGCTCCGCCGATGCTGTGGGGACATACCGAAGGCCGCTTCCCGCGCTTGGCCGGCAAGACGGTGTGCCACCGCGATGAGGGTCTTGAACCCATCGAGTGCACGGTCAACGGGGAGAACGTCGTCGTGCAAGGAGCCAACGGGAAGACGTTGCTACAGATGCTGCGCGAGGATCTGGGGCTGACAGGCACCAAGGAAGGCTGTGCCGAAGGGGAGTGCGGGGCCTGCACGGTGTGGATGGACGGGATCGCAGTGCTGGCCTGCCTGGTGCCGGCCCCCCGTGCCCACGGCGCGCACATCGTCACCATCGAGGGGTTGGCGCACCCCCCCCAGCCCCCCCTACGAGGAGGGGAGCAGTTACACCCTGTCCAACAGGCATTTATTGACGAGGGGGCGGTCCAGTGCGGCTACTGCACGCCCGGCTTCATTATGGCCGGCGCCAGCCTGTTGGAGGAGATCCCCCATCCCACCCGTGAGCAGATCATCGCCGGGCTGACTGGCAACCTGTGCCGCTGCACCGGGTACTACAAGATCGTGCGGGCAATAGAGCAAGCAGCGCAGGCTTCGTAAGGTAATGGACGATCTGACGATCTGACGATCCGGCGAGGGGAACGGAACATCAATGGGGAGATCACGACTCACACTCATAGTGTTGTCTTTGCCCGTCTTCTCACAGAGGAGGAGAAACACCTGTTCACCCGAATGATCCAGGGCTTTTACTACACCGTCCGTTTCTCTCGACAGTTTGGGGACAATCTGCTCGCAGAGCCGGTAATCGAATTCACACAACCAGACGAGGCGCGGTATACGCTCCGACAGCGCGGGATGAGCGGGCCCTGGAAAGACCTGCTGTTCGCGATGTTGGCAAACTTTAGCCACGAGATTGTGGGCATCCGCGAGCATGATGGCAGCCGCGTTTTTGACCCGGCACGCCGGCCGACCATTGCGCCTGTACGGGCGGAAACCGCTCGACCCCAGTCCGTCCCGGCCATCCGCGAGCCCCGTCCTGGCTACGAGACAGAGCCCCCAGAGCCATCTGATACCCAGGGATGAGGCAGATTCAGCACACGGCCCGAATTCCAGAGGCTAACGACATGGAACGCACAGTCCCCACCACCGGCAGCGAGGAAATCGCTCTCTATATGCGCACCTACTACTCGCTTCTGCGCACCACCGACGAGGTGCAGATTCGCTCGCTCGTCGAGACGCACTTAGGGATGGGCTCGTCCTTGCACACCGCCGCCCGTGCCGAGGAGCCCGACGCTGCCGCGCTCATTTACTGCTCGCTGCGGCTGCCCCCCTGTATCCGCCAGACCCGCCTGGTCGTGATGGGCCAGTCGGAACGGGTCTTCGCCCGGCGTGGCTACCCCAACGTCGAGCAGTGGCAGCCGGTGACCGCGCCCGGCCGGCGCCGTCGCACCTTCTTCGATGGCCACGAGACGCTGGCCGCCTTCATCGCCAGCGTCTCCGACATTGATGACCTCATCCCAATGCTGACCGCATTTCAGATCGAGTGGAATAAGATGCACCAGCGGCTGCACGCCAGCCCGCTGCTGGAGCGGCTGGCGTCGTGCGTCGAGCGCGGCGAGCCGGAGGAGACTCCCCTCTGCTCCAGGGGGGGCAGGGGGGGGTGGGATGCGCTGCGCAGCGAACTGTCCGCCGCGTTGGCCCTCTCCGCCGACGACCTGGAGCGCCTCGAGGCTATCTGGGGCGATGAGTTCCCCGCCTTCCTGCTCGACGTCGGCCGGGAACGCAAGCGATTCGCCGTGCGCCTTCTGGCTGGCTCGCTGGTGGACTATCGCAAGGCCACGCAGCGCTGGTGGGGCTTCATCACCGACGTCTCACCGGTGGATTTGAGCGAGCGGCCGGTCTATTTCATCTCCAGCAACGTGCACAGCGTGGTCAATGTATTTTCCGGCTTCGCTCTGCGCCGCGAGGATGAACTGCTGCGCTTCATCGAAGCCCGGGGCGAGAGCGATCTGCTGGCCGAGTACGCCCACATCCGCGCTGGCGACGTTCCCTCCCGCCGCGAAAACCTGCTCTACTTCGTGCTGCGGGAGTACATGGACACGCACCGGGGCAAGGCCGTGTGGGATGAGCGGGAGGCAGAGGAGGCGCTGTGCGGCATCAAGCACATTGATAGCCGCCACGTCTTCAACGTCGAAGCGCAGGTGATCGAGTTGCGCCGCCTGCGGCCCGACTGGTTCGACCCCCGCCTGAGGATACCTGCGCTCGACCGGTTGGCCCAGAGCGATGCCGTCATCGTCAACATTGACTATCCTCTGGGGATGGGGGCCTACCACATCCTATCCCAGATCGCCACCAGCGTGGACTCCCTCCGGGGGGTCTACATCCTGGGCAAGGCGGCCACGCTCAATGGGCGCATCGGCGACGTGATGATCCCCTACGTCGTGCACGACGAGCACTCGCGCAACACCTACCTGTTCAACAACTGCTTCACGGCCGGCGACGTGGCTCCCTACCTCATCTACGGCACCACGCTCGACAATCAGAAGACCATCAGCGTGCGCGGCACCTTCCTGCAGAACCGGCGCTACATGGACGTCTTCTACCGCGAGGGGTACACCGACATTGAGATGGAGGCCGGGCCGTACCTTTCGGCCATCTACGAAGCGGTGCGGCCCCGCCGCCACCCGGTCAACGAAATCGTCACGCTCTACGCCGATGCCCTGCCCTTCGACATCGGCATCCTGCACTACGCCTCCGACACGCCGTTGAGCAAGGGGAAGAACCTGGGGGCGCAGCGCCTTTCCTATTTCGGGATGGACGCGACCTACGCTGCCACTATCGCCATCCTGCGCTGCATCCTGGCGTTGGAAAGCGCGCGGTGATGGGATGGCAGTCGTAACTTGTTGCGGCGGAGTGGAGAACATCAGCAAAGGGAGGGCAATGACAAGACGCCGAAGAAAGCGAACTAGAAAACCATCACGGCGAAGCCGTCCGATCGTGCCCGGCCCGTGGCAGACGACCGGTCACACACTGGAGGACCCTGGCGCCGGCTTCATGGAAGTCGCCATGGTCGCGCTCAATGCGCCGGACGCGCCGCCGGCCTCGCGGGGACGCGCTGCGCAGATGCTCTGGTTCCACGACGTCGCCCCCGGCGAGCCCTGCCCCTGCGGCAGCGGCCAAACCTTTGGCGATTGCCACCGCGACCCCCACCATGTGCCACTGCTGTGCCGTGACATCGGCGCCGAAACCTACAGCGAGATCGTGGCCTGCGAGACCGCCTTCCCGGTGCACGACGACGAGGCTGCCGTGCAGTCCTTCAAGGCCGCCCCCGAACTACAACTCACCCAGGAGATCCCGGGGCGACTGTTCTGGCAATTCGTCGGCCACCCGCCGCTGGGGACCCCCTTCGGCGACATGGTATTCGCCACCGTCGAACTGAACCCAGGCCGGCTCTACTTCGTCACACTGAGCCAGCAGCGCAACGAGATGATCATCCTGACGCTGGTCAGCCGCGCCAGCGACGTCCTCGGCGTGCCGCTGACACAGCAATCGGAAGTCGTGTCTCAATACCGGCGGATGGCCAAGCAAGGACGACAGTAGGAGAACATAGTATGACCACCAGGATAGTCGGCCAACCCATCGCCCGCGCGGACGCCCGCGCCAAGGTCACCGGGGAGACGAAGTACCCAGGCGACTTCAACATGCCGGAGATGCTCCACGCCAAGATCCTCTTCGCCGGACGACCCCACGCCCGCATCTTGCGGATTGATACGTCCGAGGCGGAGGCTGTGCCCGGCGTCGTCGCCATCTTCACGGCCAAAGACTTGCCGGTCAACGAGTATGGCCTGCAGACGCTGGATCAGCCGGTGCTGTGTGGGCCCGGCTCCGACAAGCCCGATGCCGACGTGGTGCGCTTCGTCGGTGACCAGGTGGCACTGGTCGTGGCCGAGACAGAGCGCGCCGCCGCCCGCGCCCGCGATCTGATCTGTGTCGAGTATCAGGCCCTTCCCGTGGTCACCGATCCCTTCGAGGCGCTCAAGCCTGGCGCCTCCCAACTCCACCCCCACCGGCAGCCCAGCCCCATCCATCCTGAACTGCGCACCGGGGGGAACCTCATCTGTCACCACCAGATTCGCAAGGGGGATATGGCCGCTGGTTGGGCCGCCGCCGATGTGACTGTCGAGGCGGAGTACCGTACGCCGTCCCAGGAGCATGCCTATCTCCAACCCGAGGCCGGCCTGGCTTATATTGATGACGAGGGCCGGGTGACAGTCGTGGTGGCAGGGCAATGGACCTGGGAGGACCAGCAGGAGATTGCCCACGCGCTGGGCATCCCGCCGGAGCAGGTGCGGGTGATCTACCCGTCCATCGGTGGGGCCTTCGGCGGTCGGGAGGATATGTCGGTGCAGATCGTCCTTGCGCTGGCGGCCTGGAAACTCCGCCGCCCGGTCAAGATCGTCTGGAGCCGGGAGGAGTCCATCCTGGGCCACTGCAAGCGCCATCCCGTCTGGGTCCATTGTAAGTGGGGAGCCACTCACGAGGGCAAACTGGTCGCGGCCGAGGTGCGCGTCGTGGCTGACGGCGGGGCCTATTGCTACACCACTAACAAGGTCCTGGGCAACGCCACCATCACCTGCACCGGTCCCTACGAGATCCCCAACGTCAGGGTGGACGTGGACGGGGTCTACACCAACAACCCGCCCAGCGGCGCGATGCGCGGTTTCGGCGCGCCGCAGGGCATCTTCGCCGCCGAGATGCAGGTGAACAAATTGGCAGAGGCGCTGGGGATGGACCCGGTGGAACTGCGGCTGAAGAATCTCCTGCGCGAGAGGAGCCTGACCGCGATGGGCACTCCCCTGCCCGGCGGTGTGGGCCTGATCGAGGTGACCGAACGGTGCGCCCGCGCCGCCGGCTGGACACGAACCAGCCAGGAATGGAAAAAGCCGTCAATTCGCCATTCGCTATTCGCTATTCGCAATTCGCTATCCGTAATGCGCAATGGCGTTGGCCTCGCCGTCGGGATCAAAAACATTGGCTTCTCCTTTGGCTACCAGGAGAATTGCTGGGCAAAGATCGAACTGCGGGGCGAAGAGGAAATCACGAAAGCGGTGGTCTACATCGGCAGCGCCGATGTGGGGCAGGGCAGCCACACCGTCATCCGCCAGATGGCAGCCGAGGCGCTGAATCTGCCGCTGGAGCAGGTGCGCCTGGTCGCTGCCGACACCGGTACCAGTCCCAGCAGTTCCGGCTCCGTCTCCGCCTCGCGTATGACTTTTATGGCTGGTAACGCGGTGCGGGGCGCGGCAGCAGCGGCGCTGGCGCGCTGGCAAGCCGGGGAGCGTCCAGCCGTCGCCGAGTACACCTACCTGGCCCCCAAGACTACCCCCTTCGACCCGGAGACTGGCTATGGCGTCCCCAACTTTGCCTACGGCTACGTGGCCGAGGCGGTGGAGGTGGAGGTGGACACCGCGACCGGCGAGTTACGCATTCTGCGCGTCGTCTGTGCCGACGACGTGGGCAAGGCCGTCAATCCGCAGAACGTCGTCGGCCAGATCGAGGGGGGCGTGGCACAGGCGGCGGGCTGGGCCATCTGCGAGAACTTCGTCACCGCAGAGGGGCGCGTGCTGACGCCGAACCTCAGCACTTATCTCATTCCCACCATCGCCGACGTGCCGGGGCGGGTCGAGTCCATCATCGTTGAGCGGCCCGACCCGCGCGGGCCGTGGGGCGTGCGGGGGATGGGGGAGATGCCCTTCATCCCACTGGCCCCGGCGCTGGTCGCCGCCATCCACGACGCCACGGGGGTCTGGTTCGACGAGTTCCCGCTGACGCCTGAGCGGGTGTTGGGGGGGCTCGGAGACTCGGCGACTCGGTAACTTGGTGACTGGAGGGAATTATGGACAAGTATCAGGAGTTGGAGGAGATCGAGGTATATCAACTGGCGGTAGCGTTGGCTGACCGCATCTGGGAAATCGTCTCCTCCTGGTCACACTTTGCCCGGGACACGGTAGGCAAGCAAATGGTGCGTGCGGCGGATTCCATCGCGGCAAACGTCGCCGAAAGTTACGGGCGTTATCATTACGGCGACAAACTGAACTTTCTGTACTATTCTCGTGGCTCATTGTACGAGACCAAATTGGCCCCTAAACTCAATGCCTACATAGCCAGCAAGCGTCAACAGCGTACCCAAGCCGCCAAGTAGCCCAGTAACCCAGTAGCCCAATCACCCAATCACCCAGTTACCCAATCGCCCAGTCAGGAGCGAAGCGACATGTTCCACTCATCCGACCGCGTCCTCGTCGCTATCATGAACAGCCGGCGCGACTTTGAGATCGCGCGGGATGAAGGTTGGTACCGCATCCCCCAGAAGCACGCGCCCCAGAGCACGACCGAGGCAGTCGCATTGGCCTTCTACTTCACCAAAGCCTTCGGCGACGAGAAGTGGTCCATCCGCTGGTACGGACCCGTGCGCGGCCATGAACTGGCCCGCCGCCGCGACCTGCTCCCCGATGAACCCGATCACCCCCGCGCCGACGAAGGGTACTACAAACTCCAACTGGGGCCGCTGATGCAACTGGAGCGGCCCATCCCCAGTCTGCGCTGGCGGCGCATCACTTTCATTGAGACCTCCTGGGACCGCCTCACCGCCGCCGAGGAGGTCAATGACCTCTACGTCTCCGGCGCTGACGGCCTGTTTGTCACCCTCAAGGATGCCGGCTTCTACCCCGAGCGCAAATTCTTGGTGCGCGAGGGGGGTGTGAAGTACATTGCGGATATGGCTATCCCCTGCCGCGCCGGCACCGTGACTATCACCGTGGGCGACCGGCCCGCCCCCGCCGGCGCCTTGCGCAACCCAGACCCCCAGACTGTGCGTCAGGCGGTCGAGCACCTGGGCGGGGCGCTGCCCCTCCGCCGAAAGGTAGGGCGGGGTGGGGTGGTGTGATCCGGGCCGTGGTGTGTGAAGTATGGCACCTGGCTGAACCGTTGGGCTGAGGGCTTCGATTGAGATCAGGCGAAGTCCGCTCACGCTGAAGCCATCTCCCTTCCTCCTCGTAGGGGGAAGGGCCAGGGATGGGGGTCAAGAAAGCAGCATGCTAGATCCAACAGAGACGCTCTACCGGCAACCACTGGGTGATGATCTGATGTTGCGCACCGCCGCCGACGAACGCGACGTTGAGCGCATGGCGGAGTTCAACGGCACTGTCCACGGGCCAGGGGTCGCCACGATGACGCGCAACCTGTTCATCCATCACTCGCACACACGGGGCAGAGACTTGATCTTTGTCGAGGATGAACGCAGCGATCAGGTTGTTTCATCTCTGTGCCTGATTCCCTGGACCTGGCGCTACGAGGGCGTTGACATACCCGCTGGCGAAATGGGCATTGTGGGTACGCTGGAAGCCTACCAGCACCGTGGATTGGTCCGCGCTCAGGTGGACTATTTCAAGCGCCGGCTGCGCGAACGCGGCTGTTTGCTGTCGCACATCCAGGGCATTCCATATTACTACCGCCAGTTCGGATACGAATATGCGTTGCCGCTGGAAGGCGGCCTGCGGCTCGAAATGCGCCACGTCCCCGCCCCTCCCGGTGTGCCCTTCACGTTCCGCCTGGCCACACGTGACGACCTCGCTGCCCTGATGCGGCTTTACGATGATGCTGCCCGAGACCTCGCCATCCACGCCGTCCGCGACGAGGCAACCTGGCAATACCTGCTGACACACGCAGACGGGACAGAGACCGAATGTGAGAACTGGCTCATCCAGGACGCGGATGGACAAATTGTCGGGTATATGCGGGTCCCGAAGCACCACTTTGGCGAAGAACTGGTGGTGGGCGAAGTCTCGCATCTGGGGTTTGAGGCGGCGTTGGCGGCTCTACATCACCTCAAGACGCTGACCGTGGAGCGCGACAAGCCCGGCATCCGGCTCAACCTGCCCGCCGAGTGCACGTTGATGCGGCTGGCCCGTTCGTTGGGCGCCCACGATCTGGGCACCTACGCCTGGCAGATCCACGTTCCTGACGTCGCCGCGCTGCTGCGCGCGCTGACGCCCGTGTTGGAACGGCGGGTCGCCGGGTCGCCCTTCGCCGGGCTGACCCGGGACGTGCGGCTGAGCCTCTACCGCGAGACCCTCTTGCTGCGCTTCAGAGCGGGCAATCTTACCGAGGTCGCCAACCTGGACTTCACCAGCGGCGAAGCGATCCGCTTACCACCGTTGCAGTTCATCCCGCTGCTGCTGGGGTATCGGACGGCGGAGGAGTTGCGCGCTACCTACCCCGATGTAAGCATCGCGCCGGCCTGGCGGCTGCTGGTGGATACACTGTTTCCGAAAGTGGCGTCATTTATCTACACCACCTACTGACGCAAAAACGACACGCGTGCCCGGGACTCCTTACTTGACAACCACCTCAAAACGTGCTATAATGAGAATAAGTCGTCATTCGATATATCGAGGCACGTGATATGGACGAAAAGGAGCGCACGATCCACACGCAGGTGAAGCCCTCATCCTATCTGCCCCTCACCGAGCCAACGTTTTACATCTTGCTCTGCCTTGCACCGGAGAAGAAGCACGGCTATGCCATCCTGAAAGACGTGGAAGCCCTGAGCAACGGAAACGTCAGCCTCAGCACCAGCACGCTGTATGGTGCACTGGGCCGACTGCTCGACCAGGGGCTGATTGAGCGCGTCCCGAATGACGAGGAAGAAAACACAGGCCCGGGCCTCCCACGCAAGGCGTATGTCTTGAGCAAAGCCGGCCGGCGGGTGCTTGAGGCAGAGACGAGCCGCATGCGGGCGCTGGTTGCAGCGGCACGCCTGTGCCTCGGCGAGGAGCGCACATGAAGCGCAGTGTGCAGATTCTGATGCGGCTCTATACCCGTTTGCTGAACCTGTATCCCCGGCAGTATCGGGCAGAATATGGTGAAGAACTGCAAGCCGTCTTCAGCCTATTGGTGGATGAGGCAGCCCAACGGGGCAGGTTCTCCGTCATCCGGCTGGGATGGCGAGAGCTGTGCGATTTGCCGGGGGCGGTGATCCGCGAATACCTTCGAGAAAGGAAAAGAGCAAAAATGGAAACGTTAGCAAGCGCACAAACAGGGGATGAGCGCAGTTCATGGGGCGAGACGCTGGCTGGACTATGGCTGTTCCTGTTCTTGGGGCCGGTGTCGGTTATCATGGCGTACCTGACCATGCCCGCCTGGTTCCAGTACTCCGAGACGCCCAAGTACCTGTCCATCATCTTCGTCCTTTCGATGTTGATTGGATTAGGGGTGGGGTGGGCTAAAGGATGGCCGCGCTGGTCCTATCCCTACATCGGGTTTGCGGTGGTTGTTCTCGGCGGTCTGGCGATAAACGCCGTGTTCTCTATGGTGTTTACGGTAGGCCCCGAGTGGCCGGTCTTGCCCCAGATATTCATCGCGGTAGGAGTTTTGGGGCTGATGGCAGGGATTTTGATGCTGATCGCCCGCGCCTGGCGTCCCTTACATTCACTTTACCGGGCTATCCGGCAGGACTGGACGCGGCTCTCTTTCGGTCTGTTTACGGGCGTATCGGTACTATTTGGTGGGGTTGATCATGATGAAGATCCCATCTTCACGCTCAATGTGTTTGTGCCAAGCCTGATTGTGTTGGTCGGCGCGCTGGTTTACCTACGCAGTACGACGAAGGCACAGCGCATCCTGGCTCTGCTGGTCAGTTTGACCCTGGCCGTGGCCGTGCGGGTCGTAGGCGGCAAGGTCTTCTACGGAACGTATGGGGCGGTTGTGGGGGTAATCGTCCTTATCCCGGCACTGTTGGAACTTATGCCTCGCCCGGCTAGATCTTTGCAGGCAGGATAGCTTGCCTCTTGTGGGGAACTGTTGCCTTCTTTGCCTGATATTTCCTGTTGCTGCCATTTGACAAGCCTGCCCTTTTGTGGTAAACTTGCCGCCAGTTAAGCGAAAGGTTGAGGAACCATGCACCTCTACGCGGTCACTATTGCAAACGACATCCGACGACGAGCCCATAAAGAGCCGGACTACCCGCCTGGATAGTTTCGTTTAGGCTGCGTAACCAATAGGTGATCTAAAGCCAGCCCCCAGACGGGGGCTGGCTCTTTTTATGCGTGATGGCTACCACGCCGTCGCGCTTTCGCATATCGGGCAGACTGCCCCACCATCTCAAGTTCAGGAGGAGAACGTTATGAAAGGCAAAGTCAACAAAGTGGTTCTGGCTTACTCCGGCGGCCTCGATACCTCGGTCATCGTGCCCTGGCTCAAGGAGAACTACGGCTGCGAGGTAGTCACCTATACCGCCAACCTGGGACAGGGCGACGACGAACTGGTCGGGCTGGAGGAGAAGGCCGTCGCCAGCGGGGCCAGCAAAGCCTACGTCGTGGACCTGCGTGAGGAGTTCCTCACCGGGTACGCTTTCCCCACGATGCAGGCCGGCGCAATCTACGAGCGGCTGTACCTGCTGGGCACCTCGTTCGCCCGCCCTGTCACCGCCAAGTACCTGGTGAAGATCGCCGAGCAGGAAGGGGCCGACGGTGTGGCCCACGGCTGCACGGGCAAGGGCAACGACCAGGTGCGCTTCGAGTTGACCGTCAAAGCCCTTAATCCCCATCTCCATGTCATCGCCCCGTGGCGCGAGTGGGACATCCGCTCCCGCGAGGATGCGCTGGCCTACGCCCGCGCTCACAGCGTCCCGGTGGCGGCGACGGAGAGGTCCATCTACAGCCGCGACCGCAACTTATGGCACCTGAGCCACGAAGGCGGTATCCTGGAGGACCCTTGGGTCGAGCCGGAGGAGGAGATGTTCTGCCTCACCGTCGCGCCAGAGGCCGCGCCCGACGAGCCTCTCTACCTGACGCTGGACTTCGAGAAAGGCGTGCCGGTGGCGATTGGCGGCGGCTCCCTGGGAGCGGTGGAACTCCTCACCCGCCTCAACGAACTGGGCGGCGCCCACGGCGTGGGCCGCGCCGACCTGGTGGAGAACCGGTTAGTGGGCATGAAGTCGCGGGGCGTGTACGAGACCCCCGGCGGCACTATCCTCTACGCTGCTCACCAGGGCCTGGAGAGCATCTGCCTGGATCGGGATACCCTCCATTACAAAGAAGTGGTGGGCCACCGCTTCGCCGAACTGGTCTACTACGGCAAGTGGTTCACACCATTGCGCGAGGCGCTGAGCGCTTTCGTCGCCCAGACTCAGGAGCGGGTCACCGGCATCGTGCGGGTCAAATTGTACAAGGGCGGTTGCACCGTGGTGGGCCGTAAGTCGCCCTTCAGCCTCTATCGGGAGGACTTCGCCACCTTCGGCCAGGACGACGTCTACGACCAGGGCGACGCGGCGGGTTTCATCAACCTCTTCGGCTTGCCGCTCAAGGTCAAGGCGCTGATTGATATGGAGAACGGCGGATTGGCAGGATTGGAAGCGCCCGACTACAGTGTGTTCAAGAGGGACTGAGTAAATGGCAGGGAGTAAGGAGTAGGGAGTAAGGAGTAGGAAGTATGGCTCTCTGGGGAGGACGTTTCACAACACCGACCGATGGTCTGATGAGGCGCTTTGGCGATTCCATCGGCTTCGACCGGCGGATGTACGGGGCCGACGTGCGGGCCAGTATCGCCTACGCCGGTGCGCTGGCGCGCGCAGGCTTGGTCACCAACGAGGAGCGCGACCAACTTGTCTCCGGCCTGGAGCAGGTGCGCGCCGAATTCGACGCTGGCGCGTTCCAGATCAAGTCCGGCGACGAGGACATCCACACCGCCGTCGAGCGGCGGCTGACCGAGTTGGTGGGCCCGGTGGCGGGTAAACTCCACACCGGCCGCTCCCGCAATGACCAGGTGACCACCGACCTGCGCCTCTACCTGCTGGACGAGATGGCCTCTCTGTGCGAGGCCCTGACCGGCCTGCAAGAGGCCATCGTCAAGCAGGCCGAGGCCCACCTGGACGTGTGTATGCCCGGCTACACGCACCTGCAACAGGCGCAGCCCCTGCTCTTCAGCCACTGGCTGATGTCCTTCTTCTGGAAGTTCCAGCGCGACCGCGAGCGGCTGACCGACGTAGCCCGGCGCACGCGGGTGTGCCCGCTGGGATCGGGGGCATTGGCCGGAAACCCGTTCGGCATTGACCGCCAGGCGCTGGCCGCCGAACTTGGCTTCGCCGCTGTGAGCGAGAACAGCATAGACGCGGTGAGCGATCGCGATTACGTGGTCGAGTTCCTGGCCTGGGCTGCCCTGGTGCAGGTTCACCTCAGTTGCCTGGCGGAAGATCTCGTCGTGTGGGCCAGCCGCGAGTTTGGCTTTGTGGAGGTGGCCGATGCCTATTCCACCGGCTCCAGCCTCATGCCGCAGAAGAAGAACCCCGACTCGCTGGAACTGATGCGCGGCAAGAGCGGACGAATCGTGGGCCACCTGGTGGGGTTGCTGACGACGCTAAAGGGGCTGCCCTCGGCCTACAACAAGGATCTACAGGAGGACAAAGAGGCCCTCTTTGACACAGTTGACACGCTGAAGGTGGAACTGCCCGTCGCCACGGGGGTGGTCCGCACCCTGAGGGTGAACGCTGACCGTATGGCCGCTGCGCTGGACGACGCGCTCCTGGCCACTGACCTGGCTGACTACCTGGTGCGTAAGGGAGTGCCCTTTCGCCAGAGCCATCACCTGGTGGGCCGGGCGGTCAGGCGGGCAGAGGAGTTGGGCGTGCCGCTGAAGGATCTCGACCTGGCCGAGTATCAGGCCATCCACCCGGCCTTCGCCGACGACGTATACGCGGTTTTCGACTTCCGACGCTCGGTGGAGGCGCGGGATACGGAGGGGGGTACAGCACCGGTGGCAGTACGTGTTCAGATCGAGCGGGCTAAGAGGGCAATGAACAATGAGACAATGAAACAATGAACAACTATCCAACCATCCAACCATCAAACTACAACCAGGAGGTGAAATCATGACCGAATGTCCCGAATGTGCAGCAGAACTGAACCTGGCTGCCGACGTAGAGATCGCGGAGATCGTGGTCTGCCCCGAGTGCGGGGTCGAGTTGGAGGTGATGAGCCTGGAGCCCATCACGCTGGAACTGGCTCCCGAGGTGGAGGAGGATTGGGGGGAGTAAATGACCAATGACCAATGGCCAATGACCAATGACAAATGGGAAACGAGAAATGAGAATTGGCGTGCTGTGCTCCCGGGTGCGGGTTGAGGAGAAGATGCTCTTCGTCGCCCTGCGGGAGCGGGGGGTGGAGTACGAGCGCATCGACTCGCGAGGGTTTGCCTTCGAACTGGGCAGCGACGGCTTGGGCCGCACGAAGGAATTCGCAATTCGCAATTCGCAATTCGCGATTCGCTATGACGCTGTGCTCGTCCGCTGCCTGAGCCACTCTCGGGCCTACTACCTCACCCGCTGGCTGGACGGCCTGGGGATACCGGCGATCAGTCCTCACCGCGTGGTGGCTACCTGCGGCGACAAACTGCTCACCAGCGCCGTCCTGCAGGAGGCCGATCTTCCCATTCCGCGCACCGTAGTCGCCTTCACGCCGGAGGCGGCGCTAGAGGCCATCGAGGGGATGGGCTACCCGGTGGTGCTCAAGCCGGTGCACGGCTCGTGGGGGCGGTTGCTGGCCCGCGTGAACGACCGGGACGCGGCCGAGGCCATCCTGGAGCACAAGACCACCCTGGGCGGCTATGTCCACTCCGTCTTCTATATCCAGGAGTACGTGGACAAGCCCGGCCGGGACATCCGCACCCTGGTAGTCGGCGACGAGGTGGTCTACGCCATTTACCGCCGCTCGTCCCACTGGATCACCAACACCGCGCGCGGTGGGGAACCGCTGCCATGTCCGCTCACTCCCGGGATCGCGGATCTGTCGCTGGGGGCGGCGCAGGCGGTGGGCGGTGGCATCGTGGCCGTGGACCTGCTGGAGACGGCGGACGGACGCCTGCTGGTCAACGAGGTCAACCACACTCCGGAGTTTCACGGGGCCATGCAGGCCAGCGACGCCGACATCGCCGGAAAGATAGTGGACTACGTTCTGAGAGTGGGGCAGACTTTCCAGTCTGCCACCCGGGTAGGCCAGAAAGCCTGCGCCACCTAATGATGGTGGATTACGTTCTGAAGGTAGCGAGGGAGGGAAGATGATACGTGCAGCCATCGTGGGTGCCTCAGGCTACGCCGGGGGGGAGTTGCTGAGGCTGCTGCTGGCCCACGCCTGGGTGGAGGTGACGCAGATCACCTCGGAGACCTACGCCGGGCAGTACGCCTACTTCGTCCATCCCAATCTGCGGGCCCACACCTGCCTGCGCTTCACTCGCCTGGCTGACCTGGCCCCCTGCGACCTGCTGTTCCTGGCCCTGCCCCACGGCCACGCGATGGATCGGATCGAGGAGTTCGCCCGGCTAGCCAAACGGATCGTGGACCTGTCGGCCGATTTCCGCCTGCGCGATCCGGCGGACTATCCACGCTGGTACGGACGGGAGCACCCGGCTGCGGACTGGCTGGCGCGCTTTGTCTACGGCGTGCCGGAACTGCATCGCAAGGAGTTGGCCGGCGCACAGTACGCCAGCGGTACGGGCTGCAACGCGGTGGTCACTTTGCTGGCCCTGTGGCCGCTCTACCGGCGGCATCTGGTGCGGGAGTCGGTGGTCGAGGTCAAGGTCGGCTCCTCCGAGGGGGGCAACAAGCCCGGCCCGGCCTCCCATCACCCGGAGCGGGCCGGGGTGGTGCGTTCCTATATGCCGATTGGTCATCGCCACCTGGCCGAGTTGATCCAGGAACTGGGCCTCGATCCACAGCGGCCCAACCTGCACTTTTCTATCACTTCGGTGGGCATCGTGCGTGGGGCGCTGGCTACCTGCCATTGCCTGCTGCACGAGGACCTGGACGAGCGGGAGGTCTGGCGCATGTACCGCGAGGATTACGGGGATGAGCCATTCGTGCGGCTGGTGCGGGCCAGGCGCGGGATCCATCGCTACCCGGAGCCCAAGATTCTGACCGCCTCCAACTACTGTGACGTCGGTTTCGTCGCCGACCCGGGCCAAAGGCGGCTGGTAGTCATCGCCGCCATTGACAATCTGATGAAAGGCGCGGCCGGCAGCGCCGTGCAGACGATGAACGTGATGTACGGATGGCCAGAGACGATGGGGCTGGAGTTCCCAGGGCTACACCCGATATGAGTAGGGGCGAGGCATTCCCACAGACCTCTGGTGTTGTCAAGTGCCGTCCGTCAGCGAAGGGGCTAACACGGCCTGTCGCCTTCCGGGGATGCCTCGCCCTTACGAGAACGTGGGAGGAGGCAAATATGATCGTCGTCAAAGCCGGAGGTGGCGAAGGGCTGGACATGGAAGCCGTATGCGCCGACGTCGCCGAACTGGTACAACAGGGCGAGCAGGTAGTCCTGGTTCATGGTGGCTCCCACGAGACCAACGTCATCTCCGAACAACTGGGCCACCCGCCCCGCTTCGTCACCTCGGTCTCAGGCCACGTCAGCCGCTACACCGACCGCGAGATGCTGGAGATCTTCGCCATGGTCGCGGCGGGACGCATCAACAAACTGCTGGTGGAGCGCTTGCAGCAGTTGGGGGTGGACGCCCTCGGCCTTTCCGGGCTGGACGGGCGGCTGCTGGAGGGCAAGCGCAAATCGGCGCTGTGCATCATCGTCAATGGCAAGCGCAAGATACTGCGTGGTGAGTATAGCGGCAAGATTGAGCAGGTCAACGTCGGGCTGCTGCGAACGTTGCTGGCGGCAGGCTATGTGCCGGTCGTGGCCCCGCTGGCCATCAGTTACGAGAGCGAAGCGCTGAACGTAGACGGCGACCGGGCGGCGGCGGCCATCGGTGCGGCCCTGAAAGCACAAAAGATGATCATCCTGTCCAACGTGCCGGGCCTGTTGCGCGACTTCCCCGACGAGAGCACTCTCATCCCCCACATCCCGCTTGCCGTTGCCCAAGAGCACCTCGACCGCTACGCCCAGGGACGGATGAAGAGGAAACTGCTGGGAGCCATCGAGGCCCTGCACGACGGGGTGGAGCAGGTGGTCATCGCCGACGGGCGGGTGGCCCAACCGGTGCACAGGGCGCTGGCTGGATATGGGACCGTGATACAATGAACAATGAGCCAATGAACAATGACCAATTGGGGAGAAGAGTATGAAGTCAAGCAGCGAAATTATCGCCCTGGAAGGCCGGCACGACAGTGGCCTTTATTCCAAACAGCCCCTGGTCCTGGTGCGAGGGGAAGGGGCGCGGCTGTGGGACGCCGACGGCCGGGAGTACATTGACTGCGTCGGCGGGCACGGGGTGGCCAACGTGGGCCATGCCAATCCTGCTGTGATCCGGGCCGTGACGGAACAGGTGCAGCGGCTGGTGATCTGTCCCAACGGGTTCTACAACGATCAGCGCGCCCAACTGTTGGCCGAACTGACTCGCATCGGGCCGCCGGGGCTGGAGCGGGCCTTCCTGTGCAACTCGGGGACCGAGGCGGTGGAGGCGGCGCTCAAGTTCGCCCGGCTTGCTACTTGCCGGACGAAGATAATAGCCGCGATGCGCGGTTTCCACGGGCGCACTTTCGGCGCACTCTCGGCCACCTGGCGCAGTCAGTACCGCCAACCCTTCGAGCCCCTGGTGCCCGGATTCGAGTTCGTGCCCTACAACCGCCTGGAACAGATGCAGCAGGTGGTGGACGAGGAAACGGCGGCGGTTATCCTGGAGATGGTGCAGGGTGAGGGCGGGGTCATCCCCGGCGATGGCGGCTACCTGCGCGGGGTGCAGGCGCTTTGCCAGGAGCGGGGGGCGCTGTTCATCGTGGACGAGGTGCAGACCGGCTTCGGGCGCACGGGGCGCATGTTCGCCAGCCAGCACCACGACCTGCGGCCCGATCTGATGTGTGTGGCCAAGTCCATCGCCGGAGGCCTGCCGATGGGGGGTGTGCTCATTGGTTCACGGGTGGGCGATTTGCCCAGGAAGGTCCACGGCTCCACCTTCGGCGGCAATCCACTGGCCTGCGCGGCGGCCCTGGCTACCATCCGCTACATCGAATCGGAACATCTCCCCGAACGGGCAGCCGAACTGGGAGCGCGGCTGATGGCTGGCCTGCAGGCCATCTCCTCGCCCCTGATACGGGATGTGCGCGGGTTGGGCCTGATGGTGGGGATGGAACTGAAGGGCAAGGTTGCGCCCTACCTGGCCGGACTGTCCGACCGGGGAGTGCTGGCACTCTCGGCCGGGGCCACGGTGATGCGTTTCCTGCCTCCGCTGGTGATCAGCGCGGAGGACGTAGATACGGTGGTGGAACGGGTGGCGGCCGTGTTGGAGAATGAAGAATAGAGGATGGAGGATGGAGAATGGAGAATGGATGACGCCGTTTTCTTGGAGGAGTTGCTGACGATCCCCAGCCTGTCCGGCGAGGAGGACACGGTGGCCGGGTACCTGGTCGGGCAGATGACGGCCCTGGGCTTCCGGGCACACCGCGACGAGGTGGGCAACGTCGTGGGCACGCTGGGGGACCCAGAGGCTAGGCGAGAGATCGTGCTGCTGGGGCACATGGACACTGTCCCTGGATTCATCCCCGTGCGACGGGAGGGAGGGCGGCTGTATGGGCGGGGGGCGGTGGACGCCAAGGGGCCGCTGGCGGCGTTCGTGTTGGCAGCGGCAAGGGTGGCACCCCGGTTGAACGGCACCCGGTTGGTGGTGATCGGGGCGGTGGAGGAGGAGGAGCACGGGAAGGGAGCGCATCACCTGGCGCGCACGATGCAGCCGCCGGACTGTGTGATCATCGGCGAGCCTGGCCATTGGGAGGGGATCACGCTGGGCTACAAAGGCCGGCTCTGCGTGGACTACCGGCGGGTGCAACCGGGCGGACACAGCGCCGGCGAACGACCGGGCCCGGCAGAGAAGGCGGTGGCCTTCTGGAACCGGCTGATGACCTACTCGGAGGAACTCAATCACGGCCGGTCGAGTCACTTCGACACGCTGGACCCCGCCTTGAGGGATTTTCGCACCTTCGGCGATGGGCTAGACGACGGCGTCGAGATGAACATCGTGGTGCGGCTGCCGCCGGGGGCCGACGCAGCGGATCTCAAGCGGGAGATGCAGACTTGGTGCAACGGGGCCAGGTTATCCTTCCCCGGCAGCGACCCGCCCTTCCGGGCGGAGAAGAACACGCCGCCGGTACGGGCTCTGCTGCGGGCCATCCGCGCTGAGGGCGGGCGCCCTCGCTTCAAACTGAAGACGGGCACCTCGGACATGAACACCGTCGGCCCCGCGTGGGGTTGTCCCATCGTGGCCTACGGGCCAGGTGATTCGTCCCTGGATCACACCCCCGATGAGCACATTGAGGTCAGGGAGTTTCACCAGGGTATCAACGTGCTGGCCCGGGCGCTGGAGACGCTGACCGGCTAGGAAGTGCAAAACCTCCCGGAGGTTCCGCATCTCCGGGAGGTTAAAGTGCCTATCCCTAGACGGACCGCTTTCCGGCGAGGCCGCTGCTGCACGACCTTTCGCTTCGTTGACGAACAACAACAGCACCAGGCCAACCAGCAGAAACACAACGACGGACAGGATCGCAAGTCGCTGCCCGGACTGCTCCGCCTGCGCCAGTGCCTGTCCTTGCGCCTCGAACCATAAGGCCGCCTCTGCCGCCACCCAGCCGTAGACGGTTGGGCCGATAAAGGACGACGTGCGGCCGGCCACGGCGAAGAAGCCATAGAACTCAGCGCTCCGTCCTGGCGGGCTCAGCATCCCCACCATTGTGCGACTGACGGACTGGACGCTGGTCAGAGCAAACCCCGCCAGGGCGCCGATGAGGAAGAAACCAACCCGAGACTGATTGAAGAATAGGTCCATCACCGCGACGACCATTAACAGGTTTGCACTCCCAGTCAAACTGCACGCTCTCTCCGCTCACCAGCGCCTGCATCATGCGGGCGCTTTTTGATTCCCCCGCCCTCATTTTCATCAATTCCCTATGCTTTTTTAATGAGCCTGTGACCTCGGCGATATATACTATTTGGTGGGGGGGCACCGGAATGCCTGGAAACCCATCTTTCAGGAGGTAACCATGCTCATCGTAAAAGCACCTGTGCGGATCGGCTTTGGTGGCGGGGGCACCGACCTGCCCAAAACCTGTACCCGCTGCGGCGGTATAGTGGTCCGCAGGTCCATCAAGGGGAAGGCAGGGCCTACCCCAGCATCCAGGGCCAAGCGTTTCCTGTTACGCGCTCTGAGAAAAGGGGTGAGGACGGCCCTGCCGGCCGGTCTCGTCTCCCTGCTGATCAACGTCTTTGTGGCCCAGGCCATGGTGGTGCAGGGGCCAAGCATGAAGCCTAACCTGACCTACAACCAGCGAGTGATCGTAGAAAAGATCACCTACGGCTTCATGCACGGCCCGCGCCGGGGGGACGTGGTGATCGTTGATATGCCGGGGGAAGAGGAGTTGCTGGTCAAACGAGCGGTGGCCCTGCCCGGAGAGACGGTAGCGGTGTGGGACGGGCAGGTCTTTATCAACGGCCAGCCGCTTGAGGAACCGTGGGCGATCCGCCGGGGCGGGCTAGACTATCCCCCGACGCGCGTGCCACCGCAACACGTCTTTGTCCTGGGCGACAACCGGGAGGAGTCCCGGGATTCCCGCTTCTTTGGCCCCGTGCCGGTGGGCCGTATCGGCGGGCGGGTCAGGCTCATCGTCTGGCCGCTCAATCGGATCGGGCGAATCGGCTAGTGGGAAAAACCGACATTCAGGCATTCCTCAATGTAGTCACTATCTGTCTGAAACACCACGTGCTCTTGCTCAAACTCCTCCTTCGTGTGCTGCCCCGTCCCGAAGGCTTTACGGATCTCGTCGTAGGGACTGGTGGACAGGATGAAGGAAGTCAAATGCACCCGCCACTGAGGACACTGCTCTTGTAGTGTTGGCTCTAAT
>DAOUEC010000242.1:0-2164 GCA_034430655.1 Anaerolineae bacterium
CCCCCCCATATATGCCAGTTTCCCGCGTCATTTCTCCATATCTGGGGGTATTCTCAGGGAGAGAACGGGCCACAGGCAAAGGCTGCGTTTCCGCAAATATCCCGTGCATCATCACAGCGTAGGGAACCATCCCATGACCGCACTCTCTGCAGTCCGGTGCTAATAAATTGTAATATATATTTAAAATTTTGTCAAGTACGAGAAAGCGCCTTCTTCGGATATATCGGCACCTCTGTCGGGGTGGGTAAGGGGTCTTTTTCTCCCTGCTGGCCGGTACTTTCTATGCCGCTGCCGTTCATTATTCGATCGCCAAGGTCTTTGGCCCACTGCTGTTTGGCAGGCTTTGGTGCGGCTGGGCATGTTGGACGGTGATGGTCCTGGACCTGCTCCCTTACGGCAAGAGCGAAGGCCGGGTTCTGGGGAAATGGGGGTGGTTGCGCTACGCGCATTTCGCCCTCAGCCTTGGTCTTGTGTTGCTCCTATGGTTTGGGTTTGGCTACCGTGTCGAGGCCAATAGTGTGACTGGAGTGTACTGGTTGTTAGTTGGTAACGCGCTTTACTACCTGGTCGGTATCGCACTGGCCTTGATCCTCGAGGATAACCACGCGTTCTGCAAATATGTATGTCCCATCGCGGTGTTTCTCAAGGCTACCTCTCGTTTTTCGCTCCTGAAGGTCACTTGATCCTCGCCTGCCCGCTTGTCCCCGCTTGGATGTACGTGTTGTTCGGAGGGATGGGGTGGAAGAAGCAGGCGAAGAAGCATGGAGTCCGGGAAAAGATCTGTGCCCGGCCTTACCACAGGTGAGCAGGTTGTAAGAGCCCGTTGATCAAACCTTGTCCGGATGCTTACATTTGGCTTTACGGCTGGGTTGGGTTATAATCCCTGCCGGAGGGGTACGATGAAACTGCGATATCGCATCCTGCAGGCCCATTGGTCTGAAGGTGGGGAGTGGCAGAACTGGGGCTTCTTCTGCGAGAGCGGCGAGGGCAATCGCGGAGAGGCCCCTGTTCTATTTCACCACAACATGGACGAATTGCACTGGATCGTGCATCACGTCAACCATCGCATTCGCAGCCGGCGCCTGCCGCTGGAGCGGGTCGAAGAAGCGGTCGCGAAGCACTCCGATGGTTTCCGGGTTCTGCCCGACATCCATACCTACGAGGGCGACAGTGAACCCCTCTCGGCAGCGCTCAATGCCATCGAGGCCCACGTGCTGGGTCTGGAATACATTGCGCCGCACGATGCCTCCGAGGAGACAATGCGCATTTTCGCCGGTCGCGCCAACCGTCCCCTGGCGCAGGCTGTTGCCCATCGCCTGGGCTTCCCACTCTCGGCCGTCTCCATCACCCCTCTGCCCGACAGCGAAATACACGTGCAGATTGACGAGGTAGTACGGCAGAAGGACATCTTCGTCATCCAGCCCTGCTCCGCCCCGGTCAACGACCACCTGCTCGAACTGCTGCTGCTGGTGGATGCCCTTCGGCGCGCCTCGGCGCACAGCATCACGGCAGTTGTCCCTTATTTCCCTTATGCCCGGCAGGAGCGCATGGCCCGTGGTCGGGAGGCGATCAGCGCCCGGGTGGTGGCCTCTATGCTGGAGATGGTGGGCGCCGACCGCGTCATCTACGTGGACATCCACGCCGAGGCCATCCAGGGCTTCTTCACAGTGCCCGTGGATCAACTACCGGCCTATCCCATCCTGGCCGACCACTTCCGGGGGAAGCCCTTTCTGGAGGACGCCGTCGTCGTCGCGCCAGACGTGGGACGAGCGCGCCTGGCAGGCAAATATGCCCAGGCATTGGGATTGCCCCTGGTCGTGATGCAGAAGCGGCGCGACGACTTCCGCCGGGTCAGGACAACGCACGTGGTTGGCGACGTGCGGGGGAAGATCCCCATCCTCATTGACGACATCGTCGCCAGCGGCAGTGTGCTTGGCCAAATCCCGGTTCTCCTGGAGCACGGGGCCAGGCCGGAGGTGCACCTGGCTATCACTCATCCTGTACTGTTGCCCACGGCGCTGGAGCGGCTGGACGAGGATTGGATCGCCGAGTTGGTCGTCACCGACACGATTCTGGTGCCGCCGGCCAAGCGGCATCCCAAACTGAAAATCGTCAGCGTCGCGCCGATGCTGGCTTATGCCATTCGCGGCATCTATCACGGCGA
>DAOUEC010000243.1:0-4503 GCA_034430655.1 Anaerolineae bacterium
AAATCCTCCTTCTGACAGGATTCTGCGAACCGAACATCGCCGGGTCTACCAGAAAATCGTAGCCCTGTGGTCTACGGTTGCTCTCAGGTAGCGGGGCCAGGATTCGAACCTGGGACCTCCGGGTTATGAGCCCGACGAGCTGCCTCTGCTCTACCCCGCAACGTACATGAATTATACTATAACCTACCCATTGCGTCAAGGGCGATCGGCCGGGCCGAAGAGTAATTCCCACAACTCGACCCAAAACGGCCGGGACTCGGGCACGGGAGTCTGTACAGGCTGCGCATCGCCGGTCAGTTCTTCACCGGCGCTCGCGGGCGGCACGACGGCCACTTCCCCTGGCCTGGTCATCTTTGTCTCCTCCCGTGCCCAGTGCTCCACGTACTCGTCAGATTCGATGTACTCCATCAACGCGACCAGGTCGTCGTGGCGGGTCTGTTCAGCCGCCACTGCTTGTTCCAGCCGCATCTCTTCAGCCCGCATCTGCCGCGCAAGCGCCAGTTGTTGGCCGAACCCCCACACAAGACCTCCCACTATTGCGAGAGCAATGGCGATGGTGACACCAAGGGCGAGTTGGCCGTGATTGGGCTTGGGGAGCGTCATAGGACACCTCCTTGATGCAGTGGCAAGGTCGGGGTGCGACGATCACTATCTTTATAATACCCCGGTTCTTTCCTGACGTCAAGTCTGCCGACGATCCGTTCCGGTGCCAGGATGCAGAAACCCCGAGGCGGAGATTGGGCCTCGGGGAAAAGGTGCCGAAGGTGGGAGTTGAACCCACATGGGCATAAAGCCCACTGCGCCCTGAACGCAGCGCGTCTGCCTGTTCCGCCACTTCGGCTAGCGTGCTCCTGGCCGGAGTGGTTGCTATTTTACAATCAAACCCCCGTATTGTCAAGGGCGACCGGCTTCCGACTCGCTCACGAAGACACGGCGGTGCACAATCCACCAGTCGGAGATGGTATGGAAGCGGTCGGACCGGTGCATCAGGGGGCCAATCTGCACGTCGTTAATGCGCTCGTCTACGCCGTAGGTGTAAACCGGGACGTAGAGCAACAAGGCCGGTACTTCCTGCGCAAAGATTTCTTGAAACTCGTAGTATAACTCCCGACGCCTTTCGCGGTTGACGATAACCCGCGCCTGCTCGATGACTTCGCTGGCGCGGCGGTGGACGAAACCGGCGTAGTTCTGCCCGTTCTCGACCTGTGTTTCGTGCCAGAAGGGGTAAGGATCAGGGTCACCGGGCAAGGCCAGGTGGACGAGGATCGCTTCGAAGTCGCGGTGCTCCAATGCTTCGTGCACCTCCATCGCTGAAGCAGTCTCGACTGTGACCGTGACCCCGATGGTCGCCCACTGCTCGGCAAGCATCTGTGCCACCCCTATTCGTTCTGGCTCGCTCGAGGTAAGCAGGGTGAATGCCAACCGCTGCCGGCCCTGGCGCCGTATATCACTGTCTAACGCTGGTCGCCATTCGGCTTCGTCCAAAAGTGCGTTGGCTGTGTCCGGGTCGTGTTCGTAGTGGGGGATGTCATCCTTGTACGCCCAGGTGCCGGGAATCAAGGGGCTGTGGGCGACCAGCGCCTGGCCCTCCAGCACGGCGTCAATGATCTGCTGCCGGTCGAGCGCGTACAGCAGTGCTTGCCGCACTTCCTGCTCCTGGAAGAACGGCAAATCTGAGCGTCCCAGGTTGAGGAATACGATGCCGTATTCGGGGATCTGTGCAGAGAAGAGGTTGAGGCTAGGGAGGGCACGTGCACGTGGTAGATCGGCTGCCGTTATTTCGGCTATTCCCTCTATCTCCCCCGCTTCGTAGGCATTCAGGACGTTCTGGGAACTTGGATAGAAACGGAATTGAACGCGGTCCAGATAAGGCCGGCCCCCGTAGTAGTGGGGGAACTGTTTCAGCAGTATAGCGGTGATTGCCCCGGCTTCGACCTCAATTTCCTCCAGTTGGAAAGGGCCGCTCCCGACGGGGCTGAGGTTGAACTCCGCAGACGGTAGGTCGGCGGCGCGAATCCCACCTAGCAAATGGACGGGTAGAATGCCGACCGTGGTGTAATTAAGGAACGGGGCATAAGGTTCGGGCAGCGTGAAACGCACTGTACGGCGGTCAATCCTCTCGACCGTGACTGTCTGCCAGACGGCGGAGCCCAAATCGGGTGGGCCGGGAAAGTCAGGGTCCTGTAGCAGCCTGATGGTAAAGATTACGTCGTCGGCGGTGAGAGGGGTGCCATCGTGCCAATGGGCATTGGATCGGAGGTAGAAGGTGTAACTCAGGCCATCGGGCGCGATGTCCCATCTACGGGCCAGGTCGGGCTGTGCTTCTCCGTGCCCGTCCAGGCGCGTCAAGCCGCTGAATACCAGAGCGCAGATGTCACAGTCGGCGTCGTTGTACCCACTCAACAGCGGATTCAGGTGGTGCGGGGAGCCAACGATGCCCTCTACGTAGGTCCCTCCACGGCCGGGGCGAAGCACGGTGGTATAATTGATGGCCAGGTAGGTCAACAGGATGCCCACCAGCACGACGCCAAGGAGAATGAGGAGAATCTGCCAGCGGATATGATGGGTCATGCTCTATAGTCTCCGTTGCGAAAAGGCACCGCCGTGAACAGGCGGTGCCAGGCTAGTTTTTGACCTGGCACCGGCTCTTCAGGCCGGTGCCAACTATCGCGGGAGCGGATGGTTTCCCAAAGTACCCTTCGCGTCACCGTGCCGCAGGATTAGCCAGTGATGATCACGTTGAGGATGGTAATGATGAAAAACGCTACGGAGAGGCCGATCGTGATGTTGAAGAGCGTGCGTTCTAAGCCCCGCCGCGTTTTGTGTATGGCGGTTTCTGTGCCACCGAATACTCCACCCATGCCGCTGCTTTTGGTCTGCAGCAGGATAATGGCAATCAATGCAACGCTGATGATGATCTGGACGATGTTTGAATAGACTTCCATTTTGATATTCCTCCAGGTTGGAACGGATTATAGCATGCCATGTGTCTCTCGGCAAGGTTGCGCTGGTGGGAGGGAAAGAGCCGTTCCAACGAAAAATGCGACCGCAGATGCAGCAGTTTCAAGATCACTCTCCCCGGACAGGGGAGGCGAACAGGCCGGGCGGGGCGCTGGGCGGCACGAGGACCCTCAGCGCGCGAGGTACAACTTTCAGCGTGACCGGCGTGGTGCCGATGGGATCGCCATCCACTTGTACCGGAATCGCCCACTCAGTCCATACCTCAATGTGGCGGGCTTGCCGGTACACAATCTGGGGGTCTTGCAGGTAGCGATGGCTGATGATTTTCAGCAAGTGGCGCACAGCATACTGAAATCCCAGCCCTTTGAAGACGAAGACATCAAGCAGCCCATCGTCCATGCGCGCTTCGCTGGCGACGTTGAGCATGCCGATGTACTGCTGGATGTTGCTCACCAGGATCAGCAGAGTGCGGCCCCGCACGACGCTGCCATCGAGGGAGACTCGCGTCCGCACGCCATAAAAGTCGCGCGCGACCAGGACGGCGGCGATGGCGTAGGGCAGCATACCCAAGCGCTTGGTGCGCCGTTGGCGCGGTTCCATTTCGGTGGTCACCTGGGCGTCCAGACCGATGCCAGCCCAGCATAGGAAACAATGGTCGTTCACCTGACCGACGTCAACCAGGCGGATAGGTCCCTCGATTAGCCCGTCTGCTGCCTCGCGCAGGCGCAAGGGGTTGGTCAGCGTGTAGGTGGGGATACCCAATTGTTTGGCCCACATGTTGCCCGTGCCGACCGGTAGTACACCCAGTGCTGTCTGAGTGCCCACTAACCCGTTGACTGCTTCATTGACGGTGCCGTCTCCCCCGGCTACGATCACCACGTCGCAGCCAGCCTGGGCTGCCGCGCGGGACAGGGTGGTAGCGTCGCCTGGTTTCTCGGTCAGTTGTAACGCGACTGACCATCCACGGCGTCTCAGGTGGGAGCGAACGCGCTTCAGGGCGCGCTGGACGTCCCAGGGACCGGCGGCAGGGTTGTAGATCAAACGAGCCTTCATAGCGGCGGGATTATAGCATGTCTTTGCCCTTTGGCAATCCCTTGCCGATGGTGCTGATTTGGAGTACAATACCCTGGGTATAGGCAGATCGGGCTGCTGCTTGGAGTAAAACGATGGAACCTGTGTTGCTCAACAATCGGTATCGCCTGCTGGAGTTGATCGGTTCTGGCGGGATGGCAATTGTATACAAGGGGGTGGATACGCTACTCCAACGGCGGGTGGCGGTGAAGGTGTTGCGCGAGGGGTTCGCCAGCGATCCGGCGTTTCTGGCTCGCTTCCAGCGGGAGGCCCGGGCCGCGGCTAACCTTGAGCATCCTAATGTCGTCACGGTATATGATGTGGGCCAGGACGGCGACCGGCATTACATCGTGATGGAACACGTGGATGGTCAGGACCTGAAAACGCTGATCCGCCAGAAAGGCCGCTTGAGCGTTGATGAAGCCCTGGACATCGCCATCCAGGTCTGCGCCGGCGTGGGGCACGCGCACA
>DAOUEC010000244.1:0-9063 GCA_034430655.1 Anaerolineae bacterium
CGCTGGATCAGCGCCTCCGAGGGGCAGTACTTCGCCGACACCGTGACCGAGATGGTGGCAACGATCAAGGAGAAGGGTCCCTCCCCCTTCCGTGGGCAATGGAGCATCTGATGCGGAGAGTGGAGGATGGAGAATGGAGGATGGAGAATGGAGAATGGAGAATAGAGAGGCGGTCTGCCCACTGTTATGAAGGGATGGCTGAAAGTAAAAGACAGCACGGAACAGGCAATTAACCGCCTGCTGGAGACGTTGCTTACCAACGGCATCGTGGATGGGCTGCTGGTGCCGCTGCGCACTCCCGACGGCCGCAACGCGGTGCCAACGCTGGTGCGTGACCCCGCTCTGTTGGAGCGGGCCGCGCCGCTGGCCCCGGTCCTGCCGGTCAACGGGGGGACGGTTCTGGGACGGGTTACGGCCACCGGCGCGCTGGGCCGCGTGGGGGCTGTCTTGCGCAACTGCGAACTCCGCGCAGCAGTCGAACTCTCCAAAGTGCGCCAGGTGCTGCTCGACGACGTTTTGCTCATCGGGGTGGACTGTCTGGGGACCTACAGGGTGGATGACTACGCCCGCATGGTCGAGGAAGGGCTGGATCCGGTGACTCCCGCGCTGGCGGCAGCCTGCGATGGCCAGGTCGAGCCGCTGACCAGCTACGCCTTCCGCCCGGCCTGCACGATGTGCGAGCGGCCCATCCCCGGCACGGGCCAGAGTTATGCGCCCGACATTGCTATCGGCCTGCTGGGAGTGCCAAACGGGGAACGGCTGTGGGTATCGGCGCGCGACGAGAAACTCGGTAGGGGCGAGGTTCCCTCACCCCTACACCTGGAGCCGGCCGAGGAGCCCGCTGCACGCGCCGAGGCGGTGCAGACGCTCGTCGCCGCCCGCACCGCCGAGCGAGACCAACGCTTCGTTGCCTTCCGCGAGCGCATGCACAACCCGGCCTCACTCCTGACAGAGTTCGCCACCTGCATCCGCTGCCAGAACTGCATGCGTGTCTGCCCCATCTGCTACTGCAAGGAGTGCATCTTCCGCACCGACGTCTTCGACCACCCCTCGGCCCGCTACTGGGATTGGGCCGAACGCAAAGGAGGTTTGCGTCTGCCCTCGGACACGTTGCTCTTCCACGTGACCCGTATGCTCCACATGGCTCACGCCTGCGTGGGATGCGGCATGTGCAGCGACGCCTGCCCGGTGTCCATCCCCGTGGCCGACGTCTTCCGTGCCGTCGGCCAGGCCGTGCAGGAGCGTTTCGGCTACGTGCCCGGGCGTGCCCCCACGGAAGAGATGGTCATCGCCACCTTCCGCGAGGACGAACTGCAGGAACTGGGGTGATGGTGACACCTGAGATTTGTCATTTGTCCCCTGTCGCGTTATAATCCTCCCACCATGAGCAAAATCGCCCGCTTCGAAGCCCTGGCCGAGCGGCTGGTGGAGGGCACCTTCGCCCGCCTCTTCGCCGGGCGTCTCAGCCCGCTGGAGGTCGCCACGCACCTCACACGGGCTATGGAAGACCACCAGGTACTCTCTCCTGACGGCAGACCGCAGGCTCCGACCCACTACTGGGTCTACCTGCACCCCGACAACTGCGCGGTACTGGCGGTTGAGCAGCCGGCGTTGGAGACAGAACTGGCCCACCACGTTGCCGAATTAGCCGCCCAGGCCGACCTGGCGCTTGAGGTCACACCGGTCGTTCACGTCCTGCCTGAAGAGAAGACGGCCCCCCACGAAGTGCGGGTCGAGGCACGCTGGATGCCGGAAGAAGCAGCCGAGGTGGAGAAAACCCGCGAGATGGAGGCCAGCGAAGGGGAGGCCGAGGCCACGATAGCGCCACAGGGCCGCCCGTTCCTGATCCTGGAGGGCCGGCGTCACGTGAATCTCCTCCAGCCAGTGATATCCATCGGGCGTGCGCTGGACAACGATGTCATCATAGAAGACCCGCGCGTCTCCCGTCACCATGCTCAACTCCGTCGGCGGTACGGTCGCTACGTGCTCTACGACCTGGGGAGTTCTGGTGGCACACAGATCAACGGCTACCCGATCGAGGAATGTGTGCTGCACTCGGGGGATGTCATATCCTTCGCTGCCGTCCAGGTCATCTACGGTGAGGATCCGCCCACTCCCATTCCGCTACCCGGCAGCGAGGACACCCCATCACTTGCATCCCCGGAGATCAAGCCCGGCTAGCGATGAACGTTCTGCTGCTGGCCCTGCGCCTCCTGCTCGCCCTCCTGCTCTATGCCTTCCTGGCTACGGTGCTGGTGATGCTATGGCACGACCTGCGGCAAACGACCACCAGTCGCGAGGTGACCCGGCCAGGTGGGCGACTGGTCGTCCTACACACAGCGGACGAGACACTCGCCGAGGGCACCGCTTTCCCATTGCAGCCGGTCACCTCCATCGGCCGCTCACCGACCAACACAATCCCCATCCCAGACGCCTACGCCTCGGCCCAGCACGCCCTGCTGACCTGGCGAGAAGGCCAGTGGTGGCTGGAGGATTGGGACAGTCGCAATGGGACACTGCTCAACGGCACACGCATCAATAGCCCCACCGTCGTCAGCACTGGCGACGTCATCGGCGTGGGACGCATACAACTCAAACTGGATCTTGGCGGCTAGCAGTTAGCAGCGCGCACAATTGAGACAGGAGTTGAAGTGATGAATCTGGGGCTACAAGACAAGGGGGCGCATCTCAAACGGAGCGACTGGCCCCGGCCAGCGAGCCTGCTGGCCATCGGCTGCCTGACCCTCGGCATCTTCGCGCTCACCGCCCACCGCTTCACAGATGGTCAAGGGGGAGTCCCGCTGGACGACGCCTGGATCCACTTCCAGTTCGCCCGCAACCTGGCTCGAGGCGATGGCCTCTCCTTCAACCCGGGCCAACCTACGTCCGGCTCCACCGCGCCGCTGTGGACGCTGCTCCTGGCCGCCGTGTACTTCGTGGGCGGCGAGTTTCCCATCGCCGGGCAACTGCTGAGCGCAGCCTGCTTCCTGGCCGCGCTGGCGGCGACCTACGCGCTGGGCAAGCGGCTGACAGGCAACCGCTGGGCCGCATGGCTGGCCAGCGTGGTCGTCGCCACCAACGGGCGCATGGTCTGGGCGGGCCTCTCGGCGCTGGAGACGTGTCTGTTCGCCACGCTGAGCCTGCTGGCGATAGGCGCCCACCTGAGCGACCGGGCCGCCTGCCGCTACCGGCTGCGCACGGCGGCGCTCTTCGGGCTGGCGGCGCTGGCTCGCCCCGAAGGGTACTTGCTTTTTGCGCTATCTCTGGCCGATTACACCTGGAGCGCCGTTTTACGCAACACGCAACACGTTTCACGTTTCACGTTTCACGCATCACGCATCCTTCTCTCCGCCGCCATCTTCGCCGCTATCGTGCTCCCCTACCTCCTGTTCTCACTACGCACCAGCGGCCACCTGCTTCCCAATACTTACCACGCCAAGGCCAGCGTTGATTTCAGCCTGGATCTCGACTTCCTCAGCGTGACAGCCCGATACCTGATCCTGGATAATCCTCTCCTGCTGCCATTTTACGTCCTGGGGTTGGGTGTACTACTTCGACGCGCTCCCCTGTTGAGCCTGTGGAGCGTGGGGTTGCCGCTGGTCTACGCCTTCCTTCACGCCACACCATACCAGCATGGGCGTTACCTGATGCCGCTCATCCCTTGCAACGCGGTCATCGGCATCGTGGGGCTGCTGGAGGCACGACACCTAACCCCCTGGCCCCCTTCCCTGCGAGGGAAGGGGGAGTCTCCTCTCCCCGAAGCGGGGAGGAGACGAGGGAGAGGTCTCGCGGTGCTGGTCAGCCTGCTCGTCGTCGTCGGGACCAGCTGGCAGCTGCCGACGATGGCACGCCTCTACGCCTGGAACGTGGGCGAGATCAACGAGATGCACGTCACGCTTGGCCGCTGGGTGGCGGAACACACGCCGCCGGACACAGTCCTGGCCCTAAACGACATCGGCGCGATCACCTACATCTCCGAGCGGCCAGTGGTGGATCTGGCAGGCCTGGTCACACCGGAGGTCGTCCCGCTCCTGCGCGCTCACAACCGGGATTCGCTGCTGGCCGACTTTATGGCCGAACGAGACGTGCAGTACGTCATCATCTTCCCCAACTGGTTCCCCGACCTGGCCGCCCGCCGCGACCTGCTGGAGCCGGTGCACCAGGTGACGCTAGAACGCAGAACCATTGCCGGCGGGGAGACGATGGTCGTCTACCGCGCCCACTGGCGAAGATAGGGCCAATGGGGTAAAATGAGAATGTGATGCGTCATGCGTGACGGCATCCAGGCTTCCAGCATCCAGCATCCAGTTACCAATCTGCCAAGTAACTACCCAGGCCCTTCACCGAAACAGACAAATAGTACACGGATACACACAGATGAAACGGATTCTCACGGATTTTTATCTTTATCTGTGTACATCCGTGTGATCCGTGTTGATCCGTGTCCCATTTATGACTGGCTGAGCAGTTACTCTGCCAATTTCCCAGACACCGTCATACCAACGACAAAGGAGTACATCAATGACTGCAAATCCCATCCGCATCGGCGTCATCGGCGGCAGCGGCCTCTATCAGATGGAGGGGCTGGCCGAGGTCGAGGAGCGCCGTATCTCCACCCCCTTCGGCGAGCCATCCGATGCCCTGATCATCGGCACACTGGAGGGGGTGCGCGTCGCCTTCGTGGCCCGGCACGGCCGGGGCCACCGCATTATGCCCACTGAGGTCAACTACCGGGCCAACATCTTCGCCCTCAAGAGCCTGGGCGTCGAACAGGTCATCTCGGTGAGCGCCTGCGGCTCCCTGTGCGAGCACCTGCACCCCGGCGAAATCGTCATCCCCGACCAACTGTTTGACTTCACCAAGAAGCGGGAGTACACCTTCTTCGGGGATGGGCTGGTGGCACACATCGGCGTCGCCGAGCCGCTCTGCCCGCGCCTGTCGGCGCTCCTGGCCGACGCAGTGGATGAGGCCGACGGCACCGTCCATCGAGGCGGGCGCTTCATCACCATCGAGGGCCCCCGCTTCTCCACCAAGGGGGAGAGTTTCACTTACCGCGCCTGGGGGATGGACATCATCGGCATGACGACCTGCCCGGAGGCGTTCCTGGCGCGGGAGGCGGAGATGTGCTATGCGGTGATGGCCCACGTCACTGACTACGACGTGTGGCACGAGACGGAGGAGCCGGTCAGCGTCGAAGCGGTGATCCGCATCCTCCAGCAAAACACCGCCCTGGCCCAGCGGGCCATCCGCCTCCTGGTCCCTCGGCTGGCTGCGGCCGAGCGCGCCTGCGATTGCAAGGACGCCCTGGCGACCGCCATCATCACTCAGCGGGATCTGATCCCCGAGCAAGTCAAGCGCGACCTGGCGCCCATTGTTGGGAAATACCTTGAGTAGGCTCGGGTTTCAGGTTGCAGGTTACTGAGTTGGCGGCCTTCTTGAACGAGCGAGGCAATCAAACGGAGGGCATGGTGGCCTGGCTGGACCTGGAGGTGCGCTGATGACGCTGAGAGCTGATGCCTTCAACCTGAAACCCTGAGATCTGGAACTTGAAACCCTATGCAAACATCTCTTGCTCCTGCACACACAGAGACTGCCCGCCGCGAACGCATGCTCCTCATCATCGCCGCCGCCTTCCTCCTCATCGGCATCCTCACCCTTGCGATTGGCAATTCGCAATTCGCAATTCGCAATTCGACATTGGTCATTCTCTCATTTGTCACCTCTTTCGCCATCGCTCACGCCTTCCTGAACTGCTACCTCCCCAACCGCGACCCTTTCCTGTTACCCACAGCGGCGCTCTTGACCGGCTGGGGGCTCCTGGTCATCGGACGGCTGGCGATCAACTTCCTCCTGCGGCAAATCATCTGGCTGCCCATCTCCACCGTCGCATTCCTGGCCGTCGTCCGGCTGAGCCATGACCTGCGCTGGCTGCGGCGCTTCCGCTACACCTGGCTCTTCGGGGGGCTGGCGCTGCTGGCAGCCACGCTCGTCTTCGGCGTCAATCCCTCCGGCTACGGGCCGCGCCTGTGGCTGGGAGCCTTCGGCGTCTACTTCCAGCCCTCCGAGCCTCTCAAACTGCTGCTGGTCGTCTATCTGGCCTCCTACCTGGCCGAGCGGCGGGAATTAATCGTCTCAGAGAGATGGAAGGTTGGACGCTGGCGCCTCCCCCCGCTGGCCTACGTCGGCCCGCTCCTGGCGATGTTCGGGCTGGCGGTGATACTCCTGGCCTGGCAGCAGGATCTGGGCGCGGCGATGTTGTTCTTCTTCACCTTCCTGGCGATGCTCTACCTGGCGACCGGCCAGTGGGGATACGTCGTCACCGGGCTGGCGCTCTTCCTGCTGGCGGGACTGGCCGGCTACCACTTCTCCGACCGGGTGGCACTGCGGGTGGACGGCTGGCTCAACCCCTGGCCGGAGGCGGCCGGCCGTGCCTTCCAGATCGTGCAATCGCTGCTGGCCCTCGGAGCGGGGGGAATTATCGGGCAGGGATTGGGGCTGGGGCACCCCGGCTACATCCCTGCCGTGCACACCGACTTCGTCTTCGCCGCTATTGGTGAGGAATTCGGCCTGACAGGGACGCTAGTCATCGTCGCGCTGTACGGAGTGTTGGTGCTGCGCGGCTTCCGCATCGCCGCCCGCGCTCCCCGCCCCTTTGAACGCTTCCTGGCCGCAGGCCTCACCGCCAGCCTGGCTATCCAGGCATGGGTTATCATGGCCGGAAACGCCAAACTGGCCCCTATCGCTGGCGTAACCCTCCCCTTCGTCTCCTACGGCGGCAGTTCCCTCCTGACCAGTTTCATCGCCCTCGCCCTCCTTCTGCGCATCTCAAATCAACGAGTCAGCGAATCAGCGAATCAGCGAGGCGACGAAGCGGCGAAGCGGTCAATCAGCACCCTTCTCCACCTGGCCTGTGCTCTCAGCCTGGCGCTGGCCCTCCTGGCCGCGACGTGTGGATACTGGGCCATCGTTCGTGCCGATTACCTGCGCACCCGCAACGACAACCCTCGCCGCGTCCTCTACGAGCAGCGCATCGTACGGGGGCGCATCCTGGACCGGGATGGAGCCGTGCTGGCCGACGTGGAGGTGGCCGATGACGGAACCGTCACGCGCCGCTACCCGACCCCGGAGGCCGCGCCCGCCATCGGCTACGCCAGCCTGCGCTACGGCACGGGGGGAATCGAGGCAGCCTTCGACGCCGAACTGCGGGGGGAAGCCAACCGCAGCGCCTGGCAGGCTGCGTGGGATGAATTGCTCCACCGCCCGCCCCACGGTCACGACGTGCAACTGACACTCAACGCGGCGCTGCAGACGCAGGCCCAGGAGGCCCTCGCCGGCCAGTCCGGAGGGGTGGTGCTGCTCGACGCCGCCACCGGCGAGATCCTGGCCCTGGCCTCAAGCCCCACCTTCGACCCGGCGCGCCTCGACGAGGAATGGGAGGCCCTGAGCGAAGATTCGGCCGCGCCGCTGGTCAACCGTGCCACGCAGGGCCTCTACCAGCCGGGGGCCGCCCTCCAGACCGTTGTCCTGGCCGAGGCGCTGGATGAGGGCCTGGCCAACCTCTCAGCCCTCGCCACCAATGTGACAGCGACGCTCAGCGTGAATGGTGCACGGCTAGGCTGCAGCACGGCCCCCTTGGAGCCGTACACGCTGGCCGACGCCTACACTGCCGCCTGCCCGGCCCCTTTCGCTGGGTTTGGTGAACGGTTGGGAGCCGACGGCCTGACAGAGGCCGTGGAGCGTTGGGCGCTCACCAGCCCGCCCGCGTTGGAGATCCCGACCGGGGCGGCCGACTGGAGCGCGGAAACCCTCTCGACCACGACAGCCCTGCGGGCCGAGGTCATCGGTCAGGGGGGACTGACCGTATCACCGCTACAAATGGCGCTGGTAGCCGCGACATTGGCCAACGAGGGGACGATGCCCGCCCCGCGCCTGGTGCTTCGCGTCCAGGATGCGGAGGGGGGCTGGCAAGAGCACCCCAGCGCCGGGGAGCCCTGCGCCGTCCTCTCGCCGCCCAGAGCACGCGAACTGCTCGCGGCCTGGCAACGCTACGAGTCTGACGTCGCCGCGCACCGGGGGGTTGCCGTCGCCGGAGAAGGACAGCCGCCACACGCCTGGTTCATCGGCGTCGCTCCCGCAACCGGCAAAACGCGCTACGTCGTCGCCGTCCTCATCGAACACACCGCAGCCCCCGAGGTGGCTGTCAACGTCGGCACAACGTTGCTGCAGGCCGCTTCGGCCTGGTAACCTAATTCATACCCTCAAAAGGTCCGCAGCACCAGCGGCAGATACACGCGGTGCGTAGGCCCAAACAGGCCAAACTCGCTCAGGTGGCAGATGGGCACGCTTAGCACGTTGTTGACCACGTCACGGGTGTAGGATGACGCCGGATCGCACGTCTGCGCCGCATCCCGCCATTCGCTGCCCGTCCACCACCACAGGGCCAGTTGGCTCTCGTCGCTGACCAGATGCACGTCCTGATCACTGTAGTGGATGGTGACCGTCGCCGGAGCGCCGAAGACAAAACCAGGCTGCCGGTTGCCGTTGCGGAACGCTTCTATCTCAAAGGCGTGCCCGGCAAAGACAAAGTTTGCCCCGCCCTGGGCCAGCGTCGGGGTCAGGACAATTGTAGTCGTCCCAGTCACCGCGCCGGCGGGGAAATCCAGCGTGGTGGGTAGCCCCTGCGTGTCGGTATAGGTCAGGCGGGTCGCCTCACGAGGGAATAGGCGCGTAGAGACGGACCCGGGCAGGATGGTAAAGTCCTGCTCCCCAGCGTCCGGTGGGAGCGTGACGCTGCGGGTGGCAGGCCAGAAGGCATAACCGGATAGCGCGGGGTTGACAGTGTAGGTGATTGAGAGAAGATCGGTGATGGTGTAGAGGCCAGCGGCATCGGTCACCCCACTGTGGGCGGGTCCGGCCCAAACCGGGACGTCCGCAAAGGCATTGCCGTTCACGTCATGCACCCGGCCGGAGACGGAGTACGTCGCCTGGGGCGCGGGCTCGATCTGCAGATCCGCATCCTGAGTTGCACTTGCAGTAAACGTTCGCCCCCATTGATCGGCCAGA
>DAOUEC010000245.1:0-29052 GCA_034430655.1 Anaerolineae bacterium
TAATCCACTGCTGCACTCAGCCCCACCGCCTCGGCGATGGCTGGAGTGCCGGCCTCGAACTTCCAGGGCAGGTCATCCCAGCTCGCCTCCGCCCGTCCCACCCGCCGGATCATCCCACCGCCGGTGAGGAAAGGCGGCATCTCCTCCAGCAGTTCCGGGCGGCCATACAGCACGCCGATGCCCGTCGGCCCGCACATCTTGTGGCCGGAAAAGGCCAGAAAGTCGCAGTCCAGCGCCTCGATGTCCGTCGGCATGTGAGGCACACTCTGCGCCGCGTCCACCAACACACGCGCACCAGCCGCGTGGACCCGGGCGGTGATCTCCCGAACCGGGTTCACAGTGCCCAGCACGTTGGAGACGTGCGTGAAAGCAGCCAACTTGACCTGGCCTTGCAGAAGACAGTGAAGGGATTCCAGGTCGAGGCGTCCCTCGTCAGTCACAGAGACGTAGGCCAGTTCGGCCCCAACCTCCCGCGCGAGCAGTTGCCAGGGCACCAGGTTGCTGTGATGCTCCATCTCGGTGACGATGATGCGGTCGCCCGGCCCCACGTTGGCCCGGCCCCAGGTATAGGCCACCAGATTGATCGCCTCCGTCGCGTTGCGGGTGAAGATTACGCCGCGGCGATCCGGCGCGTTGACGAACGCAGCGACCTTGTCCCGTGCTCCCTCGTAGGCAGCGGTTGCTTCTTCGCTCAGGGTGTGCACTCCCCGGTGTATGTTGGCGTAGTGGGCGCGGTAGAACTCGTCCAGGGCCTCGATCACGGCGCGTGGCTTCTGTGCCGAGGCCGCGTTGTCCAGATAGGCCAGTGTCCTGCCGTGCACCTCCCGCGCCAGGATGGGGAAATCAGCCTGCAGGGCGACGGGATCGAGCCTCGTCTTGGTGTTCACACCGTACCTCTATGTCGCTAATCAATGCTCCATCACCTGTTCCGCCCACAGTCGCCCGGCCCCCAGGGGATACCCGTTTGATTAAGTATATCACGATTGGCACTTCCTGCAACTTTCTTGCGCGGCTGAAATATCTATGACACTCGTCTTATTTATTGACAGGGTTGTGCTTCTGTGCTATAATTTACCCCTCTCAGGTTCAGAGTGCCGCAAAGAACGCAGTGGGCCGACCAGTTAAGGTCACCCTGGGGACAGAGCCCTGGCACCCCTCAATGATGACCCGGTGAGGGGCAGCCTGAGAGAGAGGAGAAACAGGATGATGACACCGCGAGTAGCCCCTTATGGCTCCTGGAAGTCGCCGGTCACCTCGGCTCTGATCGTCTCGGAAACGGTCAGGTTGGGGCAGATTGCACTCGACGGCGATGACATCTACTGGGTCGAGGCGCGTCCGGCGGAGGGCGGACGGAACGTCGTCGCGCGACGGACCCCAGATGGGCGGACGACCGACGTCACGCCACCCCCCTTCAACGCTCGCACGCGGGTGCACGAGTATGGTGGCGGGGCCTTCGCCGTGGCCGATGGAACGGTCTACTTCTCGAACTTCGCTGACCAGCGTCTCTACCGCCAAGACTCCGGCGCTCAACCGCGGCCGATCACGCCCGAGGCGGACCTGCGCTATGCCGATGGCGTGGTGGATCGCCACCGGGGGCGGATGATCTGCGTGCGCGAGGACCACACCGCTGCCGGGCACGAAGCGGTCAACGCTTTGGTAAGCCTGGACCTTACAGGTGCGCAGGATGCCCGGGTGCTTGTCTCCGGGAACGACTTCTACTCCTCCCCGCGCCTCAGCCCCGGTGGGTCCCGCCTGGCGTGGCTCACCTGGAACCACCCGAACATGCCCTGGGATGGCACCGAGTTGTGGGTCGGCGATCTGAAGGCCGATGGCTCCCTGGAGCGAGCCGAGCGAGTGGCGGGCGGAATTGATGAATCCATCTTCCAGCCGGAGTGGTCGCCGGACGGCACATTGTACTTTGTCTCCGACCGGACCGGGTGGTGGGGTCTGTACCGCTGGCGCGACGGGCGCAAAGTGCTTCCCCCCGCTTCAGGGGGACCAGGGGAGGTTGAGCCTCTCGTCGTGATGAAGGCCGAGTTCGGAAGGCCACAATGGGTTTTCGGAATATCCACCTATGCCTTCACGTCGGCCGGCCGCATCGTCTGCGCCTACACCCGGCAAGGGACCTGGCACCTGGCAAGCCTCGACACAATGACGTGTGCACTGGAGCCCATTGAGACCCCGTACTCGGAGATCGGCGGTCTGCGGGCTGGGCCGGGATGGGTCGTGTTCGGCGCTGGCTCACCGACGGAATCCACCTCCATCGTGCGGCTCGATCTTGCCACAGAGCATCTCAAGGTGCTGCACCGCTCCAGCGAGGTCGCGATTGACCTCGGATATCTGTCAATCCCGCAGGCGATTGAGTTCCCGACAGAGCACGGGCTGACGGCGCACGCCTTCTTCTACCCGCCACGGAACCAGGACTACGTCGCTCCGCCGGGCGAGAGGCCGCCCCTCCTGGTGATGAGCCACGGCGGGCCTACGTCGGCCACCTCCAGCACGCTCAACCTGGAGACCCAGTACTGGACCAGTCGTGGGATCGCCGTCCTCGACGTGAATTACGGCGGCAGCACCGGCTACGGCAGAGCCTATCGGCAGCGGCTCGAGGGCCGGTGGGGCGTCGTGGACGTGGATGATTGCGTGAACAGCGCACGCTATCTGGTCGAACGGGGCAAGGTGGATGGCAAACGGCTGGCCATTCGGGGTGGAAGCGCGGGCGGCTATACGACCCTCTGCGCGCTCACTTTCCGCGATGTCTTCAAGGCAGGCGCGAGTTACTTCGGCGTCAGTGACCTGGAAGCCCTGACGAAAGAGACGCACAAGTTCGAATCACGCTACCTGAACCGGCTGACCGGCCCCTATCCAGAGCGACGTGACCTCTACCAGGAACGCTCGCCCATCCATTTCACTGACCGGTTCTCCTGTCCGGTGATCTTCTTTCAGGGGCTTGAGGACAGGGTTGTGCCGCCCAACCAGGCCGAGTTGATGGTCGAGGCGCTGCGCCAGAAGGGGCTGCCCGTCGCGTATGTCCCCTTCGAAGGTGAACAACACGGCTTCCGCCGCGCCGAGAACATCAAGCGCGCGCTTGATGCCGAACTCTACTTCTACTCCCGCGTCTTCGGTTTCGCTCTCGCCGATCTAGTGGAGCCGGTGCCGATCGAGAACCTTTAGCAAAGACTCCAGAAGTCTCCTCTAGCCGAAGAGCGTCTGCAATCGCATCGCCACCGACATATCCCCTTCGATCTTGAGCCGGCCCTGCATAAAGGCAGCGACCGCGTTCAGGTCGCCGTTGACCATCGCCACGAAGTCCGCGGCGGCCATCTTTAGCGTCACGGTGGGAGCCGTTGTAGCCCCCTCGGCGACGCTGAGTTGATCGTTGGCGATGGTCGCCATCCACTGCCCGCCTCCCTCGCCCGAGAGGTCGAACAGCACGATTGCATCTATCCCGGCCAGTTTCTCAGGGTCAGCCGACCCCGGTAGTGCCTCCAGAGCCTGGGCTGCACTTGTGAATTCTGGCATTGTGTCCTCCTGTTCTGAAAACAGACCTGGGACAAGATGGCTTCTTGCCCTACAACCATTAGTTTAACACCGGCTCCATCTCCTCCCAATTCTGCCCCACCTTGAGATCGGCCTTGAGGGGAGCCTTGAGTTCGAAGGCGCCTTCCATAATCTCGCGCATCAACGACGAGACGGTCAGCCCCTCGTCGTCCGGGGCCTCGACGACCAGTTCGTCGTGCACCTGCAGAATCATGCGTGCCCGCAGGCCCCGCTCCTGGAGCGCCCGGTGGAGGCGGATCATCGCGATTTTGATGATGTCAGCGGCAGTTCCCTGGATCGGGGCATTGATCGCCATGCGCTCGGCGGCCTGGCGCACGTTGTGGGGGGCCCTGCTGCCCTCCTGCAATTCAGGGAAGTAGCGCCGTCGTCCCAGCAGCGTCTCCACGTATCCCTGCCGCGTGGCCAGCGCCTTGGTGCAGTCAATATACTCCCGCACCCTGGGGAAACGCTCAAAGTAGGTCTTGATGAAATCCTCGGCCTCGGCCTGTGTCAGCCCCGTTGCCTGAGCCAGCCCGTAGGCGGTCTGTCCATAAGAAAGTCCGAAGTTGATCCCCTTCGCCAGTCGCCGCATCTCGGGGGTCACTTCCCCCAGCGGAACGCCCAGGATGGCGGTGGCAGTGCTGGCGTGGATGTCCTCGCCGCGGGCGAAGGCGTCCAGCAGCCCCTCGTCGCCGGACACGTGGGCCATCACGCGCAACTCCACCTGCGAGTAGTCAGCCGCGATTAGTTTCCAGCCCGGGTCAGCGATGAAGGCCCGCCGCACCTGCCGCCCCAGCACCGTGCGGATGGGGATGTTCTGGAGGTTTGGATCGCTACTGCTAAGTCGTCCGGTGACGGTGCCGGTCTGGTTATATGAGGTGTGCAGCCGGCCGGTGCGCGGGTTGACCAGCCGGGGCAGCGCGTCCACGTAGGTGGACTTCAGTTTAGCCAATCCTCGCTGCTCCAGGATGAGGTCAATCACGGGGTGCTTCCCCCGCAGCTTCTCCAGCACTGCCGCCGCCGTCGAGAAGTGGTCGGATTTGGTGCGCCGCAACCCCTGGGTGGGCAGCCCCAGCCTTTTGAACAGGGCGTCGGAGAGTTGCTGGGTCGAGTTGACGTTGAAAGCGTAGCCCACCACCTCCTGGATACGGGCCTCCAGTTCGCCCAGGCGGGTGGCCAGTTCCTCCGACATCCGATCCAACACCGCGGCATCGAGCCGCACGCCAGCCATCTCCATCGCCACCAGCACCGGCACCAGCGGCATCTCCACCTCGGTGAAGAGCGGCCAGAGGTGCTTTTCCTTCAACTCCGCTGCAAGGATCGTAACCAGGCGATGGGTCATGTCCACGTCAGCACAGGCATAGGGGGCCACCTGAGCGACCGGTACCTGGCGCATGGTCAGTTGATTCTTGCCCTTGCCGATGAGGTCGGTGATGGGGGTCATCTGTTGTTTGAGCCGTGCCCAGGCCAGGTTCTTGAGCCCCAGGTTCTTGGAAGCCGGGTTGACGAGCCACTCGGCGATCATCGTGTCGAAGGCCAGGCCCTTTGTCTCCGCCCCGGCCCGTTGCAGCACCATCAGGTCGTATTTGAGGTTGTGGCCATACTTGGGTTGCCCGGGGCCGCTCAGCAGGGGGGCCAGCGCATCGAGCACCGCCTCCAACGGCAGTTGTGGGTCACCGGATGGGGCAGCGACGGGGATGTAGTAGCCCCGCTGGGGAGCGTCGGTGAGGGCGATGCCGACCAATACGGCCTGCATGGGATCGGTGTGGGTGGTCTCGGTGTCGAGGGTCAGCGCTGGACTGCTCTCCAGCCGCGTCACCAACTGGCGCAGGGCTTCCTCGTCAGCGACGATCTGGTAATCGGCGCTGGGGGCCGCTGGGGGGACGGCAGCGGGCACTGCGCCAAACAGACTGAGTTGGTGGGGCATTCCCGTTGGCCCTTGCTGGGGCCGGTCTCCCGACCGGGCCTCCGGCTCCGGCAACCGCTCGACCAGCGAGCGAAACTCCAACTCGCGGAAGAGGTTCATCACCTGCTCGCGGTCGAAGGAGCGCAGGCGGCAGGCATCAAGGTCGAGTTGCACCGGTGCGTCGCGCACGATGGTCGCCAGATGGCGACTGAGGAACGCCAGGTCCCGCCCCGCTTCCAGTTTGTTCCGAAAGCGAGCCTGCACCTCGTCCAGGTGCTCGTAGATTTCCTCCAGCGAGCCGTACTGCTGGAGCAACTTGGTGGCGGTTTTCTCACCGACGCCGGGCACGCCCGGGATGTTATCGGATTTATCACCCATCATGGCCTTGAGGTTCACCAGTTGGGCCGGAGGCAGCCTGTAACGTCGCTGCACCCCCTCCAGGTCGTAGGTCACCGTGTCGGAGAAGCGCCAACGGGAGGTGAGGACGCAGGTGTGCTCGTCCACCAGTTGCAGGAGATCCATATCGCCGGTGACGATGAGTGTGTCAACTCCCTGCTCTTCCGCCTGGCGGGCCAGTGTCCCCAGCAGATCGTCCGCCTCGTACCCTTCCTGCTCAAAGACGGGAATGTCCAGCGTCTCCACCACCTGGCGGACACGCTTCATCTGGGAACGCATCTCCTCAGGCATCTTGGCGCGGTGGGCTTTGTAGTCGGGGTACACGTCGTGGCGAAAGGTGAGCCCCTTGTCGAAGGTGACGGCGATGTGGGTGGGCTGCTCGTCGCGCAGGACATTGAGCAACATCGAGGTGAAGCCGTAAACGGCGTTGGTCAACTCACCCTGCGAGGTCTTCATATCCTCGGGCAAGGCATGGAAGGCGCGATAGGCCAGCGCGTGACCATCAATCAAGACCAGTTTCTTCTTTTGGGACATGCTTCTCCTGGGTGCTGGTTACCGGGTGACGCTTACCAGGGCTCGTAATGCGTCTGCTGTCTCCTTGGTCCGGTGGCGGATGATGCCGAGCGGTACGTTGGCACGCAGGACTGCCGATAGGATGATGTCCTCAGCGATGGCCAGCGAGTAGAACAGACACTCGCCACCCTCCATACTCTGTTCAAAGCGCAGTTGTTCGCGGCCCAGAATTTGCGCCACACGGGCCGAGGTGCGCCAACTTTCGGCGACAGCCTGCGCCAGCGCACCTGTCTCCTCGGCCGAGAGCCGGCCGGTGTGGGCGATCACCCTCCCCCAGCTGGTCAGAATCACCGCTTCGGCGTTGATCTCCTGAGACAGCGCGGTCATCTCCTGGACGACTTCCGGAGTGCGTTCGCCCAGCACGGCCAGCCTGTCACTGCTCACGGCAAGCGGGCCGGAGGCTGCGTTCGGCTCTACAGATTCAGCGAAGCCCGGACCTCCGCTCACAGGCCGCACCAGCGCATCGGCGATGCGTCCCGGCAGATCGGGAAGGAAGAAGGGCTTGGGCAAAACGCCCTGCACGTCCAGATCGGCCAGTTCGGATGGGAGTTCCTCTCCCACCAGCGGGATCAGCATCAGTCGCAGGTCAGCCCGCTGCTGCCGCAACGTGCGGGCGACCTTGGCCCCACCTGGGTCGGTCAGGCCCAGGTCTACGATGGCAAGATCGAACTCGGCGGCGGTCAGTGCCTGAAGTGCCTCGTCCCCACCGTTCGCCACGGTGGCGCGGCACTCGCCGTCTTGCTCTAGACTCTCCTGAAGCATAGTGGCAAAGGCTTCGTTGCTGTCTACGATCAGAATCCGATAGGTCATTTGTCACTCACTTGGCAGTTAGCGATTGGGTAACCGTTCAGCTACCCCCATTGGGGCATGGCAATACCGGCTGAGCGAGCGCTGATTGAGTAGCGACTTGGGTTGAGCAGCGTAGCGTATCGAAACCAGTGTATCGAAATCAAGCAAGCGAGGCCGTATGCATAACCCGCTTGGTCTCAATACGTCGCTTGTTTCGACAGGCTCAACACAAGTTGCTCCTACTCGACCGGCGCTGGGCTCGCCCCCATGAACGGTTACGCGACTGGTATTAGGACTTGTGTGTAGTCACCCCTGCGCTATAATTATAGCCAGATGCGCAGGCTTTACAAATCAGCCGAGTTGTTGTAAAATGGCACTTGATAGAATCTGTCAACTGGAGGGATCAAGCATTGGCCAATACAAAATCGGCGATCAAGCGCCTTCGCAGCACGGAACGCAAACGACTGCGCAACCAGGCACATCGTGGGCGGGCCCGCACCGCCGTCAAGAAGGCCCGGTACTTAATGGACAAGGGCCGTATTGAGGAAGCCCGCGAGGCCGTGCACGTGGCAGTCAGCGCGCTGGATAAGGCGGCCAGCAAGGGTGTCATCCGTAAGAACAACGCTGCCCGGCGTAAGTCGCGCCTGATGCGGCGATTGAACCAGATCGAACGCGCCGCCTGAGTGACCACGTTGCGACCGGAGGGACAGTGATTCAATCGTGAAAGCACCGTTGCGTTGCGCAACGGCGCTCTTTGTTGCATTGATACACAAAAGAATGGAGGTGCAACGATGCAGATCAGTGGTTTTGAGTTCCCCGACGACATGTACTACGACAAACTCCACGGGTGGGCTCAGGTGGAGGGGAACGTCTTCACGCAGGGCTTGACCGGATTTGGCCAGGCGATCGCTCAGGAGATCGTCTTCGTTGAAGCCCCCCGCACCGGGCGAGAGGTCAAGCAGGGCCAGACCTTCATGTCCATGGAGTCGGGCAAGTGGGTAGGCCGCATCGCCGCCCTGGCCAGCGGCAAGATCGCCGAAGTCAACGAGGAACTGGAGTGGGAACCCACGCTGGTCAACGAGTCCCCCTACGAGGACGGCTGGCTGGTCAAGATTGAGATGTCCGACCCTGCCGAACTGGACAACCTGATGAAGGCTGGTTCCCCGGAATTGAAGGCTTTCATTGGAGAGGAGGCGGAGAAGTACAAGGATATCCTGGGCTAGCAGGGCAGTGTGCCTGCGTGTGGCGCACGTGAATTTGGCAGTGGGCAGCCCCTCATTTTCTGGAGTGGCTGCCCATTGCTAATCTGTCCCACCAGCCGGCAGGCTGGACAGCCGGAGACCAATTTACCAACTTCAATCGTTACTACTCAGCCATAAGGTGCAACGCACTTGTCTCTTGCCATTTCAGCGATTTTGTCCAGCAGATTGCACCGTAGAACAGGCAGATTTGTAGCAAAAGTGCGTCGCACCTGAGTAGTAACCTTCAATCTACCAACTTACCAAAAACACAGGCGTGACCCAGCAATGAAACTCTACCGTCTTGGCACCGTACCCTGGCAGGATTCGCAACTGCTGTACCACTCGCTGCCACGCGTGGGCCGCGAGGGAGTGATCCTCTGCTCCCCTGCCACGACCTACGTCTGTATCGGCTACTTTCAGGACGCCGAGCAGGAGGTAGACCTGGAGTTCTGCCGCGAGAACGGCATCCCGCTCTTCCGGCGCGAACTCGGCGGCGGCGCGACCTACCTGGATGGCGAGCAACTCTTCTTCCAGTTGATCATCCACCGCGACAATCCGCTCGTCCCTGCCGGCAAGTTGGCTTTCTACCGCAAGTTCCTGCAGTCTCCCATCGAGGTCTACCGCGCGCTGGGCATCCCCGCTGAGTACCGGGAGGTCAACGATATCGTCGCCAATCAGCGCAAAGTCTCCGGCTGCGGGGCGGCGGAGATGGGCGACTACTACGTCCTGGTCGGCAACCTGATCGTGGATTTCAACTACGAGATGATGGCCCGCGTGCTGAAGGTCCCCGACGAGAAATTCCGCGACAAAATCTACAAAACGATCTACGAGCACCTCTCGACCATCAAGCGGGAGATCGAGCACGTTCCGCCCAGGGAGGAGTTGTGGTCGCTGATGGCCGATAAGTTCATCGAGATGCTGGGGCCGATGGAGGTGGTGACGACGGTGGACGAGGAGTGGCGCGCCAAGACGGACGAATTGGCGGCCCGTTTCCTCACCGACGAGTGGCTCTACCAGAAAAAGCGGCCCCGTGCCGCTCGCTTCGGCGAGGCTCAGCGCAAGCGTGAGGTCACCATCCGCGCCGGCGTGCAGGTGAGGCAGAAGATGCACAAAGCGCCGGGTGGCCTCATCCGCGCCACGACCGAGGTGCAGGACGGCGTCCTCGCTGCCGTCTCCCTCTCCGGCGACTTCTTCTTCTTCCCGGAGGGGAAACTGGCCGACCTGGAGGGGGGATTGGTAGGAGTGCGCGAGGCCGAGGTGGAAGCAGCCATTGCCCACTTCTACAGGGAGCACGGCGTCGAGAGCCCGGGGGTGACACCAGCGGACTTTGCGAGGGTGGTGGGGTAGGCTGAATTGGAACTCGCAACTCGCAATTCGCGATTCGCCTTCTACCCTGGCTGCCTGGTCCTCCAGCGCATGCCCGAATACGAGACATCTACCCGCGCCGTGCTGCGGGCGCTGGGGGTCGAGTTGGAGATCGTCCAGCAGGCCGCCTGCTGCGGCTCGCCCATCGTCGAGTCCTTCTCCGCCAACTGGGTGTATCTCGCCGCCTATAACTTGGCGCTGGTAGAACGGATGGGGCATAGCACGGTTGTCACCGTGTGCGGAGGTTGCACCAACACCCTCACCCGCGCCGCCCACGCCCTGCAGGACTCCGAGGTGCTGGCCGAGGCGAACCGACGCCTGGAGCCGCTCGGCCTTTCCGTCACCGGGCAGGTGGAGGTGAAGCACCTCGTGCGGCTGCTGGCCGAGCGGGAGGAGGAAGTGCGGGCACAGATCGTGCGCCCGCTCTCACTCCGCGTGGCCCTCACCAACCCCTGCCAGGTCTTCCGCCCCGGCGACGTGATGGGATACGATGACCCGATGGAGCCCCAGAGCCTGCGTCGCCTGGTCGAACTGACCGGCGCGCAGGTGGTGGAATATGGCGGGGAAAACGAGTGCTGCGGCGCGACGCTCTACCTGGCGGAGCCGGACCTGGCGCTGGCGGCCGGGCGGCGCAAACTGGAGGCGACCCAAGGGGCCGACCTCCTGCTCCACGGTTGCGGCAACTGCCAGTTGCTCCTGCGCCGCTTCCAGCGCATGATCATTCGGGACGAGCGGGGCTTGCGCAAGTCAGCGCTTCTCCTGCCGCAATTGGTCGGGCTGGCGATGGGGTTGCCGCCGGAGACGCTGGGCGTCAACGGCCGGCTGGCACGGGATGTGCTGGGCAGCGGCTGAAGCAGGTAATGGAAAATGAGCACATTGCAGAAAGAAGTTGAAGGCTGCCTTCACTGCGGCTCTTGCGTTGAAGTCTGCCCCGTTGAGAAAGTGGGCGGCCACGCCATCGTTACCTTCCTGGCCGACCCCGATGCCACCGACTACTCGGTCTGGCTGTGCACCTCCTGCTGGCGCTGCCAGGAGGTCTGCCCAGTCGGGGTGGACATCCATGGTCTGATGATGAAACAACGCCGCGCTGTGAACCTGCAGGCCCCCGCCGGGTACCAGGCCGCCTTCGAGAGCGTCCTGGCCTGTGGCCTTGCGCTGGAGGTCCCGCAGGAGGAACTCGACCAGGTGCGTGCCGCCTGGGAATTGGAACCGACCAAACTGCCACCGCCCGGCCTCGCCCGCACCCTCCTTCGCGGCGGCGCATGACGGCCACCAGCCAGCCCCCCACATCTATGGAGCGTCAGTCCCCGGCGCCGGCGGGCGGAGCTAGTCTACTTTATCGGCTGTGTCGGCTCCCTCCACCCCCACGTCTACAGTATCCCCCCAATCGCTGGTGCAGGCGCTGGAATGGGTTGAAGGGAGCGTTCGAGGAGTGCAGCGATGCGAGGCTTAGCCGCGAGCGCTCAGCCAAGTGGTGGCAAAACGTCGTGTTCGGCGATACAGCGATTCAGGAATGCCTGAATCGCGGGGCTGCCTAATGTCGGTACTTACCCCTTCCACATACCAGGATCGTTGGGGATGTCATAACTTATGCATCTGTCGTAGGGATATCTTTGGGAATCCACTTGATTACGTACCGCATTCCTAGGATTGGATATGGGACTATCAATGTGCAAATAACATGGTCTCTGTCTTCGATGGTTTTGATCTCTCTTCCCCACCCGGCAGAGTCTTGGTGATGTTCCTCTTTGGCTCTGTTGGACGAAGCAAGCCGGTCAAATTCCGGCACAAACGTGGAGGGCCCGAACTCTGTGCCGCGCCAGACATCAAATGCCTGGAGCTCAGTCCCAACACTGACCGGTATCTTGATCTCCAAAAGCAGTTCCTTTGTGGGGCGACTGACCTCCCAAGCGAAGAATTCGTGTTTCATTCCATTCGGCAGTTGATCTTTTGTGAGCGCAAAAGTCCCCGGTGGTGCAGTTTCTTGCAGCGTGTACTCGACACCCTTACGCTTTCCAAGTGGTGGTTCAATCTTAACCACAAACCTTAATCGGCCGAGTGTTGCCTCTCCCTTTCCATTCTTCTTTTCTATAGTAAGTTCGCGAAGTGGATCGTCGCAGGAAATCAGCTTCGCAACCAGAGGCAGTAATTTTTCCAGACTCTCCTTGGAACCGGGCACCATCAAATAATGGTGCACCTCTTTCAACTCGGGCGATGTACATATTAGTTTCACTGTACGGTTGACGGTTGCAGAACCATCCTCTCCCATAACTACACAGACACCCAGCTTCTCATATTTGTAGCCATAAACCTGCGCATTTGCCCAGTAGGCTCTTGCGTGGGCATTCAGGGGCACCCACATTGGGAAGGCCAAGTATGCACCACTGGCCACTGCGACAGCGAACAGGACATAGGTAACCCCGTCGGGGATTGTAGAAAAAACGAAGCTAATAATGCCGAGAATCCCAGACACGACACCTATATAAACAATGATTGTATGCCGAGTGTTCGGAGACATTCACTTTTCCATTCTGTGTGGACAAAAACAGCCGCCGGAAGAAGTATTCCCTCATCCGGCGGCTACTCTGCTGCTTTCAAGTGCAATGCTCCTTCATCACCTTATCGGTGACCTCATCAGATCCGCCAAAATTGGACAAACCTGGATTACCCTCCTCCCTGCAAGGGATTGGCCAGCACAGGCCATACTACAAGAAGAAAAGCGAGAACATCCAAGAGCAAGACCAAGGCTATCTTAAACTTTAGGCGCATTGTTGGAATCCTCCTTAATGTAGTGCGCTTTCTCTTCCTAGCCACCCTGCAAGGGGTCTCTGTTATTGCTACTCATTGTCACCTCCATAGTGAAACTTGTATGCCTGGATAACGTAGTAGGATAGAATCGTAATCTAGTGCTAATTATCACCTCCTTCGAATTCGGCTTGCGCGCTTCGACCGATTCCGAGACGGAATGTGCAATCGAAAAAGGGCACTGCTGCGCGCTCTAAACTCAGCAGAGCCCTAGTGTCTACCGTCTACGCACCAGTTTCTCAATTATCCCAGTCCCGTACTTCACGACCCGATTTGCCCGTCCAATGGTGGCACGACTGACCCCCGTTGCTTCATGCACCTGACTCGGATTAATCCCTTTGGTCAGGAGACTCATCACTCGCCACCTGGACACGAACCTTTCAAGCTCATCCGGCGTCAAGAGATCCTGGAGGGAATCGCGGATCTCGTCGGTGCTCTCTAGCAAGGCAAAAACCTCAGACAATTCCTCGACTGCCACGTCCAAGTTTCAGTGTCCCTAGGTATAAATGGCTAGTTGGCTATCCGACTAGCCGAATAGATAAAGATACAAGACTCAATCAGTCTACCACAAATTGACCAATTTTGTCAAGCCTGGCTTTGACATAACAACCTTAAAATTTCCGAAACCTGCTTTCAGTTCGGCCAGACGCTCCCTCAACGCGCGTTCTCGGCCCACAACCGTTCGTTCTCGGCAGTCACCCCCCCCCCGCTTGGTTATACTTACAGGATACGTCAAGAGACGAACTCTTTCAATAGCATGTTTGGCCCACAACGAAGTAAGAGAATCGGATCTCGAAACCAAGTCAGGGTTTCTGTACTTCCCCTGAATCGCTGGAAGGAGTATCATAATAACAGCGCAGGAGATGCAAGAAAATGACCGCCCTCCCTCGTTGACTTTTGACCGCCCGCGAGTACAATATGATGGCACAATGACAATACTCCCACAACTCTCTCATCGCTGGAAAGGAGCAGGCTATGAGCGAAATCTTATGTTGTGTCTGCCACCAGCCGGTCGGCCCGGAGGCCAAATGGCTCGGTGGCCGCGCCTACTGCGAGCGCCATTACGCCAAAGTGACCCAGGACCGGCCGGGTGTCTGGCGCGCCGGGCTGGGCCACATCCTCGGCCAGGTGGCCTTCGTGCTCCTCGTCGTGGCGCTGGTCGGCTTGAGCAAGCCGACGCTGACCGGATGGGCACTGGTGGCAGCCGGGCTCGTCCTGGCCCTGGTCCCCGCCCTCTTATGGCTGATCTTCTTCTACCAGCAAGATCGGCTGGAGCCGGAGCCGAAGAGTTACGTCCTCGGCGTCTTCATCCTCGGCGCGCTGCTGGCCCAGGCGGTCGGCATCCCACTGCTGGAGGACGTCTTCGACGTGCGCCACTGGTTGCCCATCAGCCCCTGGGCCAACCTCCTCGGCTCCATCCTCGTCATCGGTTTCATCCAGGAGTTCCTCAAGTACGCCGCCGTGCGCTACTCCATCTACCCTTCGGCTGAGTTCGACGAGCGCGTAGACGGCGTCGTCTACGGCACCGCCGCCGGGCTGGGGTACGCCACCATGCTCAACGTCCACTACGTCATTGCTAGCGGGGGGGTGAACCTGCAGGCTGGTGTCATCCGCATCGCCGTCACCGCGCTGGCCCAGGCCAGTTTCTCCGGCCTGACCGGCTACTTCCTGGGCCGGGCCAGGTTCGAGGACGAGCCGGTATGGTGGCTGCCCGGCGGCGTTGCACTGGCCGCCGTCCTCAACGGACTGTTCACAACCCTGCGCGGTGAACTGACAACCACCGGCCTGGGCCTGACCGGTGGAGGCTTCAACCCCTGGCCAGGCCTGATCCTGGCTGCCATCGTTGCCGGGGCCACCTTCGGCGTCCTATTTCACCTGATCCGTCGTGCCAACCGGCTCACGCTTGCCGGCACCGACGCGGGCTGATCGAGGAGGAGGCTCAAAATGACAACTCTACAAGCCATCCGACGACGTGACCGTTGGGCCGACTGGGCCGTCATCGTCCTCGTGGCGGCGGCCCTCATCCTGGGCTGGACACTGCGGGAGGCCATTCTTTTCCGCACCGCCCCCTTCAACGTCGCCGAGGCCGGCATCTCCGGTCGCTGCCCCGCCGGCTGGATACGCGAGACCGGCGAGGATCCGCTGCTGGCGCTGCGCAACCCGCTCATAGGCCCCTTCAACGCCCGGCTGGAACTGCGCGCCCGCCCGCTGGCCCCCGACGTTGACCCACTTCAGGCATTGGACGATCTGTCATTCAACCGTGCCTCTCAAGTGACAGCCTACAGCGTCCTGAACACCGACCAGGTGCTCGTGGGCGACGAGGCTGTGCCCCTGCGCACCTACACCTACGTCCACGTCAACCGCAACCCCTTCGCCGACCACGTGCCGATTGTGGTCAAGGGAACGGACGTCGCATTGCCCGACGAAGGCCGCGTTATCGTCGCCACCCTCCTGGCCAGCGTGGACGACTTTGACGCCCATCAGAGGTACTTCCGCGCCTTCGTCGAATCCCTGGAATTCTGAGGTGGTGAGATGAAAAATCCAAAGCGACTGTTGATTGTTGGTTTGACCTTTCTGACCATGCTCAGTTGCCGGCTTTCCGGCTCCGACGTCCTGCCAACCGTCACTCCTGCCCCGCCAGCGGAAGCCACGCTGGCGCCAACACCCGCAGCGGAGACCACGCCAGCAGCGACCCCTCCAGTGGATCTGCCCACCCCTCCCCTCGATGACCGCGCCGTGCGCCAGCAGTTGGTGCGGGCGACCGTGCAGGTCGCCCCCCTGGTCGAGGAAAAGGGACGCCGCGTCTCCTACTGGTACGGATCCGGGAGCATCGTCTCTCACGATGGCTACGTCCTGACCAACGCCCACGTCGTCGTCGGCCCCGACCCCGCGAACCTGCGCCCCGTCGCCATCGGCATCGCCATCACCAGCCGCTCCGACGAGCCGCCGGAGCCGGCCTACCTGGCTGAACCAGTCGTCGTGGACGAGCGGGTGGACCTGGCCATCCTCCGCATCGTCTCCCACCTCGACGGCAGCCCGGTCAGCCAGGAGGAACTAAATGCCCTCTCCGTCGTCAGGACAGGTGATTCGGATCTGCTGGAGGTGGGCGACCACCTGCGTCTGCTCGGCTACCAGGGCATCGGCGGCGAATCTATCACGCTGACCGAGGGGGCGGTGAGCGGGTTCACCCGCGAGCGGGGTATTGAGGGCCGCGCCTGGATCAAGACCGACGCCGCCTCTGCCGGTGGCAACAGCGGCGGCATGGCTGCCGACATGAACGGCTACATCGTCGGCGTGCCCACCCAGGTGGGCTACGGGCAGGCCGAGCAGGTGACCGACTGCCGCTACCTGGCCGACACCAATGGCGACGGCGTCATCAACCAAAACGACACCTGCATCCCCGTTGGCGGCTTCATCAATGCCCTGCGCCCCATCAACCTGGCCCGGCCCCTCATAGAGGCCGCCCGCACGGGCATCGCGCCGAAGCCAGCGCCGGGGCCTTCGCCCCCGCCTTCGGGCGAGCCTCGCTTTTCTAACCTGGTCTTCGCCCCCGACGTGACCGGCAACGACCAGCCGACCCAGATCGTCACCCAACTGCCGTCCGGGGCCACTGAGATCTATGCTTTCTGGGACTACGCCGACATGGCCGGTGGGATGACCTGGGAAGCCCGCTGGTACCGCGAAGACCAATTCCTGGACAACGTCTGCCAGCCTTCCCAGCCCTGGCAGGGTGGTGAGCGGGGCAACTGGTGGGTCAGCATCCACGACACCTCCGGCCTGGACGAAGGCACCTACCGCGTCGAACTGTACGTCGAAGGGGAACTATTGGCCCAGGGCTCGATCTCCGTCGGCGGCGCGGTTACCGGCCCCACTTTCACCAATCTGATCTTCTCCGAGGGCGTCACCGCCGACGACCGCCCCACCGATCCCACCTACCTGCTCCCCTCCGGCATCACCGAGGCCTACGCCTTCTTCGACTACGCCGCGATGCGCGACGGTGTGGCCTGGAGCCGCATCTGGTACTACGAGGGAGAGCAGGTGGCGAGTGGATCCGGCACGTGGGACCAGGGGGCCAGCGGTTCCACGTGGGTGGCGCTCACCGCCGACGAGTCGCTCGACCCTGGCACCTACCGGCTGGAACTGTTCGTCGAGGGCGCGCTGGTCGCCGCTTCCGACTTCACCGTTGCCGGTACCCAGACCCAGGAAGCCATCGGCCCCATTATCTTCGCCGCCGGCGCGGACACGCAGGGAAACCCGGTCAACCCCGGCACGACCTTCCCCACGGGCCTGACGGAACTGCACTTTTTCTGCATCTACGCCGGGATGCAGGATGGGATGAACCTCGATGAGAAGTGGATCCTCAACGGCGAGGAATTGGTCACCTTCAACGAGGTCTGGGAGGAGGGGACAAGCGGTACCTTCCACGACCACATCTACCGCACCTCCGGCGAGCCGCTGCCCGATGGCCAGTACACGTTGGAACTGTACGTGGAGGGGCAACTGGCTCAGACCGCCACGGCGACCGTCGGCACCGGCACGCCGCCCCCGACTCCGACGCCACCCGCCAAGGGGCTGTTCATCCAGGGCTACATCCGCGACGCCGACACCGGCCAGGGTATCACCGGCGCGGCTTACGTCGTGCTCGACCCCGGCGTCACCGTCGAGGGTTGGGACGGCAGCGACGAGCAGATCTACACCTGGGCGCAGACCGACGCGAACGGCTACTTCGAGTTGCCGCGTCCACTGGAGCGGGACCAGCGCTACAGCATTATCGTCTGGGCCGAGGGCTACCTGCCTGCCAGCGGTGATGGCACCCTGGTCAGCGACGAGCCTTCGCCGCTGGAGGTGGAGATCACGCTGCAGAAGGAGTAGAATAGACCTTCCCGCAAGCTGCTATGAGCAATCGGGCATTCGCGCAGCCCTGTATCTGGGCCTTTTGGACGAACCAGGGCTGAGCCAGCTTGCGGGAAGGTCAGTGTTGCAGCACAACGATGCACTCTTCGGCGGGTTGGGGGCGACGTATAGGATCTCCGTCATTTGACGCTGGACGTGCTCTGCATGTATAATACGTGCAACCCAGGGTTTTGTCAGGGCAGCCTGGGCCAGCGTGCAGGCGGGACATCTTGCATTCCCAATGGAGGCAATGTGTCACATCTAAACGAGGACGTTGTGGGGACGAAGACAGCCTCACAGGAGGAAACAGGCGCAGGAATGCGACAACCAAAGGTTGCCAAGCAGCGCAAATATGGGGTTCTCAACGTCGAGAATGCAAGGGCCATTGCCAGGACGTGGCTGGAGGCTGTTAGTCTGGCGAATGTGGTTGACTTCGGGCTGCCGGAGATTGACGACAGATATCACGTGTGGCGTGTGCCTCTCCTGAGCCAGTCGAAAGGGGAGCGGCTTGGCGAGGTTGTGGTAGATGCCCGTTCTACACTGATCGTTGAGAAGCAGACGACGCGCCCGGAGGTACTTGAAGCACGCTTACTGGGGCGAAGCGCAAAGAGGCGACGGCCTCGGAAACTGTCTAGGGAATCCTACGTTCTATCCTCGCTTCGCAATACCATAGCGTGTGGAGACAGCGAGGAAATGCTACAGGATCTGCCAGCGGCGTCGGTAGATTTGGTTTTCACCTCACCACCATATTACAACGCCCGCCCTGAGTACACGGACTATGTGAACTATGAAGAGTACCTCTTGAAAATGCGCAAGGTGATCCAGGCCATTCATCGGGTGCTGAATGAGGGCCGTTTCTTTGTGATGAACGTGTCGCCGATATTGATCCGCCGCACCAGCCGCAATGCATCTTCCCGCCGCATTGCCGTGCCCTTTGATATGCACCGTCTCTTCATCGAAGAGGGATACGACTTTGTTGATGACATCTTATGGGTGAAGCCAGAGGGCGCAGGCTGGGCGACCGGTCGGGGGCGTCGTTTCGCTGCCGACCGCCATCCTTTGCAGTATAAACCGGTGCCGGTTACTGAATACGTATTAGTGTATCGCAAGCACACAGACAAATTGATTGACTGGAACATCCGCGCCCATCCCGACCAGGAGGCAGTGGAAGCCTCGCGCATCAAGGATGGGTATGAACGCACCAACATCTGGAGAATTAAGCCCGCCCATGATCCCCAGCACCCCGCCATCTTCCCACTGAAATTGGCGGAGAAGGTCATACGCTACTATTCGTTCAAAGGAGATGTAGTCCTCGACCCCTTTGCCGGCATCGGTACGGTGGGCAAAGCAGCCGCCAGGCTCGGACGACGCTTCGTTCTGATTGAGATCAACCCTGAGTACGCGCGCGTCATTGCTGAAGAAGCCAAACAGTGGCTAGGCAAAGCCGCTAAAGATGTTTTGACAATCAATTGTCCCCCCATTGACGTTTCTGACCTGTTGTTTTGAGCGAGGAAAGAATGACAGAAACACAAATCAGCCTTATAGATCTGATGTCTGATGAAGCGCATGACCTGCTCTCACTTTCTGGCCCTGATTTGGTTCAGCACATCGGTTGGGACGTTATCCGTGGCGTTGTGTACGACGTACTCACGGGCCGGAACCTGAGAGATTCGACCGAGATGCTCACGCGACGCCGGCTGGCTTTGTTGAACGCCTCGCTAGTGAACTTGTTTCTCAGGGGAACTGACCTATCGGCAGATTTCGTAGAACAGTTACCCGATCTGGCTACTGTCACCTTGCAACAGAAAGGACTACGTAAAGCCGAGCGTTGGCTGGCGCAGTGGATGTTGGGTTTGAACGACAAGGCATTTCAGAACGTGCTGCGGGACAAGCCAGAGGCTCTAGACGCCTACAAGGAGCAGTACATTGCTGTGTGTCAGGAAGCCATTGCCAACTGTGAGACTGAGTATGGAGCATTGAGTGGGCATCTTGAACTGAGCACTGGAGCCAAAGCAGAGTTGAACTGGATGTTCTTCGTCTACCTCTTGACCGCTACTGGAGCACAGACCTTGGCTATTCGGGGCTCAGAGAAGTCTACTTACGGCAAACTGTTCGAGCGGCTTATTCTTGGTTCATTACTTTACATCCTGGGGTTCGAGATGGTCTCGCCAGAGCAGCCAGAAAAATTGGAGCGTGTCTTCTGGTTGTCCAGTCGCGGGGAAAGACGGGAAAGCGATGCCACTCTGCTGTATGAGGCTGGCAAAGGTGTAAGGTTTGACATCGGCTTCATCGGGCGGGGCAACCCTGAGATATCCCTCGACAAGGTGTCCCGGTTCGAGCGTGAAATGCAACTTGGGCGCTCCCGGTGGTACATGGCTACCATCATCTTAGTGGACCGTATCGGGCGTAACAGCCGTATTGCCAGGCTGGCGCAGGAAATCGGGGGTACGATCATCCAGATGAGCATGGGCTACTGGCCGCAGCAGGTGGCGCAGGTGCTGCATCAGGAGATTGGCTTCGAACATGAACTGCTGACGATGGACGAGGCTCAAATCGCGACCTATCTCAAGTCCCGACTACAGGAAGTCCCCCTGCAAGATTTCATCTGACGCTCTTCCTGCCAGGCCCAGAGTCAAGAAAGAATGGGTCTACGTGGAAACACGGGGTAAGTATGCTCAAAGGGGTGTGCCATCCCCGTCAGTGGGGCCGAGACGCGGCTTATCACCATAAGTGGGATGCGGGCGGCACACCCGCTTGGAGCACCCCACGAATCCACGTAGAGCCGAAAGAATCAAGAAGCCTGTCTCCGCACTGTCTCCCCTGCGATCTCCAGGCACAAACATACGGAGGCCGATGGACGAAGTGAGCCTGATTGCCGCTGCCCGGCAGGGCAGGGTAGACGCCTTCAACGATCTGGTGCTGGCCTACCAGCAGCAGGTCTATAACCTCGCCTACCGCATCCTGGGCGACCCCGCCTCGGCCGCCGACGCCACCCAGGAAGCCTTCATCTCCGCCTTCCAGAGCATCGCCCGCTTCCGCGGCGGCTCCTTAAAATCCTACCTGATGCGCATCGTCGCCAACGGTTGCTATAACGAACTGCGCCGCCGCAAGCGCCGTCCGGCCACGTCGTTTGAGGATTTCGGTGAAGTGGACGAGGAGGCCAACCCGGCCTTGATCAACGGGCACGAGGGACCGGAGGAGTACGCCGAGCGGCAGGAGATGGCCCGCGTGATCCAGGCTGGCATTGAGACGCTCCCTCCTGACCAGCGCATCACGCTGGTGCTCTCCGACGTGCAGGGGCTGAGTTACCAGGAGATCGCCGAGGCGACCGACGTACCGCTGGGCACGGTGCGCTCGCGCCTGGCGCGGGCGCGGGGCAAACTGCGCGATTACCTCCGCATTCACGGGGAACTTTTGCCCGCCCAGTACCGTCTTGAGTAAAGAGGGGTGCAGGAAGCAGAAGGCAGGAGTCAGGAGGCAGAAGGGCGTAGCAGATCTTGAATGTGTAGACTCAGGGGAATGACGATGGGGCGATTGTTCACACGGCAAGAAAGAGAACGAGAGCAGCGGGACGAACTGCTTTCGGCATACCTGGATGGTCAACTGAGCGCCGGGGAACAGGCGCGCCTGAAGACGCAACTGGCGACCGACCCAGCGCTGCGGGTCGAACTGGAGGCGCTGCACCATGCCGTGGCGCTGGTACGCGACCTGCCCCCGGCCCCTATCCCGCGCAACTTCATCCTGCCGCAAGCGATGGCGGCCCGCCCACGGCCTGCGCGACGGGCCCGCCCCCGCCGCGCCTGGGCCGCGCCGCTTCTGACGGCAGCGACCGCCGTCGCCAGCCTCCTCTTCGTCGTCGTCCTGGCCGGTGACCTGCTGCTCTCTGGCGCGGGCGGGCGGGCCTTCGCACCAGCAGCCATGCCGCCGAAGGAGGCCGAGGCCCCGCAGTTGGCGCTGCAGCCCTCGCCGATCAGCGAAGAGGTCGAAGCCGAGGTTGAGAAGATGATACCCGCTGCCACCCCCCTCCCGATGCCAACGGAGGTCCCACCCGGAACAGTGCCTACAGTCGTCGTTGAGGCGGAAGTTCACGACGCGGCGGCACCGGAGGGCATGGAAACCCCCGAACAGGCGGTGGGCGGCGGTGGCCCGATCGAGGAACCTGCTGCCCCAGCACCGGCCGCCAGCCCGACGGTGGCGGAGGAAGCCGCTGCAGCCCCAACTGCTCCGGCCACGGCGACGGCGGTGCCGGAGAGAGGCGTGGGCGGCGTGGAGCCCACCCCGGGCGCGGTGACCGAAGTCGCGCCCTTGACGCTCGAGGAGGAAGAAGCAAATGCAGCGGAAACTGAGCGCGGCGAGCCAGAGGGTCCGGCCACTGGAATTGCCCCAGCCCTGTTGTGGCGGGTGGTGGAGGTCGCCCTGGGCCTGAGCGCGCTGGGGCTGGCACTGGCCGCTGTCTGGGCCTGGCGCGCTCAGAGAGGCAACCCGTGAGCCAGACCCTCGAACTGAACTACTGCCCCCGCTGCGGTCACGCGCTCGAGGACCGGGAGGCCTTCGGGCACGTGCGGCGCGTCTGTCCCGCCTGCGAATTGATTGTCTTCCGCGATCACAAAGTGGCCGCGGGCGTGCTCGTCGAGCACGAGGGCAGGCTGCTCCTCGTCCGCCGACGCATGAACCCACGCGCGGGGATGTGGACCTTCCCCGCTGGCTTCGTCGAGTTCGACGAGGACCCGGCCGTAGCCGCGGTGCGCGAGTGCCGCGAGGAGACCGGGCTGGAGGTCGAGGTCACCGGCCTGCTCGACGTCATCGCCAGGCGGGAGCACGAGCGTGGCGCTGACATCGTCATCATTTACTGTGCCCGGCTGGTAGGGGGCGAACCGGTGGCCGCCGATGACGTGGACAGGGTCGCCTTCTTCGCGCCCGACGAACTCCCGCCGCTAGCCTTCCGCGCCACGCGGGCCGCCCTCGATAAGTGGCGTGATTCCCCACTGCACCACTTCTAACCCGGCAGGCACATCGGTGGCGCGAAACCGGCAGCCGCTGAACCTGATCTCGTGTCCGAGCCGCCCCCGTGATTCGTTGACCAGCGCGTGAAGCAGGTTGGTGCCGCCAGGAAAGGAGACACCAACGCATTTCAGTTGAGTTACAGAAACATGTCTTGGCGCGGAAGCGACCACGCACCACGCCCTACGCATTACTGGGGTGATTTAAGAACTCAAAATAGGACACAGATAGTCACGGATCAGACGGATTCTCACTGATTTTTCTGTATTTATCCGTGCAATCTGTGTTGATCCGTGTTCCATTCATCTGCCTGTGTCGTCAAAGAAGGAGTTCTTAAACTATCCCATTACTCTTCACGCATCCCGCACTTGACAGATCGCACCGTCTGAGGTATCCTTCCGCTCGCCCCCGATGCCGTCGCGGGCAAGCGAATGTCATGAACAGGAAATCTAAGCCATCCATCACACGTCGTGCCGCCAGGCCCCGCATTATGCACCTGGCCCTCCGTGTTCTCTCTCTCGCCGCCGCCCTCAGCCTGATCTCTCCCGGACCGGTGTATGGCCGATGGGAGGTCCCCCAGACCGTCGAGCCGGTCGAGGAAACCCATTCGTCACCTGGCAAGATGGTCATCCCCGCGCCCACGCCCACGCCGGTCGTCCTGCCCGATCAGGTGCGGGTGCCCATCTTGATGTACCACTACGTCTCCGAACTCCCGCCCAACCCCGACCGTTACCGCCGTGATCTGACCGTCTTGCCGGAGAACTTCGAGGCCCAACTCCAGTACCTGGCCGAGGCAGGCTACCATACCATCACGCTGGCCGACCTGTACCTTCACCTGACACAGGGCTATCCGCTGCCGGAGAAGCCCATCGTGCTCACCTTCGACGACGGCTACAGAGACGCCTACGAGGTCGTGTTTCCTCTGCTGCTGGATTATGGCTTCACGGGCACTTTCTTCGTGCTCGCTACCCCGGCCCACTTCGAGTCGCCGGGCTACCTGACGTGGGCACACATGAAGGAGATGTCGGACGCAGGGATGGAGATCCAGGCCCACGGGCGGGACCACGTAGATTTGCGCGGCCGTCCCTACGACTACCTGATCTACCAGACCCTGGGCATCCAGGAAGCAATTCAGTACCACACCGGCCGTCTGCCCCGCTTCTTCTGCTACCCCTCTGGCCGATACGACGCCAACGTGATCACCGTGCTCAAGTCGGCTGGCTACTGGGGAGCGGTGACGACAGAATGGGGCAAGACGCACACCCGGGAGGATCTTTTCGAGATGCCGCGCCTGCGCATCCGAGGGAGCGATACACTGGAGAGTTTCATTGACAAAGTGGAGGATTAGTACGTAATACCGGGTAGGGGCGCGGTAACCGCGCCCCTACGACGTGGACCTTTAGTCCCTTCGTACTAGCCTCGATTCGTGAACTTGATAGTTTTTGATAGAGCCCCGGTGGTATACTCTGGCTATAACCGCCGGGGTTCTTTGCTTGTCCGGCGGCTTAAGTGTGTATTGGACAGTTACCTCTATGCGAAACGAGGAATTGATGACACAATCTTCCCGCCTGGCCCGATTCTATGACCAGCCTCTGGAAGAGCGAATAGAACGGGTTGCCCGGTGGACGGAGTTGACGGAGGACGAGACCGCCATCCTGCGCGGTGCGATGGGGCTTGACCTGACGCGGGCCGATCAGGTGATCGAAAACGTGGTCGGCCTGCACAGCCTGCCGCTTGGAATCGCAGTTAACTTCGTGGTCAACGGGCGCGACGTGTTAATACCGATGGCCCTCGAGGAGCCCTCGGTGGTGGCCGGGGCCTCCTTCGCCGCCAAACTGGCCCGCGCCGATGGGGGCTTCCAGGCGATCACGACCGCGCCGGAGATGATCGGCCAGTTGCAAGTGCTCGACGTCGCCGATCCCTGGTCGGCCCGCTTCGACCTGTTGGCTGCCCGCGATGAACTACTGGCGCTGGCAAACGAGACCGACCCGGTTATCGTCAACCTGGGCGGCGGGGCGCGGAGCCTGGAGGTGCGCGTTCTGGGGCAGACCCCGGCCGGCCCGATGCTGGTGGTGCACCTCATCTTTGACTGTCGCGACGCGATGGGGGCCAACACGATCAACACCGCCTGCGAAGCGCTGGCCCCGCGCATTGAGCAGATCACCGGCGGGCGCGTTGGGTTGCGCATCCTTTCCAACCTGGCCGACCGCCGTTTGGCGCGGGCGAGGTGCACGGTACCGGTGGAGGCGCTTGCTTTCAAGGATTTCTCCGGCGAGCAGGTGGCACAGTCCATCGTCGAGGCCTGGGCCTTCGCCGCCGCCGACCCATACCGCGCCGCGACCCACAACAAGGGCATTATGAACGGTGTGGACGCGGTTGTCGTCGCCACCGGAAACGACTGGCGGGCGGTCGAGGCAGGCGCCCACGCCTACGCTGCCCGCTCGGGCTGCTACACCAGCCTGAGCGCGTGGGCGCGCGATGCCGAGGGTAACCTGGCCGGCACCCTGGAGATGCCGCTGGCCGTGGGCATCGTGGGCGGGGCCACGCGGGTGCATCCCACGGCGCGGGTAGCGCTCAAAATCCTGGGCGTGCAGACCGCACGCGAACTGGCGGAGACCATCGCCTCGGTGGGGCTGGCCCAGAACCTGGCGGCGCTGCGGGCGCTGGCGACGGAGGGCATCCAGCGAGGCCACATGCGGCTTCATGCCCGGCAGGTGGCCATCGCCGCCGGTGCCACGGGGGTCGAGGTGGCGCAGGTCGTAGAGCGCATGGTCGCCGAGGGCCACGTCCGCCCCGACCGGGCCAAGGCGATCCTGACCCAACTACGCCAGAATCAGGCTAGAGCCGACAGCACGGCAGGGCGGTCTACGTAGGTAATGGGGATGCGTTCGGTAGGAGTGGGAGTGAAACAGGAGACCTTCAGGAAGCGATTGACCGGCGAGGTGGTGATGATCTTCAATACTGTACGCCGCATATCTTCCGGGAGATCATCCAGGCCGGTGATGAGGAAGTTACGGGGTCCTATCTCTGTTGAGCGGGCTAACAGCGAGAAGTCAAGTATGCTTAACCCGGCTGCTCGTTCCTGCTCGAGATTAAAACGCAGCAGAATATGGTCGGTCAATTCGATGGCGCAATTGGCCTCAATGCCCTTAAACACTACTTCAAGGATGTCACATTCCTCATCGTAGGCCAGATGAACGCTCTCGTCATTAGAAAAGGTGACTTCCGTCTCTTGAATATGCATATTACTCACCACTTGTCCAAACGATGAACGTAGACTTCCCAGGCCGTCTTGACGAAATTGTTGGGAACGAAAGAACCATCGGTCTGAATGTGATCCCACCGTTCTCCGGTGAGGTAAATTTCGTTGCCGTACTGGTCTTGAACAGTCCACTTATTTACCACGATCAGGGATTCCGATGGAGTAGCACCTGCCGTAAATCATACATCCGAAGAAGATTTTTGTCAAAGCGGCCAGCATCCAGCATCGAGTAACGAGTAACGTATGACCAACAACGACCAACCCACCATTCTCAAGCCTGATCGCGACGTCGGCATCATCGGCTACGGGGCTTACGTGCCCAGGTACCGCCTGCCAGCCAGCGAAGTGGCCCGCGTGTGGACAGGCGGGCAGGGTGGCACGCCGATCAAGGAAAAGTCAGTGCCGGGGCTGGACGAGGACGTGGTGACCATGTCCATCGAGGCCGCCCGCAACGCTCTCGCCCGCGCCGGCGACGTGGACCCGGCGCTCATTCGCGCCGTGTGGGTCGGGAGCGAATCCCATCCCTACGCCGTCAAGCCGACCTCGACCATCGTAGCCGAGGCCATCGGCGCCACGCCCCACACGCAGGCCGGCGATTGGGAGTTCGCCTGCAAGGCTGGCACCGAGGCGCTCCAGGCCGCTATCGGCTTCGTGGGCTCGGGGATGGCGCGGTATGCGCTCGCCATCGGGATGGACACGGCCCAGGCCCGCCCCGGCGACGCGCTGGAATACACGGCCAGCGCGGGGGGAGCGGCCTGCCTAGTCGGCCCGGCGGAGGAGGCCCTGGCCGTGTTCGAGGGCTCGTTCTCCTACGTCACCGACACGCCCGATTTCTGGCGGCGGGCCTACCAGCACTATCCCTCCCACGGCGGCCGGTTCACCGGCCAGCCGGCCTACTTCAAGCACATCGCCGCCGCCGCGCAGGGGTTGATGCAGGCACTGGGGACGGAGCCAGCCGACTATACCCACGCCGTCTTCCACCAACCCAACGCCAAGTTCCCGCAGACGGCAGCCAAGCGATTGGGCTTTGCGCCGGAGCAGATCAAGACCGGGCTTCTGGCGGACGAGATTGGCAACACCTACGCTGGTTCCTCGCTCATCGGCCTGACGGCGATATTGGACGTGGTCGCGCCGGGCGACCGGGTGTTGCTGGTGAGTTACGGCTCCGGGGCGGGATCGGATGCCATCTCACTCCGCGTCACCGAGGCCGTCCCGGAGCGGCGGCGGCGGGCGCCGATGACCCGTGATTACATCGCCCGGCGTGTTGAGATTGACTACGCGACCTACGCGCGGTTCACCAGGAAATTGAGAAAATGAGAGACGTTGCTATCATCGGTGTTGGACAGACCAAAGTAGGAGAGCATTGGGCCATCAGCCTGCGGCATCTGGCGCTGGAGGCAGTCCAGGCAGCGATGGCCGACGCGGGCGTGACGCGGGCCGATGCGCTCTACGTGGGCAATATGCTGTCGGGTGAACTGGCCGGACAGGAACACCTGGGCGCGTTGGTCGCCGACTTCGCAGGGCTGCGAGGGATAGAGGCGTTCAAGGTCGAGGCGGCCTGCGGCTCCGGGGCGGCGGCGCTGCGGATGGGCTACGTGGCCGTCGCCGGTGGTCTGGCGGACATCGTCGTGGTGGTGGGAGTGGAGAAGATGACCGACATGCTCGGCCCCGATACAACCGCTGCACTGGCGATGGCGGCCGATGGCGACTACGAGGCCGCACAGGGGGCCTCCTTCGTCGCCATCAACGCGCTGCTGATGCGGCGCTACATGCACGAGTACGGCTATAACCACCAGGACTTTGCTCCTTTCGCCGTCAACGCGCATCGGAACGGGACAAACAACCCGCACGCCATGTTCCGCTTCCCGGTCACGGCTGAGCGTTTCGCCAGGGCGAAAATGATCTGCGACCCCATCAACCTGCTGGATAGTTCTCCCATCTGCGACGGCGCAGCGGCGGTGGTGCTGGCGCCGGCCGATGCAGCGCGCGCGCTTTCTGCTGCTCCGATACGCATCGCCGCTTCGGCCGTGGGAACCGACGCTCTAGCCGTGCACGACCGGCGCGATCCGCTGGTGCTGGATGGGGCCGTACTTTCGACCCGCCGCGCGTGCGAGCAGGCAGGGATTGAGCCACAGGACGTTGACCTGTTCGAGTTGCACGACGCCTTCGGCATTATGGCGGCGCTCAGCCTGGAGGCGGCCGGGTTTGCGGACAAGGGGCAGGGGCTGCGGCTCGCCCTGGAAGGGGAGATTGGAATCGAGGGCCGCGTGCCCATCGCCACGATGGGCGGGCTGAAGGCGCGAGGACATCCCGTCGGGGCCACCGGCGTCTACCAGGTCGTCGAGGTAGTGCAGCAGTTGCGCGGCCTGGCCGGTGCCAATCAGGTGCCGAACGCGCGGACGGGGCTGGCCCAGAACATCGGCGGCAGCGGCGCGACGGTCGTCACGCATATTTTGGAGCGCATGGAGTAGAGAGAACCGTTTCAAGTTACAGGTTTCAGGTTTCAAGTTGGGGTCGGTAACCTGAAACCTGGAACCTGAGACCTGAAACCACAGGAGGTGAAAAATGAGCATTCCCAGGAATTGGAGACTTCAGACACAACGCTACCGGCTGGTTGGAGAGATATGCGAGAAATGCGGTGCGAGGGTCTTCCCGCCCCGCGACGTCTGCCCGGAGTGCGAAGCACCGGCCCAGACGCCGTTTGTCTTCAGCGGGCGGGGCGAGGTCTACTCCTACAGCACCGTCTACAACCCGCCACGGGGCTTCGAGGAATTCGCTCCCTACACCGTGGCGCTGGTACGGCTGGAGGAAGGCCCTATGGTCACGGCACAACTTACCGACGTGGACGCCGATCACGTTCGCATCGGCATGCCGGTGGAGATGGTGACGCGCAAAGTACAAGGGGGCGGCGAGCAGGGCGCGATCGTCTACGGCTACAAGTTCCGACCGGCCGTCAGGCACGTAGCCTGAGCACGGGCGAAGCACGTTCCGCTCTCAAGACTATCTCCTACGACAAGTTCACAACCGACAAGTCAGGCGGCACCTCCACCCCTGGTGCTTCCATCGCGCAGGCGCATCTCTCACCTTCCCGTGGGAGATGCGCTTATCTTGCCACAAATGTCCCCATTTCTGGAATAGTCACGCGATGTGGGAGCGAGCGTATCACGCTGGGGACAGAGCGGCCTACCGCCACCACGCGGAGCGTTGAAACGCCCCGCTGATACTCAAAACCTGTTGGAAACAGGTTCCGCCAGTGCGTTTTCAACGCACTTCGTGGTACCAGC
>DAOUEC010000246.1:0-11881 GCA_034430655.1 Anaerolineae bacterium
GCTGGTACCACGAAGTGCGTTGAAAACGCACTGGCGGAACCTGTTTCCAACAGGTTTTGAGTATCAGCGGGGCGTTTCAACGCTCCGCGTGGTGGCGGTAGGCCGCTCTGTCCCCAGCGTGATACGCTCACCGGCCGGCTGCGGCTTGACACTTCCTCTCGTTTGCGGTATACTGCTGCCCGATGTCTGGAGAACGGCTCACAGCCAATCCGCAGCAACGGCACACACGGGGAGGTTGCACCCCTCCCCGCTCGAAGCATTTTCCCCGACCTTTGGACTCCCGTCCAGAGGTCTTTTTTTATGCCACACCAACCATCCAACCAACCAACAAACTAACCAACAAACTAACGACCGCCCAACAAACCAACAACTCCTGGCTCTGCATCGGTCTCGATCCAGTGATGGGACGGTTGCCCAAGGCCGTGCTGGCTTCCGAAAACCCCCTGCTCGCCTTCGGCCGCGCCATCGTCGAGGCCACCGCCGACCTGGCCTGCGCCTACAAGCCCAACCTGGGCTTCTGGCTGGCCGAGGGGCCCGCGGGCCTGCGCGCGCTCCAGGACCTCATCGCCAGCATCCCCGACCACCTGCCCGTCATCCTCGACGGCAAGTTCGGCGACGTGGGGCACACCGCCGCCGCCTATGCCCGCGCCGCGTTCGAGACGCTGGGCGTGGACGCGGTCACGGCCAATCCATATCTGGGACTGGACGCACTGCGCCCATTCCTGTCCAGCGAAGGGCACGGGGCCTTCCTCCTGGCCCGCACCTCCAACCCCTCCGCCCCCGACCTGCAGGACCTGCTGGTGCACCGGCCTGAAAGCACGGGGGCTGGAAACCCTCACCCCAGCCCTCCCCCACGAGAGGAGGTGCACCGGCCTGAAAGAGCCGGTGCTGGAAACCCTCACCCCAGCCCTCCCCCACGAGGGGAGGTGCACCGGCCTGAAAGAGCCGGTGCTGGAAACCCCCACCCCATTTACGGCGGTGCCCTTTACGAGGAGGTGGCCCGGCTGGCAGTGCGGTGGGACGCCGGACACCCGGGCACCTGCGGCCTGGTCGTCGGGGCCACCTACCCCGAAGAACTGGCCCGCCTGCGGGAACTTGCCCCCGATTTGCCGTTCCTCATCCCCGGCGTCGGCACGCAGGGCGGGAGCCTGGAAGCGGCCGTAGCCCACGGCCCCACCGCTGGCGGCCTGGGCCCGGTCATCAACTCCTCGCGCTCCATCCTCTACGCCTCCTCGGGTCCCGACTTTGCCGGGGCCGCCCGTGCTGCCGCCCTCAACCTGCGCGACCGCATCAACCAACTGCAAACCCAGCAATGAACGTCCGCTCTTGCCCCTTACTCCTTGTCTCCTTGTCCCCTTGTCCCCTTGTCCCCTTGTCCCCCCATCCCCTTATCTCTTTACCCATGGAGGATAACTGATGCCCGGAGACCCTCTCGCTGTCCATCTCTTCAATGCCGGCTGCATCCAGTTCGGCACCTTCACCCTCAAATCCGGCCTCACTTCCCCCATCTACGTGGACCTGCGACTGCTGGTGAGCCACCCGCCGCTCCTACGCCAGGTGGCCCAGGCGATGGCCGAGGTGGCCCGTGGGCTCGCGTTCGACCGCATCGCCGCCATTCCCTACGCGGGCCTGCCCATCGGGGTAGCGCTGGCGCTGGAACTGGGCCGGCCGCTCATCTACCCCCGCCGCGAGGTCAAGGCCCACGGCACCCGCCGCGCCATCGAGGGTGCTTTCGAGCCGGGGGAGACGGCGCTCCTGGTGGACGATCTCATCACCCGGGGGGACAGCAAACTGGAGACCACCCGGCCGCTGGAGGCAGCCGGGCTCACCGTGCACGACGTGCTCGTGCTGCTAGACCGGGAACAGGGTGGCGCGGAGTACCTGGCCCGGCGCGGCTACCGCTTGCACGCCGTCCTCCGGCTGACTGAGGTTCTGGACGCGCTGCGGGAATCCACCCGCATCACGCCTGAGCAGTACGCCCAAGTCCTGGCCTATCTGCACGAATAGCACACGGATTAACACAGATGAAACGGATTCTCACGGATTTTTTATCTTTATCTGTGTACATCCGTGTGATCCGTGTTGCTTGTGCTGAGTTTAATCGAAGCAATCCGTGTCCCATTTATGGCTGGCTTAGCGGTTACAATTCGTAATTCGATGAATGTGCCCGACTTGACTGTCAATCTGTGCGGGGTCACCCTGTCCAATCCCACTATCCTGGCCTCGGGCATCCTGGGGCTGACCCACGAGATATTGGTGCGCGTGGCGCGGGCCGGCGCAGGGGCCGTCACCACCAAATCGTGCAGCCTCAAGCCGCGCCCCGGCTACCCCAACCCGACGGTACTGGACTGGGGGCCGGGGCTGATCAACGCCGTGGGCCTCTCCAACCCCGGCGTCGAGGTGATGGTGGAGGAGATCCGCGCCGCGAAGGAGAGACTGGCCCCGCCTGTGGTGAGCCCAGCCGAACCACCGGGAGTGCCGGTCATCGCCAGCATCTTCGCCGACACCATCTACGACTTCGGCACCGTGGCCCGCTTCGTCTCCGAAGCCGAACCCGACCTCATCGAGGTCAACATCTCCTGCCCCAACATAGACGACCGCTACCAGCAGATGTTCGCCGCCGACTCCTACGTCGCGGCCCAGGTCACACGCCGGGTGAAGCAGAACACCGCCGTCCCGGTGCTGGTGAAACTTTCGCCCAACGTGACCGACATAGTGGAAGTGGCGCAAGCGGTGGTGGAGGCTGGCGCCGACGGCATCACCGCCATCAACAGCCTGGGGCCGGGGCTGATCCTGGACGTGGAGACTGGCCGCCCGGTGCTATCCCACGGGACGGGCGGCATCAGTGGCCCTGGCATACGCCCCATCGCCGTGCGCTGCGTGCGCGACTTATGCCGGGCGGTGGACGTGCCGGTGGTGGCGGTGGGAGGGGTGACGACCGGGCGGGACGTGGTGGAGATGATCCTGGTGGGTGCCACCGCCGTCGGCATCGGCTCGGCCGTCCACTACCGGGGGATGGAGGTCTTCCGGGAGGTGTGCGGGGAACTGCGGGACTATATGGAGCGGCACGGGTACGGGAGACTGGGGGAGTTCCGAGGAAGAGCGGTGGGATAGTTGGTTGGTTGGTTGGTTGGCTGGTTAGTTGGTTGGTTGATGTCCCAGGACAGTTGGAAGCCGCAACTTGTTGCGGTGCTGGGTGCTGGATGCTGGTCACTGGTGACCTATGGCTCCAGCCAGCGGCGGATTTGCTCCTGCAGTTCCTCCGGCAGGCCGGAGAGGGCCTCCTGGGACGGGAAACCGAACAGTAGCCGCTCCAGCGCGTCGGCCAGTTTGCGCAAGGCTGCATCCGGTGCGTCCTTGAGAGAAGCAATGATTTGCTCCGTTGTGCGGCCAGCTTGTGCATCCCCCGCACGGGCGGCGGCGATGAGGCGGATTAGGTCCTCCAGGGTGATAGCCTGGCCCCCCGGTGGTCCCTTTCCCTCCACCTGAGCGATAGCCTGCTCCACCCGCACCGCCCAGTTGGCAAGCCCCAGACGGCGGAAGCCCGCCAGCGCCTCTTGAAGAAGCGGTAGCCCCTCCCCCCGCCGGCCGGTCTGGGTCAGGAGAGAGCCCAGTTTCATCTGGTAGACTGCAATCCCCATCGGATCGCCGAGCGTTCGGGTGAGTTCCAACCCGTTCTGCAGCAGCCGCTCCGCCTCCTCGTACTCCCCGCGATTCATCAGCAGGTCCGCCAGGCTCGACTGCGTCACCGCCACCCCCCGCGGGTCGCCCAGCACCTCTTCAAACGCCTTCAGGCTGGCCCGCAGCCATTCCACCGCCAGCCGCGGATGGCGCACCCGCGCCACGACGTCCAGCCGATCCGCGTAGGCGACCACCAACTCCACCTGCGCATCCTCCCGCCTGCACAGCCAGTCGAGCGCTGCCATGGCGTTGGGCAACTTATAGGTATCTCCGGCCCATTGGGCGATGTTGTCCACCCCATATTGGCCCGCCTCGGGCAGGAATACCTCGGCATGGTGCAGCCGGAAGGCAACGCCGTCCTCGGGGGCGGGCGGGTAGAGGTCTCGCAGGCAGGCGCGGAACAACGGGTGCAGGTCGTAGCGACCGTCGTACCGCCGCACCAGGTTGCGCCCCACCAGCCCATCCAGCAGGTCCTCGAAAGCCAGCCGCGCCCGTCGCTCCTCCGGCGCCAGTCCCCTCAGCGGGCCAGCGGGCACGTCCTCCCCGCTCACTGTGTACTGAAGCGCACGGCGGGCGGCTCCGCCCACGAAGACGGTCAGCGCCTGCAATGCCCGTAGCCCCTCCCGGCGCAGCGTCTCGTCCGGCGTGCGTTTCGGGTCCAACAGGTCCTCCACCATCTTCCCCGCCAGTCGCCCCACTGCCTCCTGCACGTCTTTCTGCGGCTCTAGTTTGCGCAGGACAAAGAGCGCATCCCTCCAGTCGCGGGTGCCGAAGACCTTGCCGACGCCCAAGCGGATCATCTCCGGATGGAAGGCGGCCACCTCCGCCAGGTCGAGCAAACTCGCCAGCCAGCCCACCGGCAAACGCTCCAGCGCGGCGAAGCGTGCCAGGGCCTCTACCCTCTCCCGCTCCCGCCTCCCCACCTGCCGCTCGGGTATCTGCTCCCACACACCCTTTTCCATCACCTCGTTGAAGACCAGTCGCAGCGCATCGGCCTCCGCCAGGTCAGTCAGGCGGATGCAGGTGGTACGGATGAGTTCGTCCAGCGGGGGCTTCTCGTGGGGCCGCAGCGTGACCAGCGCCAATGAGCGGCCGGACTGGGGATTGATCTGCCGCAGGAAAGCCGCCAGTTGGGCCGCCTGCGCCCGGCTCAGGTCCTCCAGGTTGTCCAGGATGAGCAGGCCAGGGCGGGCCGGGTCGTTCAGCGCAGCCAGGGCCGCCAGTTCTCGCTGCCGGCGGTCCTTCGGCAACGGCCCCAGGTCGTAGGCCACCGCCACCGCGCTATAGACGTCCTCCAAAGAGAACTGGCCCGCCCGGTCGCGCGCGGTGACGAAGGCGACCCGGTTGCCGAAGCGGTAACCCTCGCGAGCGGCGGCGGCCAGCGCCAGCGCGGTCTTGCCGATGCCCCCCACACCTGTCAGGCCAAAGACAGCGTGCCGGGGAGCGCGCATCCAGGTCGCCAGCGCCACCCGCTTCTCCCCCCGCCCCACGAAGCGGCTCACCATGTCCCAGTCGGGCAGCGGCGGCTGTGCGGCCAGGAAGAGAGGGCCTCCGCCGCGTTGCTCGTGCGGTGGCTCCAGGCGCGTATCAGGGTCGCCCACCAGGTGGAGGATGGCTGCCCGCTCCTCGCCGAAGCGACGGTAGAGGGACATCAGGTCAGGCTGCTGCCCCTTCATCTGCTTGAGGAGAGTCACGACGTAGGGATGGGCCAGCGCGCGCAGAGTATCGTCGGAGACGTAGGCGTCCACCAGCGCGGTCTGTGCCTCCTCCAGCGCCTCCCCCGCCGGAGCGCACCGCGCCAGCGCGCCGTAGAAGGCCCGCGCCAGGATGCAGGATTCGGCCCCCACGTCCGTCTCCAGCGCCAGGCCGCCAGGGGAGCCGTGGCAGACGAAGTGGGCCACCTGGTAGGTAGTGTGCTCGCTTTCACCGGCGGCCAGCGCAGCGCGGAGTTGTCCGGACGTCGGCGGGGTCAGGCGCACCACGGCCCAGGCGGGGGCCTCGCCGGTGACGGCGTCGGCGGCCCGCTGGACGCCGCCAGCCAGCGCTCGCCATTCGGCCCACACGTTGAGGGGCGCGCCGGGGGATGTGCCTTCCCGTGGGCCAGTGGCCGGCGCGGCGATGACGGCCAGCATGCGCAGGTAGCGGCGGAACTGGGGCAGCGCGGTGGCCTGGGCTGCGGTGAGGTAAACCCGGTTGTAGTCGCCGGTGATGACGACGCTGTGGACCACGTCGCCGCCCACGGCGATGCCTGCGTGAGCAGTGGCACCACTGCGCAGAGGGGCTGCGTCGGACATTCGGGCCTCCTTCGTTGAGAGCGGGACGGTTGCCTCAATTATACTCACGGGGCAGACGGTGTCAAACGCGGGGCGGGACTTTTCAGAACCCGCCCCCTGTGGTACACTTGGCGGAGAACGCGGATTGCAGGACAGCAACGGATTAAGAAGGAACCAACAAGTGACCCTCCCACAAACCGTGCGCATCCGTGACATTCGGGATGAGACCCGCACCGTCCGCACCTTCGTGCTGGACGCCGAGGTGCCGGGGGCGGAGCCGGGGCAGTTCGTCATGCTCTGGCTGCCGGGCGTGGACGAGAAGCCCATCTCCATCGCCCACCCCACCCCGCTCACGCTGACCGTCGCCCGCGTGGGGCCCTTCAGCACGGCGCTGCACCGGCGCAAAGTGGGCGACCGCCTGGGCTGGCGCGGCCCTTATGGGCGCGGCTTTTCACTACACGAAGACCGTCCGGCACTGCTGGTGGCCGGTGGCTACGGCGCAGCCCCGCTCTACTTCCTCGCCACGCGGGCCGTCGAGCATGGCATCCCCACCACCGTCGCCCTCGGCGCTCGCACAGCCCGCGACCTGCTCTACGTCGAGCAGTTCCGCGCCCTGGGGGTAGACCTCCTTCTCGCCACCGACGACGGCTCCGAAGGCTGCAAGGGCTACGTCACCGACGCCATTTCGCCATTCGCAATTCGCAATTCGCAATTCGCAATTCGCAATTCGCCATTCGCCATCTATGCCTGCGGCCCCGAACCGATGCTCGTCGCCCTTCACCGCTTGTGCCGCGAGCAGGATATCCCCGGCCAGTTGAGCGTGGAACGGTACATGAAGTGCGGCTTCGGCATCTGCGGGCAGTGCGCGCTGGATGGATTGCTGGTCTGCCAGGACGGGCCGGTGTTCGAGGCGGAGCAACTGGACGGCCTGCGCGACTTCGGCCACGCCCACCGCAGCGCCACCGGCCGGAGGTTGCCCATACGATGAATACATTTCGCGTGTTGCGTGTTACGTGTTGCGTATGAACAAGCCTCAACTTCGCCGTCACTTTTGCTCCCTGCGGGAGTGCCTCTCCCCCCAGGAAGTCGCCACGGCCTCCACCGCCCTATGCCAGCGGCTGGCGGCCTGGCCGGTGCTGCGAAAGGCCCAGACTGTCCTCACTTACCTGGCCTTCCGCAACGAGCCGGATGTGGGTCTCCTCTTCGGCCTCCTCCCCCAGATTCGCTGGGTTGTCCCCCGCATCGAGGGACAGTACCTGGCCCTCCACCTCTACGACCCCACCCGCCTCGTTCGCCACCGCTTTGGTATGCTGGAGCCCGCAGCGGACCTCCCTGTGGTGGACCCCACCACACTTGACCTGGTGCTGGTGCCTGGCGTGGCTTTCGACCTGCGGGGTTACCGGCTGGGGTTTGGGGGCGGCTTCTACGACCGGCTTCTCCCCACCACGCCCGCCCTGCGCGTGGGGGTGACCTACGACGAGTGTCTGGCCGAGGCGCTCCCATGTGATGAGCACGACCAGCGGATGGACTGGATCGTCACGCCCAGCGGGCTGTTCGCCATCGGGTCGCCTTGACAAGATGCAAATCAATAGTAGAATGTCCAGGGGCTTTCCGGCTGAAGACGGTGTGTGTGAAGCGAGGTGCAAAGATGGCGGAAGTGTTATACGATCTAGCAATTGAGGTTGAGGAACTGAACGATGGCAGCGACTATTGCTATGTGGCGACCAGTCCTGATCTGCCCAATTTGATCGTGGTCGGAGACACCATCAAAGAAGTCCTGGATTTAGCCCCGAGGGTGGCCGGGGCACTGATCGCCTCGATGCGGGCCGCCGGCGATCCACTACCTGAGACATTGAAGGTTGTCTCATCCATCCCCTTCCAATCTCGCGTGATGGTGCCGGCGTGAAGTACGCCGAACTTGCCAGAAAACTGCAGCGGTTGGGGTGCTATCGCACCCGATACGGGGCCGGTAGTCACGAAATCTGGCGCAATCCTGCGACGCGCAAACAGGCTCCGATCCCCTACCACCGTACAAAGGACATCGGCCCAGGACTGCTATCACGCATACTGCGACAGTTAGGCGTTGACCGCAAAGAGTTCGATAAGGCTTGAGTAAGATTGGTCGAGTGTGTGCTCATAGGCACTTTTGCCGTATCTTCTCAATATTTTGGGGCAACGTTATCTTGAATAGTGGCTGAACTGAGTAACGCAGCGAGCATCCGCCGGTTGAGTAGCGTTAGCGTATCGAAACCAAGGATGCGAGCGGCTCCACGGCTAACCCGCTTGGTTTCGATACGGCTTTCCGCTACGCTCCAAGCCTACTCAACCGGCGCTAGAGCGTGCTCTGCCCCAGTTTATTGAGAGGATACCTTTTGCCACTCCTGCGCCCACTTCAGCATTTGCGCCGCCCTAACCCCCGTCAATCCTCCTCCGCCTTCCCACCACCAGCCCGCCCCCAGCCAGTCCCAGCAGCGTGATCCCGCTGGCGGTGGCGTACATCACGCAATAGTCCGTTGCGCCGGCCAGCGCGCCCAGCCCCCAACTCCCGAACCCAATCAGCAGATCGTAGGCCGTGTATTGGGCCGCTGCCGCACTCCCTCGCAGGGCCGGTCCGACGCTCCCCTGCACGCAGGTTTCCAGCCCGGCCCGCGCTGCCCCGAACCCCACCCCGAAGAGCCCGGCCAGTGCCAGCAGCGCCCACCGGTCAGCGACCGCAGCCAGGCCTCCCGCCACCAGGCCAACCAGCGCCAGCCCCCCCAGTACCATCTTCCCAGCCCCCCCCCGGTCGGCGATGCGCCCGGCCGCTGGTTGGGACAGAGAGGCAGCGAGGGCGAAGGCGGTGAAGGCCCCGCCTGTCCCGCCCAATCCCCGCACATCGGCCAACAGGGGCAAAAAGGCCATGAACACGCCAAAGGGCAGGCCCAGCAGCGCCATCCCCAGCGTGCCGGCGCGCACCCCGGGTTTACGCAGCGCCTGCCGCATACCCGCCTGCCCTGAGCCCCTCGCCCCTGCTCGGGGTAAACTCCGCCGCAGGGCCTGCCCTGAGCGCAGCCGCAGGGCGTAGCCGTGGTCATCATCTCCCCGGCCCGGCAGCATCAGCGTTGCCAGCACGCCCGCCCCACCGACCATGCCGAGGGCCAGAAACAAGACCCTTAAGCCGAATTGCCGCGCTGCCCACTCGCCAAGCAGCGGCGCTACGGTCATTGACAGCATCGGAGCGATGTTGGCCAACCCCAGCCCCTCCCCGTAGCGACCAGACGGAAGCAGATCAGCGATGAGAGCAGGGTAGGCGGTGGTGAAGAGCCCCAGTCCCACTCCGTGGACCGCTCGCGCCCCAAGCAGCAGCGGCACACTGGACGCAAATGCATACAGCAGCGGCCCGCCACCCAGCAAGACCGCACCAAGCACCAGAACCGGCTTGCGGCCCCAGCGGTCGGCCAGGACTCCGGCCAGAGGACGGGTAAGCAACGCCGCCAGCGAAAGAGCCCAACTGGCCAGGCCGTTGTCAGCAGGGGAACCGCCGATGGCGATGATGTACAGAGGAAGCGTGGGAAAGAGCGCCTGCAAACCAAAGAAGAGCAACAGGGTGGCCGTCATCGCGACGAAGAAAGCCCAGGGATAGATGGCTTTTCGCTCTGCGGTGAAGTCATCCACCTCTTAATCCTCGCCCAGCCTCAACACCGCCAGAAAAGCCTCCTGCGGGATCACCACCTGTCCGAATTGCTTCAGCCGCTTCTTGCCCGCCTTCTGCCTCTCCAACAACTTGCGCTTGCGCGTGACGTCGCCACCGTAACACTTGGCCAATACGTCCTTGCGTAACGCGCTCACCGTCGCCCGGGCGATGATGCGCCCTCCCACGGCTGCCTGAATGGGCACCTTGAACAGTTGCCGGGGGATGACCTCTTTCATCTTGCGCACCAGCGCCGAGCCTTTCTCGTAGACCTGATCGCGGTGTACGATCAGCGCCAGTGCGTCCACCGGCTGCTTATTGACCAGGATGTCCAGACGCACCAGATCGCCCAGCCGGTAGCCATCGAGGGTGTAGTCCAGCGAGGCATAGCCCCGCGTGGCCGACTTGAGCCGGTCGTGCAGGTCCACGATCATCTCCGAAAGCGGCATCTCGTAGGCCAGCACGACGCGCTGACTGTCCAGGTACTCGGTAGTGCGGTAGATGCCGCGCCGCCGCGTGACCAACTCCATCACCGGGCCGATGTATTCCGCCGGCGTGAAGACCTGGATGCGCATCCACGGCTCGCGAATCTCCTCGATGGCGCTGGGGTCCGGCAAGTCGGCAGGACTGGCGACCCGGATTACCTCGCCGCTGCGGGTGACGACCTGATAGGCGACGCTGGGGGCAGTGGCGATCAGGTCTAGCCCGTACTCCCGCTCCAGCCGCTCCTGCACGATCTCCATGTGGAACAGGCCCAGGAAGCCACAACGGAAACCGAACTGAAGTGCCTGAGAGGTCTCCGGCTCAAAGACCAACGCCGCGTCGTTGAGTTGCAGTTTCTCCAGCGCGTCACGCAGGCTGTTGTAGTCCTCACCTTCAACCGGGTAGAGGCCGGCGAAGACCATCGGTTTGACAGAACGGTAGCCAGGCAAAGACTCCGACGCCGGGCAAGGCGCGCTGGTGAGCGTGTCGCCCACGTGACACTCCCGCACCGTCTTGAGCCCTGTGGCGACGTAACCTACCTCGCCCGTGTTCAATCGCCCCGTGGGAGTCATCCCCGGCGTGAAGACCCCCACCTCGACGGGCTCGGTCCTGGCACCGGTCGCCATCAAGAGCAGCGGCTCCTCCTGCACCACCACGCCGTCCATCACGCGCACGTAGGCGACCACGCCCTTGTAGGGGTCGTAATGGGAATCGAAGATGAGTGCCCGCAACGGCGCGCCGGGCTGTCCCTGGGGCGACGGCAGCCGGGCCACCACCGCCTCCAACACCTGCTCAATCCCCCACCCCTCCCTGGCCGAGATGCGCAATACCTCGCCGGGCTCCACACCCATCAGTTCGGCCAGTTCCAGCGCCACCTCGTCGGGCCGCGCCAAGGCCAGGTCAATCTTGTTCACGACGGGGATAATCTCAAGACCGGCCTCGAGCGCCAGGTAGAGATTGGCCAGCGTCTGGGCCTCGATGCCCTGAGCGGCATCCACCACCAAAAGTGCCCCCTCGCAGGCCACCAGTGCCCGGCTGACCTCGTAGGAGAAGTCCACGTGGCCGGGGGTATCAATCAGGTTCAGTTCGTACTCCTCGCCGCCGGCGGCTATGTAGCGCATGCGCACCGCCGACGCTTTGATGGTGACCCCTTTCTCCCGCTCCAACTCCATCGAGTCGAGCACCTGCTCGGTCATCTGACGCGCGGGGATGGTGCCGGTCAGTTCCAGCAGCCGGTCGGCCAGCGTGGACTTGCCGTGATCAATGTGAGCGATGATACAAAAGTCACGGATGTGGGCTTGATCCACAGTCACCCCTTTCGTCCTTCATTCTAGCCGGACCAGGGCAAGATGTCAAGATTTCCGCTCTTTCAGACAGGCCGCCACCGCCGCGTCCAGGTCAACCCCCTCCCCACCCAACTGCCACCACGCCAGAAACTCGACGTTGCCCGCTGGTCCACGCAGAGGGGAGGGCATCAGCCCGCGCAGACCCAGGCCCAACTCGCCCGCGATACTCAGCACCCGCTCCAGCACGCGCCGGTGCACCTCCGGGTCGCGCACCACCCCACCCTTCCCGACCTCCCGCCGCCCCGCCTCAAACTGCGGTTTGATCAGCGCCACCACCCCCCCCCTGCCCCCCCCGACCGGGGGGGGAGAAGAGGACCAGGGTCGTTGTCCTTCACACCCCCCCCTGCCCCCCCCTACAGGGGGGGGAGAAGAGGACCAGGATCGTTGTCCTTCACACCCCCCCCTGCCCCCCCCTACAGGGGGGGGAG
>DAOUEC010000247.1:0-4740 GCA_034430655.1 Anaerolineae bacterium
GGAGGCGATGCTCCCTCCCCTCGTGGGGGAGGTAAGAGGTGGAGGCGATGCTCCCTCCCCTCGTGGGGGAGGTAAGAGGTGGAGGCGATGCTCCCTCCCCTCGTGGGGGAGGGCTGGGGTGGGGGCATTCAAGAGGTGCTTTATGTCACACAAACATCCATCTACACCGCCACACCTGCTGACTCATGCACGTCGAATGCGACGGTCACCAACCCCAGCGGAAGCCAAACTCTGGCGAGCATTGCGCGGCAAACAACTGGGGGTCAAATTTCGCCGCCAGCAGCCGATTGACCGATACATCGTAGACTTTTGCTGTTTCGCCAAAAAGGTCATTGTTGAGGTAGATGGTGACATTCACGCCCTTCAGGAACAGGCCGATAGTGCACGTCAAAAAGAACTGGAAGCACTGGGTTTCACGGTTTTGCGGTTCATAAACGATCAGGTTCTCAAGGAACTGGATGCAGTCTTGTGCGAAATAGCCCGCCATTGTGACGTTGAAGCATAGCCCTCAGCCCCCCCTCTATCCCCCCCCATAGGGGGAAAGGCAGCGGGGGTGATGCTCCCTCCCCTCGTGGGGGAGGGCCGGGGTGGGGGCGCTCTGCGAAACCTTCCCCCCCTCCAATCCCCCCCATAGGGGGGAGGTAGAGAACAGGAGATCAGACATTGACTTTCGGAGAACCGGCGCTCACACTGGTGGAGACGCTGTGGCTGCTCTCACCGGAACTGGTGCTCCTGCTGGCAGCCCTGCTTATCCTGGGGCTAGACGCGCTCCGCCCGCGCTGGGAGGGGAGATGGCGGGCGCCTCACGTCGCGCTGGCCGGGCTGGGCGGAGCGCTAGTGGCGACCATCAGCCTGTGGGGCTGCCACACGCGCGTGCTGTACGTGCTCTCCTGCGACGGTTTCGCGCTGGTCGTCAAGATGTTCGCGCTGGTGGCCGTCGGGCTGATCGTCCTCCTGTCCGACGCCTACGTGCGGGCGCGCAGCCGCCATCAGGGTGTAGGGGCGCGGTCAGCGCGCCTCTACGCGCTATTGCTCCTCTCCGCCCTGGCGATCTGCCTGCTGGGCGCAGCGGTCAATCTGATCGTGATCTTCCTGGCCTGCGAGTGCCTCAGTCTCGCCTCCTGCATCCTGACCGGCTACCTGCGGGATGACCGGCGCTCTACCGAGGCAGCGATCAAGTACTTCCTCTACGAGGCGACGCTTTCGGCAACCATGCTCTACGGCATGTCGTGGATCTACGGGGCGACCGGCTCGACCGACCTGAGCGCGATTGCGGAGGCACTGGGAGAGTCAGAGAGCACGCTGCGGCCCGTCGTCCTCCCGGCGCTGATCCTGATGATGGCGGGCTTCGCCTCCAAGGTGGCGGCGGTGCCTTTCCACCAGTGGGCCCCCGATGCTTACGAGGGCGCACCGACCCCCATCACCGCTTTTCTTTCGGTGGGGCCAACACTGGCCGGCTTCGCGCTCCTGGTGCGCGTGTCGCTGACCACGCTGCCGGCGGGCCTGGAGAACCTGGCTGTGGACTGGCGAGTGCTGCTGATGGCATTGGCAGTGCTGACGATGACGGCAGGCAACCTGGTGGCGCTGTGGCAGACGAACGTCAAGCGACTGCTGGCTTACTCCAGTATCGCCCAGGCCGGCTACGCCCTCATCGGCGTGGTGGCCGCATCGGAGGCCGGGGTGACGGCGGTGCTGCTCCACCTGGCGGCCTACGCGCTGGCCAACGTGGGGGCCTTCGCCGTCGTAATTGCCGTCTCCGAGCAGGGCGGCTCCGACGACGTCGAGGAATACGCCGGACTGAGCCGGCGTGCGCCGCTGCTGGCGCTGGCGCTGCTGTTGTGTCTGCTTTCGCTAGGCGGTATCCCCCCGTTGGCCGGTTTCGCCGGCAAGTTGTACCTATCCTACGCTGCGATTGGCGAGGGATTGCCCGGCCCGGCCGTCGTAGGCGTGATCAACAGCGTCATCTCGCTGGCCTGCTACTGGAAAGTCATCCGCGCCATGTACCTCGTCCCGGCACAGACAGATGAGCGACTGACCACTTCGCCCGCGCTGGCGGTCCCGTTAGGGGTAGCCGTGATAGGCCTGTTCGCCATAGCGGTCTTCGCCAACCCGCTTCTGACATTGCTCCAGGCCGCCGCACAGACCTTTTTCGGGTGAAAGTATCTTCTCAATACTGGATTCTTTCCGAGGGGAGAGTCGCTTCACCACCTGGGCCCACAAGATCGCCGTCCACGTGGCTTTCACCGAACTGCGCCGCCGCTGGCAGGACGTCTCGCTGCAAGACCTGATCGCCCAATATGACGAGGGGGACTTTACGCCGGCTGCGCTGACCGATCCGGCTTCGACCCCCGAACAGCAAACAGTCCAACAAATGATGCTGGCGATAGTGCAGCGCCTTATCGCCGAGGAGTTGACCGACCGCCAGCGCCAGGCCATGGTAGTGGCGGTGATCGGCGGGATGCCGCTGGAGGAGGTGGCCCGTCGGATGGGAACCAACCGCAACGCCCTCTACAAACTCCTGCACGACGCCCGCCAGCGGCTGAAGAAACGAATGTTAGCCAGGGGACTATCCCCCCAGAGTGTGCTCGCAGCCTTTGAGCCGTAGGGTCGGAGTAAGAAGAAAATGGCTCATCGCGTCTGAAGACATGGAGAACAGGGATGTTACTCGAACTGGCTACCCTCAAACACATGGTGCGTAACGTGCTCACCACCCGGCCAGACGAGATCGGGTGCGACGAGTGCCTCGAGCAACTGGATCGCTTCATTGAGATGGTGCTGGCTGGGAAGAACGCGGCCGAGGCGATGCCCCTGGTGCAGGACCACCTGGAGCATTGCCGTGATTGCCGCAAGGAGTTCGAGGCCCTGCTGGTCGCGCTGCGTGCGCTGGCCTCAGTAGTACCTTGACGACCAGCCCGCCGCCGACGGGCCTTTGGGTCGTGACGTCGGCGCGGCCGCCGCCTTCTCCCGCGAGCTGGACAGGCAGACGCTGACCTTCATCTTTGACGATGATCGGATCATTGACGATGGGTACAATCACCCACTACGCCACCGACCAAAGCAGGTACGAAGTCTGCCAAAATGTGAATCGCCCGCTTTACGCCAGCCAGGACGGCAGTTGCCCGCCAAGTTGCCGTAACTCCTCATCGGTCATCTGGCGCACCTCGGTATCATGCAGATGCGTGTCGCGCGTCTCCACGATGATCCACGATGCATCACGGGTGGCGACCAAGTTATGCCAGGTGCCGCGCAGGACATTGTAGACCACGCCCGGTTCCATATCCACCAGACTGATCCCCTCGCTGGTGGCAACGAACAGCGCCCCCCGCCCCTGCCAAAGGACGAAGACCTCATCTGTCTCGTCGTGACGCTCGATCTCGCCCAGATTGGCTGGGTCAAAGACGGGCTCCCAGTTCAACAGTGCCACTTGCCAGTCCCCATAGAAGACCAGGGGACGATAGCCTGCACTGGCCCAGTTGTGGATTTCCACTCGCTGGATTGAGCTAGTCATGGGCTCCATGGGGTCTAATCACTTGAAGCAAACATCAGCGCTCAATGACGACGACAGTGGAATAGCACACCGAAGGAATGGTCACAACCAGTGTCCCATCCTTCATTAACCACGAAGGCTCTTCTCCTTCCCCCAGACAGATCACCTTACTTGGGGGGTGATCTACATCAACTTCGAGCCTGACGTCTCTGCTCTCAAGAACCTCGCTTATCGGCTGCACAAGCTCGTCACGCACGCTGTTCACCAAATGAACGACCATCCGATCGCTGTCCAACTGACGAAAGGCGGTAATAGCCATTGTCCGAGGTGCATTTTCCAAACGTAAGGGTGGCTCACAAGCAGCAGCCCACCGGACCGCAGTCGCCATCAACTTGCGATGATCCCCCACGCCAAACTCTAAGTAGCGATTGCCCAGGGGGGGGGCAAAGAAGACAGTACGCCCACACCCTTCGCTCTGGGAAGTGAGTATCGCTGGCAGTCCGGCTTCGTCGCCCAGTGGACCATAGTGGACAGCAGCCCCGCCCAAGACTTCGGCCACAATCCGGGCATTGGTTGGCTCAACCCCGACCTGCACGCCGCCTGTGGGGATGCGTTTTCCAACGGGAATACTTTCTCCCAACTCATAATCCCCCCGCACCCGCATATAGACATCAAACCCAAACCACGTTGGTGATTCCTCAATATACTTCAGCCCAAACAGATCGGAAAAGTCGTCCTCGAGCGTACGACATCCTGCCTCATCATACATTCCTGCCTCGTATGACGCAACGACTCCTCCGCCTCTTGCAGAAAACTCCCTGATTGCTCGCCCTGCCTCAGTTGACAGGCAACTGGCATCCGGCAGAATCAGGACCTTGTAGCCATCCAGTCGTTCCGTCAAATCAGGCTCGGTGACGATGTCAAAAGGTATATGTTCTTGCAATAATGCCTTCGAAAAGCCCTTCAGACAGCCGAGGTGAGAGGGTTTATCCAAGACATGATCAAACCGCTCAAGACTGGATTGTGAGAAGAGAATGGCTGCATACTTGATGCTCTCCCGGTTCTCCAGGTAAGACTCGAGAGCCCTTGCTTCACGCAAACGATCATACACGATATTCCAAGCCTCTTCGTCAACCCGATCAGGATAGTAGCGGGCAAAGAGCGGTGACCCTGAGTTCGCCAGGATCTCTGCAACCGCGAGCCTCAGTTCCGCTTCGGGCAAACCATACAGATCAAAGGGAGACTGAGCCATC
>DAOUEC010000248.1:0-4539 GCA_034430655.1 Anaerolineae bacterium
GCATTGGCGCCCACTTGTTCGCCAACTATCGCCGCAACGTCCATCACGACGCCATCGAAAGGAGCGTAGAGTTCTGCCATTTCCAGGTCGGCCAGAACTTGTTCATGCGCCAACAACGCTTGATCCACCGCCAACATGGCCCGGGTAAGCGTATCCGTCAGCGGTTCGCTCTCCAGCAGTTCCAGAGTCTCCTGCGCCTTGTGGACGGCGTTCTGGGCCTGGGTCACCCGGCTCCTGGCCTGGGTTTCCTCTGCGAGTGCCTGGTTGATGGCCTTTTGCCATTGCCCCTCCGCTGCGATCATGGCAGCCATTGCCCAATCGTGATCGGCTTGACTGAGGTGCCCCTCCTCGTACTTGGCTTTCTGCCCTTGATAATAACCAACCCACCAGTCGAAGTCGGCCTTGCGAGAATCCACAATAGCATCAAGGTTGGAGTCGAGCGTGTTCTCGTAGGCGTCCTGCGCCAGCGCCAACTCGACCTGGGCATCCCGCAAGGCAGCCTGGGCATCGGCCAACTCGGCGTCGCTCGGCCCCTCTTGGACATCGGCCAGCTCCAGTTGAGTAAGCTCCAACTCGACATCGGCTTCGGCCACGGCTCGTTCCAGATCGTCCGTCTCTAGCCGGGCCAGCACGTCTTCCTCTTGCACCTGGTCACCGACCTCTACCAATATCTCATCCAGCACGCCGCTGGTGCGGAAGGTCAGTTCCAGCGTAGCGGCGGGCACGAGTTCACCGCTGCCGTCTGCCGTAATCACGATGTCCCCTCGTGTCACCGTCGCCGTCTCCAGCGTTGGCTCCGGGGGCTCTTCAGCCAGGGCCAGGGCAAAGTGGCGCGTGTAGACCACGTAGCCGCCCCCGGCTGCCAATAACAGCACAACAATCAAAATGGTCCAAGTTTTGCGTCTTTTCATCACACTATCTCCACCGCTTGATTTGAGATTTGCTGACTTGCTGATTTGGGATTGGGATCGTCACGTCTGTGGCCGTTCTTCCAGTGCCACCGTGACGGTTTTCTCCTCGCCATCTCGGATGATGGTCAGTTCTACCGTATCGCCGACGGTGGTTTGTGTCTCCAGGTACACCGTCAGTTCTTGAAAGTCGTTGACTTGTTCGCCGTTCACTGCAATGATGATGTCACCATCCAATGGGATTTGATAGCGCCCAGTGCGCACCACGCGGGTGCCGCCCCGTATGCCGGCCTTGTCCGCTGGTGCGCCCTCCACAGCCTCAATCACCAGTAGCCCTGTATCTACAGGCACATTCATCCCGGCTTCGCGGAGCACCTCCGCCGTAGCAGGTGTCAAGGTCAACATCTGTATGCCCAGCCAGGGGTGGGGATAGTACCCGTTTGCGATCAGTTCCGGCGCCACGGACTGCACTGTATTGGACGACACAGCGAAGCCGACGCCGGACGAGGTTCCACTGGCGCTGATAATTTGCGAAGTGATACCGATGACGCGCCCTTCCAGGTCTAGTAGCGGGCCACCCGAGTTGCCGGGGTTGATCGCCGCATCGGTCTGGATGGCTTCGCCGATGAAGCTGCCATCAGAGCTTTCGATGACCCGGCCCAACGCACTGACCACGCCGGTGGTCAGCGTCTGTTCCAGGCCAAAGGGATTGCCGATGGCAAGCACGAATTGCCCCACCCGCAGACCATCCGAATCACCCAACGTCACTGGCTCCGGCAGTGCACCGGCGTCAATGCGAATCACGGCCAGGTCGTTGGCTGGATCTGTGCCGACGATTTCGGCTTTGTACACCTGACCACCGGCGAGCGTGACCAAGAGTTCCTCGGCGTTTTCGACGACGTGGTAGTTGGTGACGATGTGTCCCTGCGCGTCGTACACGAAGCCGGAACCGGTTCCCTCTTGCGGAACCGCCCGCATGAACACGTCGTAGGCATAGCCGCGGTTGGTGATGTTGACCACGGCCGGACTGACCGTCTCGTACACGGAGATCACTTGTGCCTCCAAGGCATTGACTGCCTCAGTCTCATTCTCGTCGAGCACTACTGGCGACGCTGTCGTTGCCGTGGGAGAGACGAGGGCTGGCCCAGGTGTAGGGTTGAAAGCCGAAACACCGATCAAGCCACACCCAATCCCCGCAAACAGCAGTAAAAGGGAAGCGACGATCAGGTTCCAATTCCTTCGACCTGGCTCAGGACAAGACTTTTGAGATTTTGCGTTCATTGTCGCACTACTCCTTGTACAATTGATTCACTTGCGACCACTATTCCTTAGTTTGCTGGCCTCAATCATATCACACAATCATAAAGATCTGATGAAGAGCAGATAAACATGCGATGTAGCGTGGCCTCACCAATCAGGACTTGGCCACCGGCAGCGTGAAGGTGAACTGCGTCCCTCGACCGACCTCGCTTTCCACCTCAATCTGCCCCCCGTGGGCCTCGACCAGTTGCTTGACGATGGCCAGCCCTAGTCCCGCCCCCCCGGTGGCCCGCGACCGCGACTTGTCGGCCCGGTAGAAACGCTCGAACACGTAGGGCAGTTCCTCGGCGGCGATGCCGGTCCCCGTATCCCGCACGCTGACCTCGACCCACTGGCCGCTCCCTCGACCTGGCTCAGGACAGGCGACGTGGGCAGCGACAGCGATCTCCCCACCCGGCCCCGTGTGGGTCAGCCCGTTTTCGAGCAGATTGCGCAATACCTGGCCGATTCGCCGGGGATCAACGTCCACGAGGGGTAAATCCTCCGACAAGTCAGTCTGCAAGACTACCCCCTTGGCCACCGTCCGGGGCCGCGCCGCTTCGACTGCCTTATCCACCACATCGGCCAGCGCCACCGGCTGGCGTTCCAGCCTGAGTTGTCCTGCCTCGGCCAGAGAGAGAGCCTGCAGGTCGTCTACCAGACGGTTGAGGAGCATGGCCTCTTCGTGAAGGGAGTCAATGACGTGCCTCTCCGGCTCCACCACGCCATCCTGGAGCGCCTCCAGGTAGCCCCGGATGTTGGTAAGAGGGGTGCGCAATTCGTGGGCCACGTCGGTCACCAATTGGCGGCGCAGTTCTTCGAGCCGGGCCAGCCCGTCGGCCATACCGTTGAAAGCCCGGGCCAGGTCGCCGATTTCGTCCTGGGATGTGATCTCCACGCGCTGGCTCAAGTCCCCTGCCTCCATGCGCCGCGCGGCCGTCGTCAGCGCCTCTACCGGCCCGAGGATACGGCGCGAGAGACCTAGAATGAGCAACACAGCAATGAGACCGGCGGCCACGGCGACCACCAGCAAGGTGCGGTTGGCGGAAGTCAGCAAGCCCTCGATTCCAGGGCTCCCCCCAGGCAAACCGGCGTAGAGAGCGCCCACCGGTGTTCCGTTATGGACAATCAGCGCGGCCGGCGCGCCCCAATCGTGCTCCACGGGCTGCCCGATCAATTCCCCCTCGGAGTCGGCGACGATCTGTCCCTCCCCGTCGGCCAAGACCACCCGTTCCCCCGTGATCTGACCCATCCGTTCCAGTTCCAACTGCACGCCGGACCAGTTTCCGTGCCGGACATAGTGCCCGACCAGGAACCCTTCGAAGCGCCGGTCGCGCATCATCCCCCGGCGCTCCTCGTAGCCTTGTAACGTCCTGGTGGTGACCTGGGTGCTAACGAGGGCGATGCCCCCCACTGCGGCTACCACTACCAGGATCAGCACCGCAAGCAGGCGGAAACGGAGGGTGTGGAACACGTCATACCTCCTCGAACTTGTAGCCCACGCCGTAGACAGTCTGGACGTAGGTCGGCTGCTTGGGGTCCGGCTCGATCTTCTTGCGCAGGTTCTTCACGTGGACGTCCACCGTGCGCTCAAACCCTTCAAAGTCGTAGCCAAAGACCCGGTCCAGGAGTTCCAGCCGTGTGAAGGCCCGCCCTGGCTCCCCGGCCAGCACCTCCAGCAGCCTGAACTCGGTGGGAGTGAGATTCACGACCTCGTCTTGCACTCGCACCTCGTAGCGGCGACGGTCAATCACCAGATCGGCAAAGCGCATCTCTGTGGGTCCCTGAGGGGTTTCTTTGCCGGCCCGGCGCAACACCGCCCGCACCCGGGCCACTACCTCGCGGGGATTGAATGGCTTGGTGATGTAATCGTCGGCCCCCAGTTCCAGGCCGACGAGCTTGTCCTCGTCGGTGGTCCTGGCCGTGAGCATGATGATCGGCACCTCGGACTCGGCTTGCAGGATGCGGCAGACATCAAGGCCGTCCATCCCCGGCAACATCAAGTCCAGCAGGATGAGGTCCGGCCGCTTCTGGCGGGCCAGTTCCAGACCTTTCAGGCCGTCGTAAGCGACGAGCACCCGATAGCCGTCCTTCTCCAGATAGAGCCGGACCAACTCCACGATTTTTCGGTCATCGTCAACCACCAGAATCTTGCGCTTGATCATCCTTTCGTGCGTTCTTCTCCCTGTCCATCTAGTTCCCGGTACAAAACGCTCGCAGCCCCCATCTCGGGAGCGTCCCCTGCAGCGAACAATCGCTTGGAGTGCGATGCTCTCGCTTACGACGCCCTCGGGGACGAGGGCTGGGAGCCTTAGAAAACAGTTTTGTACCG
>DAOUEC010000249.1:0-7845 GCA_034430655.1 Anaerolineae bacterium
CTCAGGCTGTTCTCGATTTACGCTCTGTACGTGTCAATGACGACTGGGATGGATACCAACGCTTTCACCGGCAGAGCCAGCATCAGCGACTTTATGGCTCCTTCCCTGCTACACCGCCGGTAGCTGAGACAGTTGTGCTGGAGCAGGCAGCATGAGTTCTCTTGCTCCAACTCATTTTGGCCACGCTCTTATCAAAAACACACATCAACGACTTCGAGCGGATGTTGGCCGAAGAGGGCACGACTATCCTGAAGTTCTTCCTGCACATCGGCCTGGACGAGCAGAAGAAGAGGTTGCAGGCCCGGCTGGACAAGCCGCACAAGCGCTGGAAATTCAGCCTGGGCGACCTGGAGGAGCGCAAATTGTGGCCGGAATACGTGCGGGCCTACGAGGATGCCCTCAGCAAGACCAGCACTGAACCGGCATTCTGGTACATCGTCCCGGCCAACCGCAAGTGGTACCGCAACCTGGTGGTGGCCACCGTCCTGGTGGAGAGACTGGATGGGCTAAACATGAGTTATCCCCGGCCGGAGGAGGGCCTGGAGGGCGTGGTGATTGAATGAGGGACTGTCGGAGATAGGGAGACGGGGCGCAGAGTAGCCATCAGCACGCAAAAGAGTATGCAGAAGCCGAGGAGTGAGGGAGAGGAAGAACGATGAAGACCAAGATTTTGACTTGCGTAGCGGTGGTTTTGTTGGCCGGTTGTGGGGCTTCCACCTCCGCAGATGAAGCCACTATTTCCTTTGCCTGGTCCTACCGTGCGGGCGACTACGTCAGAGGGAGGCCAACAGCGAGCGACGAAGTCGTGTACGTGGGGGCTGACGACAACACGCTGCACGCTGTAGATACCGACACAGGGGAGTCCCTCTGGCGTTATGAGACCGCCGACAATATCACTTCATCGCCGGCTGTCTTTGGAGACGCGGTCTACTTCGGCTCCTGGGATGGCGGCGTCTACGCGCTGGACACTGCGCGGGGCGAGGTGCGCTGGCGATACGAGACGGATGGATGGGTGACCGCCTCTCCCGTGATCAGCGATGGCATCATCTACGTCGGTTCCCACGATGGCTTCTTCTATGCCCTGGCGACCGAGGACGGCGATCGGGTGTGGCGGTACGAGACTGGCGGTTGGATCGAGGGAGGCGCATCCCTGGCTGGAGACCTCGCCTTCGTCGGCTCGAGCGACGATTATCTATACGCTCTGGACATCACGAGCGGAGGACTTCGATGGCGTTACCGGACAGGAGGGGATATTTTGGCTGCCCCGGCCGTCGCTGCTGGGGTCGTCTACGTGGGCTCCGTTGACCGGAAGCTCTATGCATTGGACGCTGCCACCGGCCGGTTGCTTTGGGACTTCGAGGCGGAATATGGTGTTGAGTCGTCGCCGGTTATCACCGACGACAGGGTGTACGTGGGCGCAAACGACGGCCGGCTGTACGCGCTGCGCGCCCGAGACGGCCGGATCATCTGGCAGTACCAGGCCAAGGGCATCATCCGGTCCTCGCCGGCAGTGTGGGGAGACCTGGTCTTCGTGGGCTCCGACGATGGCTATCTCTACGGCCTGGACCGAGAGACGGGAGCGCTGGTGTGGAGTTACCGCACCGGAGGTGCTATCGTGGCAGGGCCTACCGTGGCCGATGGGAGGCTTTTCGTCGGCTCCACCGATCGGCGAATGCACGCCTTCAGCCTGGAAATGGAGTAGGAGGCTCGTGATGGAACGGGAGGAGGGAAGAGGTATGCGTCATTGGCGATTGGGGTCCAGCCGTTTGGCGCTGGTTGTCATCCTCGTGGGGTTGCTCATGGGAGTGGTGCTCATAGCAACCTTCAGGGATGATCTGCGCTCGCCTCAGGCCCTTTACCGCGAGGCCCAGAGTGCGGGGCCAGAGCGGGCGGCGGTGCTGTATGAGCGGCTGGCCGAGAAGATGCCGCAAATAGAGGAGTATGCCCGGCTGTGGGCTGCCGAGGTCGCCATGCCAGATATGGAAGCGCTGCGCACACTGCGGGCTGTGATCGCCTTTCGGCCTCAGAGTCCGGCTGCCCACCAGGCGCACATCGCAATGGCGCGGTACTATGCGGGCATTGAGGCACCGGGGGCGGAAGACGAGTACCGAGCGGCGTTGGTTCTGCACGACACAGTTGCCTTGCGCCTGGAACTGGCGCGTTACTTGGAAGAGCAGGGAGACGACGAGGGAGCCTACGCCGAGTACCTCCATATCCTGGGCGAGCGACCGGATGCTTTCGCCGGGATGCGTCGCACCGGGCAGGATGCGCTTGCTGTGGCCGAGGATTTGAACGGTGCCACGTACTACAGCGACGCCATGGAGACGCTGCGTGGGAGCGACGATCCCGAAGCACTGCCCTTGCGCGCACAGGCACTGGCCGGACTGGCCCGCTACGAGGAGGCAGAGGTGGCCTATCGGGCCTGGCTGGAGGAGATGCCGGATGATAGGTCGGCTCAGTTGGGTCTCGCCCTGGTGCTGGTGCGCCTTGACTGTCCTGACGAGGCGCTATCCCTCTACCAGACAGTGGACACGCCGGACAGCCAACTGGCCCAGGCTGAGTTGCTGGAGGGGGAAGACCCCGACGAAGCGCTGGCGCTTTATCTGGACTCCCCCTACCCTGTGGCCTGGTGGTCCGCGACCACGATGCTGGAGGAGCAAGGGCGGCTGACGGAGACGTTGCCTATCTATGCCCGCCTGGGAAAAACGCACACCTATCTCGCCGACGATGCTGCATACCGCCTGTACGTCCTTGCGCAGAGAATGGGGGATGAAGAGGCCCAGGCTGAGGGTGAGGCACTGCTGGATCGCTTCGGTCTGAATTGGCTGCCGCTGCGGGCCGCCGGAGGTGAGCTCAGGCTGCCCACAGCGCCACCGTTGGCCGCGGCAGGCGGCGACTTTCTAGACAAGGCAGGGGCGTTGGAGGCGATCGGGCGGGAGGACCTGGCGCACATGGAACTGGTGTTGGCCGCTCAATTTCGACGTGCGCCGGAGGTGGATCTGGCGATGGCGGAGGCGCTGGCCTCGCAGGGCTACGTGAACGACGCTCAGGCCATCGCGGAAGCGTATACAGAAGATCATCCACGTGCCCCGATGGCCTTCTGGCGGTTGAGTTATCCGACCCCCTATTCGGCGACGGTGGAGGCAGCGGCGGCGGAGTTCGACGTAGACCCGCTGCTCATCTGGGCTATCATGCGCCAGGAGAGCCGCTTCGATCCGGAGGCGCTCTCCTACGTCGGCGCACGGGGCCTGATGCAGGTCATACCATCAACCCAGGTCTGGATCGCAGAGCAGATGGGGGAGGACACCGCGCCAGGTGATGCCTTTACGTCGGAGGCCAACGTTCGCATGGGAGCATGGTACTTGCGCTTCCTGCTGGACTACTTTGACGGGGACTTGGAGCTGGCTATTGCAGCCTACAACGGCGGTGCAGGCAGCGTGGATAGTTGGCAAGCCGATCCACTTGTCTCAGACCGAGACGACCTGCTGTGTTGGATCGGGTTCGGAGAGACACGGGAGTACCTGGAGCGGGTGTCTTTAAACTACCGGGTGTATCAGGTGTTGTACACCGGTGGCAGCAATGCGGAATGAGCAGAGGGACACGCCAGGTGGGAAGGTTGCTTGTTGCATCATCTCGTTCTGCAGCGATATTCCCTTGACACCCCACCCACCCCGATTACAATACCCCAAGCATGAGCAAACGCATCCTTTCTCTTGCCGGCTTGATCGCTCTCTGCCTTCTGTCTGCCCTGCTGGCCTCCTGCGCCGCTGAGATCGTGGAAGGTCCGGTCATGCCCACCGCTTCAGCGGTTGCGAGCGCCGCGCTAACCAGTACGTCTACCCTCCCCCCTACCCTCTTGCCCACCCTGACCCCTCCCCCAGAGCCAGCCACAGCACCCACGGAACCAGCATCGCCCGAACCCGTCTCCATCACGCATACCGTCCAGCCCGGCGACACCCTGTTGGGCCTGGCTACGGAATACGATGTGCCGATGGCCGCGATCCAATTGCACAACGGGATGGGGGATTCCACGGTCGTACAGGTGGGACAAGTGCTCTCCATCCCCCCACGGGCCGGCTGGGAGGGGGCCTCTCGCTTCTGGGTCGTGCACGTAGTGAAGGCGGGCGAGACGCTGGTCGGCATCGCCCGGACCTACGGCCTGAAGGCAGAGGTGCTCCTGGCGGTCAACGGGCTGAGTAACGCCGACCTGCTCGGGATCGGCCAGGAACTGGTGCTGCCGCTGGATGCACCCGCCGTGGCCCAGGCGCCAGCGCCCACCGCCACGCCGGTTCCGCCCCTCACTCCAACCCCCAGCCCGACCACAGATGCCCCCGCTGCGTCTCTCACACCGGCCGCTGCGCCAGCCGTTCCCCCACCTCAGGACGTGGCAGATTGGCCCTACGAGACGGTGCGGCTGATCAACGAGGTGCGCGCCGCGCATGGCCTGGGGCCACTGGCGTACAACGAGATGCTGGCGCGGGCAGCCCAGGGGCAGGCGAACGACTGCGCCCAGCGCGGCTGGTGCAGCCACACCGGCTCCGACGGTTCCAACATCAAGACGCGCGTTCTGCGCGCGGGCTACGACCCCGCCAGTTGGGCGGAATGTTGGGCGCAGAGACAGACCCCCCAGGGTGCGGTGGACATCTGGATGGACGAGGTGCCACCCAACGACCCGCACCGGCGCACGTTGCTCACCACCTGGCTTTCGGAGATCGGCGTGGGCGTGGCCCAGACCAGTTGGAGTTACTACTTCATCGCCGATTTCGGCCGGCCGCGCGCGGCAGCCCCTTGACACCTCACTCAACACGAGTATAATACTCTTGCCACGGACCCACGAGGCCGTGAGCCTTATCCGAAAACAACTACACGCACCGCTTTCCGGTGCCGCTGGGATCGCTGAGGCGACCGAGACGGCAGGAGGGAGTGGTCCTCTGCTGAAGGGGCTTGGTGCCCGCCCTTTTGGCCCTTCTCCTCGCCGCCCTGTGCCTTCCGATCCCGATGGAAGGCATTTTCTTATGGACGCCGCTCAGCCATTGGTCGAAATCTGTGATCTCCATCACACCTACGAGGGGAACGGTACCGGCCCCATCAGCGCTCTGCGGGGGGTAGACCTCGCCCTCCAGCCCGGCACGCTCGTCGCCGTCGTCGGCGCCAACGGCTCTGGCAAGACTACCCTCGCCCGCCACCTCAACGCCCTACTCCTGCCCACCCAGGGCCGGGTCCGCGTGGCCGGCCTGGATACCCGCGACCGGGCCGCCTGGCCCACCATCCGCTCCCAGGTGGCGATGGTCTTTCAGCAGCCGGAGGACCAGATCGTGGCGACAATGGTGGAGGACGACGTGGCCTTCGGCCCGGAGAATCTGGGGCTGGCCGCCGAGGAGATCGAGGGCCGGGTGCGCTGGGCGCTGGAGACGGTGGGGATTTGGGACCTCCGCCACCGCCCGCCCCACCTCCTCTCCGCCGGCCAGCAGCAGCGGGTGGCCATTGCCGGGGCACTGGCCATGCGTCCCCGCTGTCTCGTGGTGGACGAGGCCACCGCCATGCTCGACCCGGCCGGCCGCCGGGAAGTGCTGGCGCTCTTGCGCAGGCTCCACGCCGAGGGGATGGCCGTCGTCTTGATCACCCACTGGATGAGCGAGGCAACGCTGGCCGAACGGGTCGTCGTCCTGGCCGAGGGCTGCGTCGCTTTCGACGGGGCATGTCGCCGCCTCTTTGCCGACCCGGATCGGCTGGCGTCGCTGGGGCTGGAGCCGCCGCCGCTGGCCGCCCTGGCGGAACAACTGGCGCGCCGCTGGCCCGGTTTTCCCCCGGGCCTGCTCACCCTGGACGAAGTGACGGAGGCCATCGCGACCAGGCTCCCCCGGTTCGGCTCCCTGCCCGCTCCTACGCCCTGCTGCTCCCTCGCTCCTCGGCCCCTTGGCTCCAACTGCCCCTTCGTCACCATCCGTGACCTCCACCACACCTACCTGGCGGGCACCCCCCTTGCCGTGGTGGCCCTGGACGGCGTCAGCCTGGAGGTGCACGCTGGGGAGGTGGTGGCCCTGCTCGGGCCGACGGGCTCGGGAAAGTCCACCCTTCTGCAGCACATAGCCGGCCTCCTAGGGCCACAGGCTGGGCAGGTGCTTGTAGCCGGGCGGGACGTGAGCGTCCCTCAGACTGACCGGCGGTTTCTCCGAGAACAGGTTGGCATGCTCTTCCAGCGACCGGAGGAACAACTTTTCGAGACCTATGTCGGCGACGACGTGGCTTTCGGTCCCCGCCAACTCGGATTGGACCGCGAAACCGTCCGCGAGCGCGTCCGCTGGGCGATGGAGACGATGGGTCTCCCGTTCCTCGCCTACAAGGACCGCTTTATCCAGAGCCTCTCCGGCGGGGAGAGACGGAAGGCCGCGCTCGCCGGCGTGCTCGCCCTGCGCCCCCGGGTGCTCCTTTTGGACGAGCCGACAGCGGGGCTGGACCCCCAGACCCGCCGCGACCTGCTCGCCACCCTGCATCGCCTGAACCGGCAGGAGGGGGTAACGCTGGTCATCGCCACCCATAATATGGACGACGTGACTGCCATAGCCGGGCGAGTGTATGTGTTGGAGGGAGGCCGTGTAGCACTGCGCGGGCCGACGCGCAGCGTCTTCTCTCAGGCCGAGCGGCTGTGGGCACTGGGGCTAGACGTACCCGCGGCCGTATCGGTGATGGCGGCTCTCCGCGATCGTGGCCTGCCCATGCCGCTGGACGTGTTGACGCTCGACGAAGCCGAAGCGGCAATCCTTTCCTGCCTCCCCTCGTCACCCGGAAGAGAGGGCAAGGGAGAGAGAATGTGAGCGAGTTCGAGTTCCTGCGCCACGTCACCATCGGCCAGTACTTGCCCCTTGGCTCATTTATCCATCGCCTGGACCCGCGCTTTAAGTTGTTGGCCTTCGGTCTGATCGTCACGGCAGTGACCTTCAGTAACACGTACCTGGCTAACGCCATCCTGCTGCTGGTCGTTCTGCTGCTGGTGGTTCTCTCTCGTGTCCCCATCGGCTACGCGCTGCAAGGTATACGCCCCGCTTTGTCCGTTCTCGTTTTCTTGGCCGCGTTCCAGGTTCTATCGCCGCCCCGGTACTTAGGGCTGGCCGAAGACTGCACCCCCATCTGGCAGTGGGGCTTCGTGGAACTGACAGATTGCACGTTGCGGCTTATCGTTGTCTCGACCGCTCGCCTGGTCGAACTGATCGCCCTCACCAGCCTGCTGACCTTCTCGACAACGACGATCGAACTGGCACACGGAACCGAGGGGTTGCTGGCACCTTTGCAGCGCGTTGGCGTTCCGGCCCACGAACTGGCACTGATCGTGACCATCGCTCTGCGCTTTGTCCCTACGCTGGCTCTGCAGATGGAGCGGATCGTCAAGGCCCAGACCGCACGGGGCGCCGACTTCGGTACGGCTGGCCGCTTCCGTTTCATCCAGACGACGCGCCGCCTTCTGCCGCTCCTGATTCCGCTGTTCCTCGTCGGCCTACGCCGGTCCGAGGTCCTGATCGTGGCGATGGAAGCGCGGTGCTACACTGGCGGGAAAGGGCGCACTCGGTTCACCAGGTTGCACGCCCGGACGGCTGACTACCTGGCCCTGGCCGTGGCCGCTGCGTTTTGCACCGTCATGTTGAGCGTTAACTTTGCTGCTCTCGACCGGGCACTCATTGCGTGGCTTCGGCAACTTTGATCTGACCATTAGACTATACGTATCTTCTCAATATTCCGGGGTAGAGTCGGTTCTTACAGATTTCTGACGTTTCTTTAACGGCAAGATAACGAGCGCGTGGTACAATCACGGCAATTGTCTCTCAAGCAGCACACGAACCGATCTTGTGG
>DAOUEC010000250.1:0-19176 GCA_034430655.1 Anaerolineae bacterium
TGACGAGGACATCCTCTTCCGCAGTCTGACGAAGGCAGACCTGCTGCAGATCGTGGACATCCAGATGCGTCACCTGCGCGACCTGCTGACCGAGCGGCACATTGGGCTGGAGTTGACCGATGCGGCCCGCCAGCATCTGGCCGACGCTGGCTATGACCCCGTCTATGGGGCGCGACCGCTCAAGCGGGTCATCCAGCGCGAGGTGCAAGACCCTTTGGCGCTGGCGCTGCTGCGGGGCGAATTTACTGAGGGGGACGCGGTGCGGGTGAATGCCCGTGATGGGCGGATTGCGTTTGAGAGGGTGGAGGTGACGCCAGTGGCTGCCTAGAAGTGATAGACCTTGGTGCCAGATTGCCGTATGAGCGTGGCGTCCGGCACCGTCTCTCTTTGTCTGATAGCGCAATGTGCGGTATAATTCACCCAGAAAGCATGCAGTGTAGGTGAAGGAGATTGTCGAGTAATGATGAGATTGGACCGTTTCACCGAGCGCGCACAGGACGCGGCCCAACGGGCGGTCGAGATTATGGCGCGCTATGGGCACACACAGGTTGATACTGAGCACCTTCTGTTGGCGCTGCTAGAGCAGCCGGAAGGCGTGATCCCACAGATTATGGAATGGCTGGGGGTGGACGTTGACCAGGTACAGCAGCGTCTCGATGACGTGCTGAAAGCCAGCCCCAAGGCTGGTGTTTATGGCGGCGGCGGCGTGGGGCAGGTCTTTATCACCCCGCGTGTTAAGCGAGCACTCGAGCTGGCTAACGACGAGGCGAACCGGCTCAGGGATGATTACATCTCGACTGAGCATATCTTCTTGGCCATCGCCAGTGAGCGCAATACCTCTGTGGCCAGGATCCTGCGCGAGAGTGGCGTGACCAAGGAGCGCATCTACGATGCCGTCAAAGAGGTCCGTGGTGGGCAGCGTGTGACCGACCGCAGGGCCGAGTCTCGCTACCGCATGCTGGATAAGTACGGCCACGACCTGACCCAGAAGGCCCGCGAGGGGAAACTCGACCCGGTGATCGGACGGGATGGCGAGATTCTGCGCGTGGTTCAGGTACTTAGCCGCCGTACCAAGAACAACCCGGTGCTCATCGGCGAACCCGGCGTGGGCAAAACCGCCATCGTCGAGGGATTGGCACAGAAGATCGCCGCCGATGACGTGCCGGAGATCTTGATGGGCAAGCGAGTGGTGCAACTTGATCTGGCCGCAATGGTTGCAGGTGCGCGTCTGCGGGGCGATTTCGAGGAGCGGCTGAAAGGCACCATTGAGGAGGTCCAACGGGCTAGTGGGGAAGTCATCCTGTTTATTGACGAACTGCACAACGTCGTCGGCGCGGGGGCCGGCATGGGAGCGATGGACGCATCCAACATGCTGAAGCCTGCGCTGGCACGGGGTGAACTGCAGTGCGTCGGGGCGACGACGCTGGACGAGTACCGGCGCTACATTGAGCGCGACGGTGCGTTGGAGCGACGCTTCGCTCCCGTCTTCGTCGAGGAGCCGAGCGTTGAAGAGACCATTGAGATGCTGCGCGGCTTGCGCGACCGCTACGAGGCCCACCACAAGGTGCACATCTCCGAAGAGGCCATGGTATCTGCGGCTCGTCTCTCCCATCGCTATGTCACCGACCGGCATCTTCCCGATAAGGCGGTTGACTTACTGGACGAGGCCGCGGCCAAAGTGCGCGTCGCGCTTCATACCCTCCCACCGAACTTGAAGGCGATGCAACTCGAACTTCAGCGTCTCCAGACTGAAATCGAGGCTGCCAGTGTGGTCGAGGACTACGAACGGGCCGCTGAACTGAAGACGGAGCGCATCAACCTCCAGGCCGAATTCAATCTCAAGCGCGAGATGTGGCAGCAGGAGCATCAACTTGACGAGACGATTGGGGAAGATGACATCGCTGAGGTGGTGGCGAGTTGGACCGGAATTCCGGTCGCGCAGATGCTGGAGACGGAGGCGGAGAAACTGTTACGCATGGAGGAGGCGCTGCACCGGCGCATCATCGGCCAGGACGAGGCTGTGGCCGCCGTCGCCGATGCCATCCGCCGTGCCCGCTCGGGTCTCAAGAACCCGCGCCGCCCTATCGGCAGTTTCATCTTCCTCGGTGCCTCTGGCGTGGGCAAGACCGAACTGGCTAGGGTGCTGGCCTGGTTCCTCTTCGACGACGAAGACGCCTTGCTGCGCATTGACATGAGCGAGTATCGGGAGCATCACACCGTCAGCCGTCTCTTCGGTGCACCGCCCGGCTACATCGGCTACGAACAGGGTGGTCAGTTGACCGAGGCGGTGCGGCGACGACCCTACCGCGTCATTCTCTTCGACGAGATCGAGAAGGCCCATCCGGATGTGTGGAACGCGCTGTTGCAGATTCTAGACGATGGCCGGCTGACCGATGGGCAAGGCCACATCGTGGACTTTCGCAACACGGTCGTGATCATGACCTCGAACGTGGGGACAGAGTTTGTGCGCGAGGGCGGGACGCTCGGCTTCCTGCGGGCTGGCGAGGACGGTCGTGACAGGGATGAGAGCCACCGTGAGATCGAGAAGGCGCTTAGGAAGACATTCCGGCCCGAGTTCCTCAACCGCGTGGATGAGGTTGTCATATTCAATGACCTGACGCTGGAAGACGTGGAGCGCATTGTGGGCCTGCAGATGGAGGAGATTGCCAGTCGGTTGGCAGATCAGGGATTGGAGGTTGAACTGACGGACGCGGGGCGCAAGTGGCTGGCCAGCGAGGGATTTGACCCGCAGTTTGGTGCCCGACCGTTGCGCCGTGCCCTGCAACGTCACATCGAAAGTCCCCTCAGTGTCAAGTTGCTGCGCGGAGATTTTCAGGAGGGTGACCGGGTCATTGTTGACGCGGGAGAGAAAGGGCTGGTTTTCGAGCGGCGGTCAGGGCAGGGCGAGTCGGAAGGAGAAGTAGCGGCCGAAGCCGAGGTCGCACCAGATGAACTGACAGTCGAGCCAGAACTTTCTGGCTAAAAGGATGCCCTGTTGGGCGACACAGTAGCAGGCTGAAGGGCTTGGGGCTTGCCCCGGGCCCTTTTTTGCACGGGGGCGGGGTTACGCCGGGAAGAAACTCACGCCTACGGTCCCGGGCCCGGAATGGACGGCGAGCGCGGGTGAGAGTTCGGTCACGATCATCTCTACGCACTCGAAGCGGGCCGTGACCAGCGCCTTCAGTTTCTCCATCTGCTCCAGCGCTGCCACGTGGGTGAACGCGACCTTGATATGCGCTCCCTCTCCAACCCGCTGCCGCATCAGTTCGACCATCCGGCGGTAGGCCTTGAGCCGGCTGCGGGTCGTGCCGACTGCCACGATGACTCCTTCTTGCATCCCGATCAGCGGCTTGATGTTGAGAAGCGAGCCTACCAGATGCTGAGCCTTACCAATGCGCCCGCCCATGTAGAGATAACGTAGCGTGTCGGCGGTCTGGATCATCGTGCCCTTCTGAGCCACTTCGCGAGCCCTTTGGACAATGTCATTGAGGCTGAGGCCAGCCAGGGCTGCTCGGGCTGCTTCGATAGCCGCCCATCCCTGTGACATCGCCACCTGAAGCGTATCCACTACTTCCACTTGAACCTCAGGGGATTGTTCTCTGAGCAGATCCACGGCAGCCCGGCACGACTGGTAAGCGCCGCTCCCTTTTGAAGTCATGGTGAGCGCGACGATTTCCTTCACCCGCCCCGCAAGATGTCTCAGACCCATCAGGTAGTCACCGGGGCTGGGGTTAGACGTCGTGGGCAACGTGGTCGCTTCGGCCAGCCACTCGGCGAACTCCCCCGGTTTGACGTCTACCATATCGCGCAGTGTCTCCAGCCCGCGATGGACATAGTACGGCACGATCTCTATGCCCAACTGTCCTGAAAGCGTCTCGGGGATGCTGGCGGTGGTGTCCGTGAGAATACCGATCATTGGAAATCCTCCTAAATTCAACTTGCTTTCATTATAAACCTATCATCGAGCGATGTCAACAGATTAGCGCAGCAATTGGTGCCACAGTTCGACGTATTGGAGGTGCCAGGGCTGACCGTTGAAGTTAGGATACATCCACAATACACCCCAAAGGTGCATCAGTATGCTGGCGACGATGAGCGCCTTGCTCCACCACTGCAACCTGCCATCTATCTCCATCGCTACCAGGAGGATACCCAGCGGTAGCCAGTCCAGCGCGAAGCGGTAACCGAACTGGTAGGAGCCGGTGTTGAAGTAGAGCAGCGAGGGCAACTGCACGAGCGCGATGGAGAGCCACAGTCCCAGGCACAGAGCCCTCGCCCTCCCCCTGGCCCCCTCCCTCTCCCAGTTTTGGGAGAGGGAGGGGGTGCCCGAAGGGCGGGGGTGGGTGAGGGCCAACAACAGCGCCGGGCATGTGAGCAGCAGTCCCATGCCCCACGGATCGGGCTCAATGTGGAGAGGAGACAGCGAGACGAGCGGGGGCCGGATCAGCAATGTGTACAGGTTCTCCGGCAGAAAGTGGAGGCTGAACTGGCCCCAGGTCGCCTGGCGCTCCAGTAGCGGGCCGGGGCTGTTCATCCAGCGGTAGCCGAACTCCAGAGGACTGCCGAAGCGCGCCCAGTTGTAGGCCGCCTGTCCCACCAGCGCGGGTGTCATTCCCAGAACGAGCAGGAGCGAGAAGCGGGCGGTATCCCGGAGGTTCCGAACCTTCTGAAGCCCCAGCGCCAGGGTGAGGGGGAAGGCCAGCAGTGCAGGAGCACGGGTCAGGAAGCCCAATCCCAGCCACAACCCTGTCATGAGAGGCCGGTTTTGTCCCAGCACCTCCAGTGCGTAGAGGCACAGGCAGGTGACGGCCACCACGTGGGCCGTGTACCAGGCGGACCCCAGTGCCGCGCAGTACCATAGCGGCGTTCCTGACCCCAGGAGTACACATAGCCAAATCCCAAGTCTCAAATCCCGAATCCCAAGGCGTGTCAGCACGGTGTAGAAAAGCGAGACGTTGAGCGCGCTCAGCACGATGCTGAAGGCGATGTCGGAGACGGCCAGCCCACGGAGCGCGACCAGCGGCAGCATCAGCAACGCCGGAAGCGGCGGGAACGAGACGTACCAGCGGCCCTCGAAGGGCGTCAGGTCGTAGGGTGGGGCGGGGACGTGGATCAGGTCGAGGCGACCATGGAGGAACGCTTCGGCCAGGTAGACGAAGTGCGGGGCTAGCGAGTGGCGGCCTAGCGAGACGCCAGCGGTGAGGCCGTAGATGACCAGGAAGGCGGTGAAAAGCCGGAGCGAGGGGGATCGGAGGAGACGCCGGGGCATTATGGTCAAGGGGCCGGACCGCCAGCCACAATTACCAATATGACGAGCACCACGATGATGACAAGGACGACGCTGGCGACGACCACGGCGACGATGATGCGTTCCTGTCGCTCGCGCTCGGCCCGTGCCTGTGCCAGGGCCTCACGGCGCTGTCTCTCGGCCACCCACATCTCTGCCAGCCGGGCCTGTGACGCGGCTTCCTCCTGGGCTTTGATGGTTGGCGCTTCCTCACGTATCTGGCGTAGCCAGCCGGCTCGCGTTTCTGTCACACGGTCGAACAGCGCCTCCAGTATCTCCAGTTTCTGCCCGCATGCTTGGCATTTGCGCGCGAGCAGCGGGTTGGGAGCGCCGCAAACTGGGCATTCGCGCACCAGGTCGGCACCGCAGGTGGGGCAACGTCGGGCACCTGGCTCATACGCTGTCCCGCACACAGGGCACGCTCGCTCGGGTGGCACGTAAGCGGTGTGGCAGTGGTCACAGACCAGGTTGCCATCGGGACTGGCGGAGAAAGACACACCGCCGCAGCCCGGGCATTTCATAGGCGTAGGTTCTGAAGTCTCTTTCATCTCACTAATGTGGTGTGGGTCAGGCCCGCCAGTCCACCTGACAGCCCGGAAAGGCTATCTAACCTGCGGCGGGGCCATAAGATGTAATAGTAGAAGCCGTTCATACACAGGTGCTCCACGGGCTGGTAGTTCTGGCCGATAGCCTCCAGCACCGGCGGCGGGTAGAACTGAGCACGGAGGATGACCACGCCAAATTCCTGCTGGTTGATGCGTTCGACGATCTCCGTTGTGTCGAGCAAATCGTTGTTGTAGAGATTGAGAAGTTGGGTCGGGTTGGTCACCACTGGCTCACCGGCCAGCAGGCTGAACATCGCCTCCTCACTGAAGGTTGAGCCATCGGCGGTGCGGACATAGTTGAGAATCTCCTCGCCCGCTGCGTAGTCATCGGTCGTGAGCAGATGCCCTAGTTGGGTGTAGCCCATCGCGTCGTGGTATTGGAACGTGGTGCAATCGCTCTCAATCAGGGCATCGCCCACGCCGAGCATACGGGCCAGCGGGCCGAAGACGGGACCGGAGGTGGGCAGGTGGAGCATACGCGGGGCCTGCAGCAAGTAGAGAAGGGGAATGAGGACCGCCAGAAGTGGGCGAACTGCGAATTGTGAATGGCGAATGGCGAATGGCGAATGGCGAATAGTGAGTTTTGACAGACGGCCTAGCGCCAGGCCGGAGGTAAGGCAGGCGGCGGCGACGGCGGTGGTGAAGTAGCCGAACCCAGCGCCCCACTTGCCGCTCAGTGCACCGGCCCCCAATGCGAAGAAGAACCACAGGGAGTAAATCGAAAGCCGGTCCCAGAATAGTTCATAGATCAGGTACCCTGCCGCCAACAGGACGAAGACGGTGTGCAGGCGAAACCACTGTCCGAAAAGGAAAATCGTCTGGCGGTAGTCAAACTCGTTGACGTTGGCTTGGATAATGTTGACCCACCACTGGCCGTCGGTCGCGACATTCAGCAGCCAAAAGATAAGCCCGGCGACGGCGGCTAGCGCCATGCCTGCGGCGATGGCCTTCCTGGCGTCGCGCAGGAAGACGTAAGAGAGGGCAGCGACGACGGTGAACACAGCCATCTGCTTTGTATAGCCAGCACAGAGAAGCATCAGCAGCCCCAGGATGAGGCTGCGCCTGCCGTGCGTGGGATGCTCAAACCCGGCGATGAAAGCGATAGCCAGTGTCTCGAACATAACCATTGTCATGTGCATGCGGCACAGCGGCCCGATCTGATAGACGTAGTTGGAGGCGAGAAAGGCCAGCCCGGAGATGAGGGGGATGAACCAACCGCCGACTTTGCGTCGCACGACGGTGAGGATGACTCCCCCGGTGATGAGCGTGGCGGTGAAGGATATCAGCCTCCCGGCGATCAGTCGCGGCCCGAAGATCGGCAGCAGCGGGACAATGAGCAGATGGAAGAGCGGTGGGTAGTTGGAGGCGTAGAATGGATAGGCGGCGTTATTCCGGTAAGGCCACTTTCCCTGACTATACAGGACGGCGTCGTGCAGTTCGAAGCCCTCTCCCTGGTCGTAGTCGAAGGGCCAGCGGAAGAGATCCACCGCGTAGACGACGTACACAGCCAGGTAGCCAACGTAGGCCAGGATGGCGAGGGCAGTCAGGACTGTGCCGAGTGACTTGAGAGCGCGGGATGGAAGCATGGTGGTTGGTTAGTTGGTTGGCCGGTGGGTTGACTAGGCCGGGCGGTCGCCCAGGCGAACCAGGATGAAGCCCACAATAGAGGCTGCGATGCCGAAACCGATTCCTATTCGCTGCAACGGGCCAAATCCGCCCCACTTGCCGGCACCAACGAAATCCACCGCGACAGTGCCGAGAACGGCAAGCAAGCCTAGCGCGATGGCGACGATACCGAGTTGTCGTTTGGTGACCATAGCGCGCACATTATAGCACAGCAAGGTGAGGGTGCAACCCTGATGACGGGAGGTGCGTATTGAAGTAGGAAATCGGGGAATGGCTGGAACGGGAGGTGAGATCGTGATGCACGAGCGAGACCCCTTTGTGGCATTGTTGCTGGAGGTCGTAGGCGGGTTCTTCGGCTTCCTGGGTATCGGCTGGATCTACGCTGGCCGGCCGGCGGTGGGTATCCTGCTGCTGCTTGGCTACTGGCTGCTGGATTGGGTCATCGGCCTGACGCTGACTATCGGCACTTTCGGCGCGTGGTGTTGCGTCTGGCCGGCACAGAACCTGGTCTTCGGCGCACTCTCGGGGTATCTGGCCTACCGCTGGCTGGAGCAGCATCCGTAGAACTGGTTGCTCGTTACTGATTGCTGGATGCTTGACAGATGCCTGAAGTGTGCTATACTTTGACTTGAGGTGAGATGGTAACGCACATCGTTGGGCTGATTGTGGATAATGATAACCAGCCTTGCGGCCCTCAAGGGCGGCCGACGATGTGATTCGTCTGGTTCCTGATTTTGCAAGCGCAAGCCGCCCCATAGCGGGCGGCTTGTTCTTTTATTGAGCCTGAGTAGAATAGCGCAAAGTCTATGCAAAGGAGCCGAATATGCTGAAAACACACAGTTGCGGTGAGTTACGCGCCACGCACATCGGTCAGGAAGTCACGCTGGCGGGATGGGTGAATCGCCGGCGCGACCACGGTGGCCTCGTCTTCGTGGACCTGCGTGACCGTTCGGGTATCGTGCAGGCCGTGGCCAATCCTGACGTGGCGCCGGAGGCGCACGCGGCGGCGCAGCAGGCACGCAGTGAGTACGTGCTTCAGGTCCGGGGCGTCGTTCAGGCTCGACCGGAGGGGCTGACCAATCCTGATATACCCACCGGCGAGATCGAGGTCGTGGCCCGCGAAGTGAAGATTCTGAATCCGGCCAAAACGCCGCCTTTCTACATCTACGACGACAGCCCCGTTGATGAGGCGTTGCGGCTCAAGTACCGCTACCTGGACCTGCGGCGGCCGCGGATGCAGCGCAACCTTATCCTTCGCCACCGGGTGGTCAAGTACATCCGCGATTTCCTCGACGGCCGGGGTTTCATCGAGATCGAGACGCCGATGCTCTTCAAGAGCACGCCGGAGGGGGCGCGGGACTATCTCGTCCCTAGTCGCGTGCACCCTGGCAAGTTCTACGCCCTCCCCCAGTCCCCCCAGCAACTCAAACAACTGCTGATGGTCGCCGGATACGAGAAATACTTCCAGATCGCCCGCTGCTTCCGCGACGAGGACCTGCGTGGCAACCGCCAGCCGGAGTTCACTCAACTCGACCTGGAGATGAGTTTCGTTGAGCGGGAGGATGTGATGGCGCTTTCCGAGGAACTGATGATCGGCATCGTCGAGACCTGCTCCGACCGGAAGTTGCTCTTCAAACCTTTCCCGCGCCTGACCTACGACGAGGCGCTGCGCCGTTTCGGCACCGACCGGCCAGATATGCGCTTTGGGATGGAACTGGTGGACATCTCTGATCTGGTGGCCGAATGTGGCTTTCGGGTTTTCCGTGATGTCATTGCCACGGGTGGACAGGTGCGGGGCCTCTGTGCTCCCGGCTGCGGTACCTATAGCCGTCGAGAGATTGACGAATTGACCGTGCTGGCCCAGGAAGAAGGTGCCCGCGGCCTGGCCTGGCTGGCATTGGGTCACGAGGGCGAGGTGCGTTCCTCCTTCGCCAAATTCTTCACTGAGGATGAGGTGGCCGATATCGTCGAGCGCATGGAGGTGGAGTTGGGCGACCTGCTGCTGTTCGTCGCCGGCCGCCCCCAGGTTGTGAATGCTGCATTGAGCGCGTTGCGGTTGGAGTTGGGGGAGCGGCTGGGGCTACGTGACCGTAGGGTATTGGCCTTCTGCTGGGTGATTGACTTTCCGCTCTTCGAGTGGAATGAGGACGAGCAACGCTGGGACCCCAGCCATCACCTCTTCACCGCGCCAGTCGAAGAAGACTTGCCACTTCTGGATACCGACCCCGGTGCGGCCAGGGGTCAACAGTACGACTTGGTGATCAACGGCGAGGAGACCGGCGGGGGCAGCATCCGTATCCACCAGCGCGAGGTGCAAGAGAAGGTTTTTGAACTCATCGGGTTAGACGTGGGGGAGGCGCGGGAACGTTTTGGCCACATGCTGGAAGCGTTTGAGTACGGCACACCGCCACACGGGGGGATCGCGCCCGGGATTGACCGGCTGGTGATGCTTCTGGCTGGTGAGCCCAATATCCGCGAGGTGATTGCCTTCCCCAAGACCCAGCAGGCGGCCGACCTGATGGCCAGTGTGCCATCGTTGGTGGAGCCGGCGCAGTTGAAGGAACTTCACATCAAGATTGTTGAGGATCTCACAGGTTCCCGTGAGTCCTCGTCAGGCTCATAAGTGCCCGGTATTCTCGGAAAGGAGAGGAAAAATGTCCAGCGATTTGATCGCCCGTGTGCAAGAGGATGGCGTACGATTTGTCAGTCTCCAGTTCACCGATATTCTGGGGATGATTAAGAGCGTCACTATCCCTGTGGGCAGGCTTGAGGAGGCCCTGGAACAGGGGGTCTGGTTCGACGGCTCGTCCATTGAGGGGTTCGCTCGCATCTACGAAAGCGACAGGGTGTTGGTGCCTGACCCGGTCACTTATCGGGTGCTCCCGTGGAGCGCGCCGGAACGGCGGCGGGCACGTCTGATCTGCGATGTTCATAGCCCGGATGGGCAGCCCTCGCCCAGCGCGCCGCGCGTGATGCTGAGGCGTGTACTGGCCCGGTCCGCCGAGCGGGGGTACGTTTATAACGTAGGCCCTGAACTGGAGTTCTTCCTGTTCAAGCGCAACAACGAGCATAACAGCGGGCATCCAACCCGACCTGCTCCGCACGACGTGGGCAGTTATTTCGACTTCTCACCCCGTGACGAGGCACAGCAGGTGCGCAGCGAGATCATCTTGGCGCTGGAAGGGATGGGCATGCAGGTTGAGATGAGCCACCACGAAGTGGCCACAGGCCAGCACGAGATTGACTTCCGTTACGCCGACGCGCTGACCAGCGCCGACAACGCCGTCACGTTCAAGTATACCGTGCGGGCGGTAGCGGCCACCCACGGTATTTACGCCAGTTTTATGCCCAAACCCATCTTTGGCATCAATGGCTCCGGTATGCACACCCATCAGAGCCTCTTCGATTCCGAAGGGCGAAATCTGTTTTACGACGCGGACGATGAGTACCATATCTCTCGGTTGGCCTACAATTTCATCGCTGGGCAGATGGAGCACGCGCGCGCGCTGGCGGCGGTGGTGGCTCCGACGGTCAACAGTTACAAGCGCCTGACGCCGGGCTACGAGGCACCGGTCTACATCTGTTGGGCGCAACTTAACCGCTCAGCGCTGATTCGCGTTCCTGCCCATGGGGTGCAGCGGAGGGGTGCGAAGCGAGCCGAATTGCGTTGCCCCGATCCCAGCGCCAATCCCTACTTGGCCTTTGCGGCTATGCTCGCAGCGGGCCTCGATGGTATTGAGCGGGACCTGACCCCCCCGCCGCCGGTTAACGAAGATGTCTATGACTTCGACGAGCGCGACCTGCGCGAACGGGCCATCGGCACGCTGCCGGGTACGCTGGCCGAGGCGCTGGATGCACTGGAACGGGATGAGGTGATCCGGGCGGCGTTAGGGCCGGCTATCGCTGAAGCCTTCCTGCGGGCTAAGCGGGTGGAGTGGGACGAATACCGCATCCAGGTGACGAACTGGGAATTGGAACGCTACTTGGAGACGGCGTGAGGAAGTGCTCGTGGAGCGACTTGCACTTTTCGCCAATACGTGGTATATTATGAGCAGCCCTGCTGTGTATGTGATGGCCGTTTTTGCGTTTTGAGCCAACACTTACCGAAACGGGAGCCGTCTCTTCAGAGGGGATGCGGTAGCCTACGGGCAAGGCAAACCACTGAGCAGGCTCCCACCTGCGAATGCAGGTTCAAAACACATCGGCACACGGCACGGCGGGGTCCGGTCTAATGTATGATTGCAAACGCCACCGGCACACCGGTGGCGTTTGTGTGCGCTTGACTTGGTCCTCTCTTTGTGCTATCCTCTCTCCCATACTATTCAGTGCGAGGTATACTGTGTTGAGAGAACGAGTCTCCAACGACATTTACGTCTTCACCAGTGATATCTATGCTCAGGTGACCGCCGGGGTTATCGTGACCCGTGAGGGTGCGATTCTCGTGGACAGCCTGCCTTTTCCTGTCGAAGCGCGCGAGATGGCTGCGTTCGTCTCTTTGGTCTGCCGGCCTGGTGTGCGATACGTGATTCTGACTCATTATCACGCCGATCATACCTACGGCGCTTACCTCTTCCCTCAGGCCGATGTGGTGGCACACGCGCTCTGTCGAAAGTTGCTCGTCAAGCGTGGCCTTCCGGCGCTGAAGAGAGCCCAGGCCGAGGAGCCTGACCTGGAGGAGGTTGTGTTACGCCCGCCCGACATCACGTTTGATGACGGAGAGATGGGGCTTCAGTTGGCAGGCAAAGTGGTGCGGCTGATCCACGCGCCAGGTCATTCACCGGACCTGGTGATGGCGTACGTTGAAAATGACCGCGTGCTGTTTGCGGCCGACGTGGTGATACCGGTGCCGTCCATTGTGGACGGTGATATGGACGCCCTTCGAACGTCTTTGCGGAAAGTAGCGAAACTGCCGATAGAGAATATGGTGCAGGGGCATGGAGAAGTGATACTGCGCGGAGAAGTGCAGGACGTGGTGCGGGCCAGTTTGGCCTATCTAGATGCGATTGAGGCTAAAGTGGCCCGAGCGATCAAGAGCGGCAAAGGTGAGGAAGCCCTGCGGCGGGACAGCATCGAATCGTGTGGGTTATCGCGCATCCCGCTTAACGGGTTGGTACAGCAGATCCACGTGGCGAATCTGCTGGCCTTATACGATCGCATGGCATCGCGGTGAGCGATGACGTAGCCGGTTGGTGTTGCAGGGGCAGGGGGAGCCCGTGCAGGTGTCGGGGCGTTAGGGGGAGTTAGGACCTACAACCGGTACTTCAGCAGCGTCCAGATCGCCCGCAGGCCGTCGCACCAATTGATCTTCTTCCCCTCGGTGAATGATCGAGGCCGGTACGAAATCGGCACCTCGTGGATTTCGATCCCCCGTCGCAGTACCTTGCTGGTCACCTCCGGGCAGAACTCGAAACCGTCCGATTGCAGATCGAGGCTGCGGAGAAGATCGGCGCGGAGGGCCTTGTAACCGGTCGGCTCGTCGGTGATGTGCGAGCCATACAACAGGTTGGCGATCCAACTCAGCAGTCGCCCGCCCCAGTAGAAACTCCACGATGAGCGAGGGTTCCGGTGCAGGTTGCGTGAGCCGTAAACCACCTGTACCGCCGGGTCCTCAAAAGGGGCCAGCAGATTGGGGTACTCCTGAGGGTCGTACTCCAGGTCGGCGTCCTGGGTTATGATGATGTCGCCTGTGACGTGCTCCAACGCTGTGCGGATGGCTGCCCCCTTGCCTCGGTTTTGCTCGTGGTGCACGATCTTCAGCGGGTTGGGCCAGCGGGCGGCCAGGGTGGCTAGAACCGCGTCGGTCCCGTCGGTCGAGCCGTCGTTCACAGCGACAATTTCTTTCTCAATGGTGTCGAGTTCGACTTCCAGCACCCGCTCGATGACCTGGGCGACGGTCGCGGCCTCGTTGTAGACCGGGATGATAATCGAAAGTTTCACCGGGGGTGCTCCTCCAGCAGACCCCTGATGCGCGCGGCGACCATCTCAATGGCGACCTCGTTGAAGCCTCCCTCTGGGATGATGACGTCGGCGTAGCGCTTGCTGGGCTCGACGAACTCCAGATGCATCGGACGCACGGTCGAGAGGTACTGTTCGCAGACCGACTCGACACTGCGGCCTCGTTCCTCGATGTCGCGTCGCAGCCGGCGGATGAAGCGCACATCGGCGTCGGTATCCACGTAGAGTTTGACGTTGAACAGGTCTCGCAGTTCGGGCTCGACGAAGATCAGGATACCTTCGACCAGGATCACCGACGCTGGCTCCAGGCGGCGCTTCGCTTGTGTGCGCGTGTGGGTGGTGAAGTCGTAAATTGGAACTTCGACGGCCCGCCCGGCGCGCAGTTCCTCCAGATGCTCAATCAACAGTTCGGTCTCCAGTGAGTCGGGATGATCGAAATTGACCTGGGCGCGCAGGCGCGGTGGGAGGTGACTGTGGTCGCGGTAGTAGGCGTCGTGGGGGATGTAGGTGATGTGCTCGGCCCCCACGCGCTGCAGGATCTGGTTAGCCACTGTCGTCTTGCCCGACCCGGTTCCGCCAGCCACTCCTATCACGATCGGCTGCATCTCTTCTCCTATCCAGCATCCAGCATCAAGAATACCTCAGTGCCATTGAGATGAGCAACGATGCCGCCACGACGATCAGCCCTGCTCGCAGCCAGGAGCGCTGGCGCGGGCTCAGCCAGGCTGCGCTCCAGGCCAGCCACGCTCCCGCCAGCCCGCCCTCGCTGGTGTTTCCTCCCCACACCGTCCCTCGCTGCCACAGGTTTGCCAACGCCGTGCCGCCCACCAGCAATGTCAGCAGTACGTAAGTGACAGTAGGCAGCCATTCGCCGTGAGGTGTCTGGGCGACTATCTTGCTCAGGGCCTCACCCAGTGCCCGCGCTCCGAGCCCTCCGCAGACGACAACTGCCAACTCCACTGGCAGTACCGGGGGACTGACAGCCTCACTGGCGACGGGCCTTGAGACCCAGAAGAGGCCGGCCTCAGCCAGTATCAGCGCCGGCAGAATGAGCATCGCATTGCTCCGGAGAGGAGGGCGATGGCGATGGATGCCTGGTGGGACGGCCAGGGCTGCTATCAGGATCAAGCGCATGGCAGGTGCGGATACGCTGTGATCCCCTTGCCACGCAAACAGTGCTCCGATCAACAGGAGCGCTCCTGCCAGCCAGCCGATAGCCCTCACGGCGTGAGAGAGCCCTGGCACCTGTCGGAAACCGTCCCACAGCGCCAGCCCGACTGCCGCCAGCAACGTGCCGCAGGCCAATCCGGTGAAGACCACGACAGCCGGCACGTCAGGCCCCCTCGCTTCTCGCCAGATTTGGCGGGAGATCGCCGGCGCCCTTGGCCTCCCCGGCTCCAGGTTCTTCTCGCAGCCAGAATCGGCGCACGGGCCACGCTGCGCTCCCTAGCAGTCCCGCAACCAGGAGCACAAGGCCCGCGCCGGTGGGCCAGAGACCAGGGTTGAGGGTGGCGGTCAGCCGCACATAGGGCACGCTGATGAGTTCCAACGTCACTTCGCCCACTCTCAGTTCCGCATCTCCCTCTACCACTGTCTCGCTTATCAGTTGTCCAGGCGGGCTGCGGTAGATCTGGACGAGCACGGGGCTGTGGGCCTCGACAGCGTGACCAGGCTGTGGTGCCAGCCGGACACCCAATTGGGCCTCCGGGATGGCGAAGTGCTGATCCTTAGTGAGGGCCAATGCCAGTTGCGTGACCGGGTCTGCCTCGGCGGCTTGTTGGAGTGGCAGCGGTTGCCCTGTGCCATCGGCGGCGCTGGCCCGCACGCCGGGCCCACGCTCTTCGACAAGTGTCATGATGCCGGGGCTGTGTGTCACCCTGCGGGCGTCATCGTCCAGCGCCACCCATTTCTCGGTGCCGGGCAGCGTGACTCTATCGCCGCTTTGGATGATTAGCCCTTCGATGCGCCAGCCCCATAGATGGGTGAGGAGCAACCCGAACAGCAGCAGCAGAGCGCCAGTATGGGCCAGCAAGGGAAACAGATTGGCCCATGGCCAGCGATCGGCCTGGAAAAGTAGGGGTTTGCTCAGCACCCGGTAGTGCTGGCGGCGTAGATCATCTATCACATCGGGCAGTCGCACGCTCGCCAGCGCCACCCATTCTCCCGCTGGCTCTGCCATCTCCCGGCTTTGCTGCAGCCGGTCGCTGTTCTCTACCAGCCGGAGCAGCAGGCAGCCGGTGAGGAGTGCGAGAAGCGCGCGAAAGCCAAAGGAGCGCGTAATCGTGAACAGGCCCAGCGTCTGCATTGTTTGGGTTGCCTTACCGAAGCGGGCCTGCGCTTCAGAAAACCATCGCGCATAGGCTATTGGGTCGGCCAGAGGTGTCTGGGGCAGCCACGCTGTGATGGTCAGCCCGGCCGCGACGACCAGCAGCAAAGCGGTCAGCAAACCGTTGCTCGTCGCGACCTGCCATATGGCTCGCCAGGGGTCGCGTGGTGTTTGAGTAGCCATTCGTTCTCTGCCAGACCAGTCTTTGCAGAAAGAAGGCCCCATCTGCGGGGCCTGCGTGGGGTAGGAGCCACCCTTGGGACTTGAACCCAAAACCGACCGCTTACGAAGCGGTTGCTCTGCCGATTGAGCTAGGGTGGCACGTGGATAATTATACCAGCATCACAGATCATTGGCAAATCACTGCAACGGAATGAGAAATCAACGGATAACAAACGATGTGGTCTTGTTCCTCTCTCCTTCCTTAGCGATCGAATCGAGTTTGGCTAGCGGGGGAATGGGGCGTATAATTGACTGGTTTGTCCGTTCCGGTGCTACCTGCTTTGTGCGCGGCCGGCGGGTGCACCTCGCGAGTACACTATGTCTAAAGCCACCATTGCCTCCACGTCCTCCACATCGTGGCGACGCAACTTGTACGCCATCGGGTTCGCCGAATTTGTGGCCATCATCGGCTTCACCGTCGTTATGCCGCTCCTACCACTCTATGTGCAGGAGTTGGGTGTGCAGGGCGAGCGGGAGGTCAGAATCTGGGCCGGGGTCATCTTCTCCGCTCAAGCGGTGACGAGGGCAATCTTCGGCCCCGTATGGGGCGCGATCAGCGATCGCTATGGCCGCAAGGTGATGGTCGAGAGGGCGATGTTCAGTGGAGTCGTGCTGATGACGCTGATGGGTTTCGCGCAGAACGTGCAGCAATTGACATTCCTGCGTGCTTTGCAGGGTATACTGACCGGGACGGTCACTGCAGCGACGACGCTCGTCGCCACGACTGCGCCTCGCGAGCGCACTGGCTACGCGCTGGGCATGCTCCAGGTGGCGATCTATGCGGGTGCGTCAGCCGGGCCGTTATTGGGCGGGGTGGTGGCCGACAGTTTCGGCTACCGGGTGGCCTTCTGGGTTACGGGTGTGCTGCTGTTCCTGGCTGCATTGGGGGTGCTGGTCTTCGTCAAAGAGGAGTTCCAACCCGTCGCGCCGCCTGTAGGGGCAGGGGTGGACCCTGTCTCCACAGACGGTGCGGGGCGACTGACGCTGCGCCGCCGTGTATGGAGCCGACTGGCTCCGGTGTTGGGCTCGCTGCCGTTGCTTGGCGTGCTGGGGATAGGCTTGCTGATGCGGTTGGGATCACGCTTGCTGGGGCCGGTGTTGCCGCTCTTTATCCAGGAGATCGTTCCGGCGGGTGCCCGCGTGGCCTCTATCTCTGGGGTGGTCAGCGGGGTCAACGCCGCAGCCGGTGCGGTGGGTGCTCTGGGGTTGGGGCGACTCGGCGACCGCGTGGGCTACCGCGGCATCTTGGTGGCTTGCGCGATGGCCTCGGCCGTGTGTTATGTACCCCAGTTCTTCGTCGGTGATGTCACCCCTTTGTTGTTCTTGCAGGCGGGGGCGGGGCTGGCGATGGGGGGCGTCCTGGCCTCGATCAGCGCCTCGTTAGCCCAGCTGGCGCCAGAGGGCCAGGAAGGCATCGTCTACGGGGTGGATGCCAGCGTGGTGTCGGTTGCCAACGCCGTCGGGCCGATGGCGGGCAGCGTGCTGGCGGTCTGGCTGGGACTGCGGGCACCTTTTATATTCGCTGCTGGCATCTTTGGACTGGCTGGCATTGCTGCTGCCCGGCTGTTGCCCCGGCGTTAGCCTTGTTGTGCAGGTTCGCCGCCGCAGGTCTTACGAGACATGCACCTGTGCATCAGAGCAAAAGCGACCAGCATGGCTGCGAAGCCCCCGCCGTCGAAAGCGACGAAGCGGTACCCCGTCACCGCAAGCGCTGCGTGCCCTGGCGGCAGCGTCAGCAGCATCCACGTCTCGCCCGCCAACCCGATGGCCTGCTGTACGATGACGATCAGGAATAGCCAACGGTAGCGCCAGGGGTGCCAGATCGCCAGCGGGTAAGTCACGTTCCACATCAGGAAGAGGATGCCCATTCCACAGACAAGTATCTCACCTGCACCCCCGCTCACCTCGAAGCCGGGGGCGTAGACCTCCGGTCTGGCGACGAAGGCCAGGGCACAACTGACGTTGAAACAGAACACGACGACCAGCACTAGGCGGGCTAGCCAGAGAGTAGCGCAGCGGTGGTTCATCCAGTCACCTCCTGAGTGGGTTGTGTTCTTCCTGTGACAAGTATATCATCCCGACCTGACTTGCCCAAACCGGGACTCTGTCGTACTATTGCCTCTACCATGGGAATGGAAAAGGGGGTACCGAGCGGATGTCTATCATCACTGATTTTCAACCTTCGCTTGAGGTGGCACACGTCCTGCGGGGAGAAGGCGTTGACCCTGCCCGCGCCCGCCCAGGGGTTGTTGCGGCAGCGCGGGAGGTACTTGGTGAGGCACAGGCGCTTCTCGCCCCTGCCGCGATGTATACCACTCTGCCGCTGCGCGATTTCCAGCGCCAGCAGGTGGCTCTGGAGGGTGGGGCGGTCTTCATAGGGCACTTGGTAGCACGGGCGCTGGCGGGGGCGACGGAAATTGACCTTGCTGTGTGTACCATTGGACCGGCGCTGGAGGAACGGGTGGCCGCTCTCTTTGCCGCTGGCGACCCCGTGCGGGCAATGGCATTGGATGGTGCGGGCGTCGCCGCTCTCGGGGAGGTCTCCGGGATGGTCGTCGCCCGGATACGCGATGAGGCCTCGGCACGCGGATTGGGTACGGGTATGCGTGCCAGCCCGGGCCAGGAGGGCTGGCCGATTGAGCAGCAGCAGGTGCTTTTCGGCCTGGTCTCGGCTGAGGAGATTGGCGTCCGGCTGACCGAAAACTGTCTCATGCTGCCGTGCAAGTCCGCCTCCTTCGTGGTTGGTTTGGGGCCGGAGATGCGGCCCGACGCGGTCACCTGTGATTTCTGCTCCAAGCGCGAGCGTTGCCACTGGCGTGTGCGATAGCGAATGGCGAATAGCGAATAGCGAATGGCGAATAACGAATCTCGAAATCCGCAATCACGTTTAATCACGCTTCACGTTTCACTTCTGACTACGTACACAAGGGTTCTACTATGACTAACGAACTCACCGTGGATTTTGAACCCCTGGGCCGCCGGGCGCGCGTGGCCCCTGGCACGACGCTTCTTGAGGCTGCCCGCCAGGTTGGCGTGGAGCTGAACGCTGTCTGCGGCGGCACGGGCACCTGCGGGACCTGCCGCGTGCGCGTCGTCGCCGGGCAGGTCACCCCCCCCCACCCCCCCCCCCCCCGGGGGGGGAAGGGGGGGGGGGC
>DAOUEC010000251.1:0-3306 GCA_034430655.1 Anaerolineae bacterium
TCCAGGATCTGTCGCCGGGCGTCCTCGGCGGCGGCCTTGACCGCGTTGCCCATAGACCAGGTGGTGCGGCTGGCGACCGTCTGCCACTCGTAGGGGCTGTACCTGGTGTCCACCGGGGCCGAGACGCGCACCCATTCGTATGGCACGCCCAGTGCCTGGGCCGCGACCTGCGCAGCAACGGTGAAGGCTCCCTGTCCCAACTCCTGTGCGCCAATCTCGACGTTGACCGTCGCATCCTCATTGAAGCGCACAATGGCCGAACTGCCGGGGTTGGGTGGCATGGCCGGGGCTTTCCACATAATGGCGATGCCCTTGCCGCGCTTTTTGTGTGGGGTGAGTGGGCTGTCACGGAACCCCCCACTGCGTGGCAGCGCGGACGGGCGCGGACTAGCCGCAGGGCACGGGCGAGCCGCGCCCCTACGCTCTTCGCCCCAACCGATGGCCTCGGTGACCTTGTCAATGCAGGCCACCAGGTCAATGGGCGTCATCTTCATCCCTGTCAGGATGGTCTGGCCCGTCTTGACGCAGTTGCGGCGACGGAACTCGGCGGCGTCCATCCCGATCTTTTCGGCCAGTTGATCCATAATCTGCTCGATGCCCCAGTGAATCTCGGGCATACCGAAGCCGCGCATAGCGCTGCCGATGGGCAGATTGGTATAAACACAGTACGAATCGCCCCTGACGTTCGGGATGTTGTAGGGGCCGGTGCAGGAGTAGCCAGCAGCGCGGGCGATGTTGACGCCGTAGTCGTTATAGGCGCCACCGCCGAAGTAGTACCGGGTCTCCATCGCCAGCAGGTTGCCCTCGGCATCGCAGCCGATCTTGGTGTGGGCCACCAGACTTTGGCGCACCGTCGTGCAGATGAATTCTTCCTCGCGGGTCATGCGCAACTTGACCGGATGCCCCTTGACAGCCTGCGCCATCGCGACCGCGCACGCCTCCATCGAGACGCCTGCCTTGCCCCCGAATCCGCCGCCGACGTAAGGGGCCACCACGCGCAAGTTGCCGTGCGGGATGGACAGGCTCTGGGCGATCAGGTCGCGCTGGGCAAAGGGCGACTGCGAACTGGTCCACAGCGTGACCTGCCCGGACTGCTCCCAGAGGGCCACCGCCACGTGGGGCTCGATGGGCACGTGCTCGATGTGGGGCAAGCGGAAGGTATCCTCTACAATGACGGCGCACCTGGGCCAGGCCAACTCGACGTCACCCTTGCGCAACTTAAAGTGCTCTGAGACGTTGGTGCCCGGCTCCGGGAAGATGAAGTTGACCACCTCGTACTCGCCCAGGTCGGGGTGGATCAGGGGAGCATACGGCTGGACAGCCTCCACCGGGTCAAAGACCGCCGGCAACTCCTCGTACTCGACCTCGACGAGTTGGGCGGCCTCTTGCGCGATCTCCTCGCTGGTCGCAATGACCCCGGCGACGGCATCACCCACGTATCGCACGCGGTCGAGGGCAAAGATGTAGCGGTCCTTGAGGTACAGGCCGATGCGCGTAGGGGTCTCCTTGCCCGTGACCACCGCCTTGACGCCGGGCGCCGCCAGGGCCTTGCTGACGTCCACTTTTTTGATCAGCGCGTGGGCATAGGGGCTGCGGACCAATCGTCCGTAGTACAGGCCGGGCCCGAATTGCAGATCGTCGGTAAATGGAGCGGCCCCGGTAACCTTGTCGTATGCATCCACACGGGAGACGTTCTTGCCAACGGGTTCAGAGGTGAACTCGGTCATTTTACATCCCCCTTAAGGATCCCAGTCCCCGTCTCGGGGGCGTCTTTCGCCGCCGCCTGGACAGCCCCGATGATGCGCAGATAGCCCGTACAGCGGCACAGGTTCCCGACCAGAGCTTCCCGTATCTCTTCCTCGCTCGGATGGGGATTGCGCTTCAGCAGGGCGTGGGCTGAGATCAACATTCCCGGCGTGCAGAAACCGCACTGAACGGCGTTGTGCTCCACAAAGGCCTCCTGCAATGGACTCAACTGATCCTCAGTGCTCTGGCCGGTCTCTGGCCGGGCCAGCCCCTCCACCGTGGTCACCTCGTAACCGTTGGCCTCGACTGCAAGCATCATGCAGGAATTCAACGGCTCCCCGTCCACCAGCACGGTACAGGCCCCGCACTCCCCAGCCGCGCAGCCGTTCTTGGTGCCGGTGAGCGCCAACTTCTCCCGCAGCATCTCCAGCAACGTCATGTTCGAGGGGACGTCCAGGTACTCCTTAAAACCGTTCACAGTTACAGAAATAGAATGGTTTGACATCTTGCTCCTTACGTTTCGGGTTCCAGGTTTCAGGTTCCAAGTTCCGAGCCTGAAACTTGAAACAGTGAAACCTGAAACCCGCATCCTATCCCATCCGCTCCCACACGTCCCACAGCCCCCGCAGCGTGAGGGCGCGCACCATCGCCTTCCGGTATGCGGCGCTGGCGCGCACGTCGTCAATGGGGGTGGCGGCCTCCATCGCCTTCTCGGCCGCGAGGGTGAAGGTCTCATCTCCTGGCGGACTGGTCGCCAGCACCTCCTCCGCCTCCAGCGGTCGCAGCACCACTGGCGCGATTGAGGCAAGGCCGATGCGGAAACGGTAGCCGGAAGGAGCCGTCCCATCGGGGAAGCCGAAGACCGCCACGCCGGCGATGGATAGGTCGCCGGCCTTGTTGCGGCCGAGTTTCACGTACCTCCCTGCGCTGCCAGCCGGTGGAACTGGGAAGCGGATGGCTGTCATGAATTCGCTTGCCTGCAGCGCCGTCTGGCCGGGACCGAGGAAGAACTCGCCAGCCTCCACCTCCCGCTCGCCGCACTGCCCTGAGCCTGTCGAAGGGTCCGGCCCGTGGAGCACGAAGCGTGCCTCCAGCACCAACGCGGCCGGACCGATGTCGGCAGCGGGTGAACCGTTGCACAAATTGCCGCCTATCGTGGCCCGGTTGCGCAATTGGTACGAGGCGACGGAGTTGGCCGCCTCCGCCAGCAGCGGGTAGTGGGCCTGCACGTCCGGGTGGCGGGCCACCTGGTTCATCGTGACCGCCGCGCCGACCGTCAGCCCCACCCGTTCATCGTACAGAATATCGCGCATACCGGGCAGATGCTTAACGTCCACCACAACCTGGGGGCAGATGAAACCATCGCGCATGCGCACGAAGAGATCGGTGCCGCCCATCAACAGCCGCGCCGCCTCCCCGTGTTTCTCCAGGAGCCGGATCACCTCACCAGGGGTACCTGCCGCCACGTAATCGAAACTTGGTAGGCCGGGTCTTGCCAGCACGTTACTCACCTCCTCGCTCGGTGCAAAGCAGAAAAGACTGTACGTGTTCCCAAATGAA
>DAOUEC010000252.1:0-12963 GCA_034430655.1 Anaerolineae bacterium
ATGGAAGCGGGATAATGCTCAAGCAATGCTGGCCGCTCTTGGTGTGTTACACAGTGGCCGTTTCCAATGGGCCTGGCAGCAGGTCTACCGCCCCGTTGCCCAAAGTCCCCCAAAGTTTTGAACTATACCCCATGACTTCTGCCCTATAGACATGTCGCGCCGTCTGTGGTATTATTAGGGCACTATGGACGTGCTACCTCCAGAACTCTTCATATCCGTCGTCGCGGTTGTTTCCGCCCTGGCCGGGGGCCTGCTGACGTGGATCGTCGGCTACATCAGTGGAGAGAGGAAAAGCAAGAGGCAACATCGCCGGCTGCCTGCCGCCACAGCACAAGGGGAGGCGGAGTCCCCTGCGCCGACAGGCGAGCAAGAACTGTTGCACGTCTCGCGCACGAAGAGGGGCGGGTTGGCCGTCTTCGTGCAGGGCCAACGCTACCATCGCCTGCTGGAGATCACTGATCCGCAGGTGGGACGCGAGACGATCGCAGCCCTCAAGGCCGTGCTGACGTTTGCCGAAGGCTGGCTCCCCTCGAAGGTGCAAAAATCCCCTCAACCCACCCTCACGGCGTCTTCGGTGGAACAGGCGACTTTCCTGGCCCGGTTGCGCAAGCAAGCGACTCCTCCCATACCAGGATCGCTGACCCTCGTGGACGAGATTGACGACCTGGTGCAGCAGCGGCTGCAGGAGCGACCGGACCTGGCTGAGCGTCGTATCCGTCTGACCACCAGCGAAGACGGGGGCCTGTGCATCCACGTGGGGCAGCAGACCTTCAACGCAGTGAACGACATCCCCGACCCCCAGGTGCAGGCGCTCATCCACGACGCCATCCGCGAGTGGGAGAGCAGCTAACGCGGGACATGGGCAATGCAAAAGGCCGCCACCTTCCCGGCAGCGGCCTGGCACCTCATGCCCGCCTGGCCTAGCGTGACGACTTGAGGCCACAGGTTGCGCACGAGGCCGAGGGCGTGCAGGAGCCGCACGACGCCCCCGCTCCCGCAATCACCCCCTCGCTTCCAATGGCCGAGAATAGCGAGATCGCCCGATACGTGTTCTCGCTGCTGCACTTGGGGCAGGCGATGGATGCGTCAGCGTCCGACATTGCCCGCAGAGTGTCGAAGCGGGTGCCGCACTCGGAGCAGCAATACTCGTACAAGGGCATAGTCTTACCTCCCATTCCTATTGTAATCCCATTTGACTTCACAGTCAAGGCCGTTTTGCTACCCAATGAGCCCCAGCGCCCGTCCCACCTCCGCGAAGGCCGCCAGCACGCGGTCAAGTTGTTCGTCGGTGTGGGTCGCCATGTAACTGGTGCGCAGCAGCGCCGACTCGGGTGGCACCGCCGGTGAGACGACCGGGTTGGTGAAGATCCCCGCTTCGTAGAGTGCCTTCCACGTCATGAAGGTGCGCGTATCGTCGCCGATGATGACCGGGATGATGGGGGTCTCACTGACGCCCACGTTAAAGCCCAACTGTCGGAACCCGGTCCGCATGCACTCGCCGATTTGGTTGACCCGCGCGATGCGCTCTGGCTCCTCCTGCATCACCTCCAACGCGGCCAGCGCGGCGGCCGCGTTGGCCGGCGGCATGCTCGCGCTGAAAATCAAGGAGCGGGCATTGTGCTGGATGTAGTGGATCGCGTCCGCGCTGCCTGCGATGAACCCGCCCAGGCTGGCGAAGGACTTGCTGAAGGTGCCCATCGTCAGGTCTACCTGGTCGCTGAGGCCGAAGTGAGCCGCCGTGCCGCGTCCACCACCCAGCACGCCCATAGCATGGGCATCGTCCACCATCAGCCGCGCCCCGTACTTCTGGCACAGTGGCACGATCTCTGGTAGCGGGGCGATATCGCCGCCCATGCTGAAAACTCCGTCCACGACGACCAATTTGCCCGCGTCCTCTGGCAGCCCAGCCAGGACGCGCTCCAGGTGGGCCATATCGCTGTGGCGAAAGCGGCGCACTCTGCCGAAGGCCAGTCGGCAGCCATCCACGATGCTGGCGTGGTCATCCTTGTCGGTGATGACAAAGTCGCCCCGGCCCACCAGCGCCGAGATGGTGCCCAGGTTGGTCTGGTAGCCGGTGGAGAAGACCAGCGCCGCCTCCGTGCTCACGAATTCAGCCAGTCGCCGCTCCAATTCCAGGTGCAGTTCCAACGTGCCGTTGAGGAAGCGAGAGCCGGTGCAGCTGGTGCCGTAGCGTCGCGTCGCCTCAATGGCGGCCTGGCGCACCTTGGGGTGCGTGGTCAGGCCCAGGTAGTTGTTGGAGCCGATCATAATCAGGCGATGATCGCCAACAGTGACTTCGGCACCCTCGCTGTCGGTGAGGGGGATGAAGTAAGGATAGAGGCCAGCCGCCTGCACCTCCTTGGCCGCTGTGTACTGCCGACACTTCTCAAACAGATCCATCGGGATACCCTCCTTGATTCCATGTGTCGCGAGTTGCGCTATTCCATATAACACAGTATTATAGCCAAAGTTACCAGGCGGCAAAGGCTTAAGCCCTCGCTTCCCTTGATGGACGCGCGGGGCAAGCGTCCTTTTGTTCTGACAGAGATTGTGATATAATCATTCCGTAAGCCTCAGGCAGGTTTCGAATATCAGGGCAGACAGGAGGTCAATTATGGAAATCACCACCACTCAGCTCAAGCGCTGCGATCTGGTCAAAGCAACCGGCCGCATTGATAGCCACACCGCGCCGCAATTGGCAGAGGCATTCAACGCAATCAACGAAGCAGACCGATTCAAAATCGCATTCGACATGAGTGGCGTAGATTACATCTCCAGCGCCGGTCTGCGGGTGATGATTGACGTGCAGAAGACGTGCAAGCGCTGGAACCGCGGGGAGATGGTCCTGGCCAGCGCGCCCCAGCGCATCTACGAGGCTCTGGATCTGGCAGGTTTCGTGCCACTCTTCAAGTTCTTCGACGATGTCGTCGAGGCGGTCGGGAGCTTTTAGCGCCGGCGCCAAAGACTGCTGACGGTCGCCGGCTGCTTTGCTGGCACAAAACGTGAAGCGTAGAACGTGCCTTGGGGCCGGAGTACGCTTCACGTTTTACGCTTTATAGACGATGGACACCTCGCAGACTCTTACCTTTCCCGGTCGGTTCGACAGCCTGGCTGCCATCAGCGCGTTCGTCATCCGCGCCGCCGAGGCCGCCGGCCTCGACGCACGTGCCGTCTGCGCAGTGCAATGGGCAGTGGACGAGGCCTGCTCCAACATCATCGAACATGCCTATGGCGGTGAAGGGCGCGGTGCCATCGAATGTACCTGCCGCATCAATGACGACGGGCTGACCGTGATACTCCGCGACTATGGCCGCCCCTTCGACCCCACCAGCGTGCCCGAACCGGACCTCCACGCCAGCCTTGCGGACCGCAACGGCGGCGGGCTGGGGCTCTACTTTATACGTCAACTGATGGACGAAGTCCACTTCGAGTTCACGCCGGATTCGGGCAACGTGTTGACGATGGTGAAACGCAAGGAGTCTCCGTCTTGAGCGATCCAGCGCAGCCGGCCGATCGCCCAGAATGGCAACAACTCCTCAATCTGGGCGAGCAACTGATAGCCCAACCGACGGTCGCCGCCCAGCGGGCGTTCATCGTGGAGACGGCCGCTCGGCTGGTGGGAGGCCGGGCCGACCTCTGGCTAGCCGAACCGTCTCACCATCTGCCAGGTTCGGAGGAATCAACGCCATTTCCCGCCAAGCCCCCATCCGAGTTGATGCGCCGCGCTCTCGACACTGCAGAGCGGGTTTCGGCCCTCCTCCGGGAGGAGGGTCAAACCCTCCCCCCTCGTAGGGGGGAGCCGGAGGGGGGTATCCCGGCCGTCGCTGTACCGTTACTTGCCCAGGACACCGTCCTGGGGGTGTTGGAGGTGAAACGGCCCGACGGCCCACCTTTCAGCGACGCGGAGAGCGAACTTCTCGATGGCTTGGCCGCTCAATCGGCCGTCGTCTTGCAGGCCACCCGCCAGGTGGCGATTGAGCGCTGGCGGGTCAAGCGACTCTCGCTGGTGCGCACGGTCAGCGCCCAGGTCGCCAACATCCTCGACCTGGACAAACTCTCCCACCACGTGACGAACCTTATCCTCCACACCTTCAAGTACTACTACGTGGCTCTCTTCATCCTGGAGCCGGGCCAAGAGACCCTGCGTTGCCGAGCCAGCGCCGGAGCCACCCGCTCCCGGCCCGACCGGGGCACAGCGGCTCCCATCTTGCAGGTCCGGCTCGGACAGGGGCTCATCGGCCACGTGGCCCAGACCGGCGTGGAAATCCTGGCTAACGACGTGAGTCGCGAACCCCACTACCGCTACGTGGATTCACTGCCCGAGACCCGATCCGAGGTGGCCCTGCCGCTCAAGATTAAGGATCGCGTGCTGGGTGTGCTCGACGTGCAGAGCGATCAACCGGACGGCTTCGACGAGACCGACATGCTCGTATTGCGCGCCCTGGCCGACAACATCGCTATGGCCGCAGAACATGCCCGACTCTACGGCCACCTCCATGATCGCGCCGATCAACTCTCAACTGTGGCCGAGGTCAGCCGCGCCGTTGCCTCCATCCTCGACCTGGACGCTCTTCTCAACGAGGTGGTAACGCTCATTCACGAGCAGTTTGGTTACCCTTTCGTGCACCTCTTCACCGTGGACCCCGCCCGTCGGCAAATCGTCTATCGGGCGGGCTCACCCCTCCCCCCTCCCAGGGGGGAGCCGGAGGGGGGTGGGCTGGCTTGCAGCCTGGACGATCCCGAGGGCATCGTCTCCTGGGTGGCCCGCCATGGGGAGACAGTGCTTGCCAACGACGTGAGCCATGATCCCCGCTACCACCCGTCGGAGTTGCCGCCGGCCAACACACGCGCAGAACTGGCCGTGCCCCTCGTCTTTGGCGGCGGAGTGCTGGGCGTGCTCGACGTGCAGAGCGATCGCCGGGATGCTTTCGGCGACGACGACCGCTTCCTGTTCGAGGCGCTGGCCGACAGCGTGGCCATCGCGATTCGCAACGCGAACCTCTATCGCTCCGAACAATGGCGGCGTCAGGTCGCCGATAGTATGCGGGAGGTAGCCGGCCTCCTCTCGGCCGGCGTGGCCCTCGACCAGGTGCTCGACGCCATCCTGGCCGAGTTAGAGCGCACCCTCCCCTGCGACGTGGCCGCCATCTGGCTTCTGCACGACGACGACCTGTGCCTGGCCGCTGTTCACGGCTACGCGGCGGAAGTGTGCACCAGCGATTTCTCGCCCGACACCAACCCCTGGCTCGGCCAGGCGCTGCGCGCCAGCCAACCCACCATCCGCACCCCCCAGACCCCCCTCTTATCCCCCCTGGAGGGGGGAGGGGGGGGCGAGCCGCTGGGAGCCGCTCTGGAGTTTCCGCCCAACTACTCCGCCATCGCCGCGCCGCTGCACATCGGCGACCGGCGGCTAGGACTGCTGACCCTGGTTCACCGCAGCCCCGGACGCTATGGGGCCGAGTCCCGGGCGATGACAGCCGCCTTCGCCAGTTACGCCGCCGTTGCCATTGAGAACACCCGCCTCTACCAGGCGGCACAGGAGCAAGCCTACGTCTCGACGGTGTTGCTCCAGGTGGCCGAAGCCACCCAATCGCTGACCACCCTCGACCAGGTACTCGAGACCGTGGTTCGCCTGACGCCGATGCTGGTCGGCGTGGACCGATGCGTCCTCCTCTTGTGGGATGAATCTGCCGCAGCCTTTGTGCCAGCCGCTGCATACGGGCTCAGCCCGGCGCAGCAGGTCACCTTCGACCAGTGGCACATCCAGCCGGGCGACACACTGGTCTTCGATCACCTGCGTCTCAACAAGGTTCCCACTATTATCCACGACGCGGCTACTGATCCCCGGCTGCCGGGGGGAGTCATCTCCGCTCTCGGTTTTGAGTCGCTGTTGCTGCTGCCATTGCTCGCCCACGGCACGGTGCTGGGAGCGATGCTGGTTGATTATCGGAGTGACCAGCCCGGGGTCAGCGTCCCGGGGGAACTCGACGATGAACGGCTGGCGATCATCCGGGGTATCGCCTACCAGACGGCGTCCGCCGTCGAAAACGCTCGACTGCTGGAAGCGCAGCAGGAAGAAGCCTACGTGTCGGCGGCCTTACTCCAAGTGGCGCAGGTGGTGGTCAGTTCCAACGACTTGGATGACATTCTGAGAGCCATCGTCCGCATCACACCCATCCTGGTCGGCGTGGAGCGGTGCACCATATTCTTGTGGGACGACGAGCGATCTATCTTCCGGCCAGCGCAGGCCCACGGAGTTCCCCGTGACGCGGAAACGGCGTTCCTGGCCCGGCGCTACGCGCCCGGTGACTTCCCCCTCCTCGACACAGTCCGCGAGCGCGATAGCCTGGTCGTCCACTCCAGGGAGGACGGTTTGATCCCGCCCGACTTTAGCGCCGACTTCGCGGGGTACCCGCAGGAAGAGCCCCGCGCGCTGCTGGCTGCCCCCCTCTCGGTGAAAGGCGACGTGCTCGGTGTGATGCTGATAGAGGAAGCCGGCACGCCACGTGGCTTCAGCGGGAGGCGACAGGAGATCATCACGGGGATCGCGCACCAGGCAGCCCTGGCCGTGCAAAACGACTGGCTTCAGCAAGAGATGACCGAGCGCGAGCGGCTGGAGCGTGAATTGCAACTCGCCCACGAGATCCAGCAAACCTTTATGCCCAGCCAATTGCCCCATCTGCCCGGGTGGGAACTGGCCGTCGTCTGGCGAGCGGCACGCCAGGTAGCAGGCGATTTCTACGACTTTTTTGAACTGCCCGGCGGGCGGTTGGGGCTGGTCATCGCCGACGTGGCCGACAAGGGGATGCCGGCCGCTCTCTTCATGGTACTCACGCGCGCCCTGGTGCGGGCGGCGGCGCTGGAAGAAGTTTCGCCCGCCGCTGCACTGGCTCGCGTCAATGATTTGCTGGTACCCGACGCCCAACACGGCATGTTCGTCACCGCCGTTTACGCAGTTCTGTCGTTGGAGACGGGTGGTCTGGCCTACGCCAACGCCGGGCACAACCCGCCGCTGTTGCTGCGGTCTCGCACGGGGGAACTGAAACGATTCGGCACAGGGGGAATGGCGCTTGGCGTGGTGGAGGGAACTCGCGTGGAGGAGCGGAGCGTCTCTCTGGAGCCAGGTGACCACTTGATTCTCTATACCGACGGCGTCACCGAGGCTTTTTCTCCACAGGATGAGATCTATGGCGAAGAGCGTCTGCGGACAACCATTCAGGCTGCTGACAACAGTTCGGCCCAGGCGATGCTGGACGCCATTGACGATTCGGTGATCGCCTTCGCCGGCGACACTCCTCCCTCCGACGACCTGACCCTTATGGTTCTCCGCCGCTTGAAATAGACTTCGGAAGTCTCGGAGACTTCCGAAGTCTCAACATCCTGGCCGCTCTTAGACACGGCCGGCCGGTTCGAATCACTCCACGAAGATTTCCACCCGCTCGTTGTCCTCTACGTCCTCCACGTCCACGATCTTCCCTTCGGCGCCGGAGTGGACGGCTTCCATGACCTCTTCCAGGTTGATCTCTGCGGGTGCGAAGTGAGCCCCCATCTTGGTGCCCACGTTGACCAGGCTCCAGGGCAGGTTGATGTTGACCTTGCGGCGACCCGTCTCCAGATCGGTCACGCGAATGCGAAGCCGGCGCGGCTCCCTCCCCCGGCTGTCCGGCCAGCGTTCCTCTTCCCGGCGACCCTCTCCTTTCAAGGCTTCCAGCAGTTGGGCCCCCTCCCCGGCAGTGACCTGGCCGCTCTCAATCATCTTCAGGATCTGCATCCGTTCTTCCACCGTAGCCATCCGACACCTCCAGGAGTGTATTTTAGCACATTCTTTGGTGCTTACAACTTACTCCACATAGATTTCCACCCGTTCGTTGTCCTCCTCGTCCATTACCTCCACGATCTTGCCGATCGTGCCGCTGGCGAGCAACTCCTCCAGTTCCTGCATGTCGAAGCCCTCGAGCTCCGGGGCAAACCGCTCTGCCATGTGCAATCCCGCGCTCACCAGGCCCATCGGAACGGTCACGTTCACCTTCGCCGACCCTGAGGCCAGGTCGGTCACCTGGATGCGGAGGTACTGTTTCCTCCCAGCCTGCGCTGGCGCTGCCGGTGTAGCGCGCCGCCCCCCTTCCAGCGCTCGCAGCAGGGTGGCCGCCTCATCCGCCGTGACCTTCCCCTCCTCCAGCATCTGGAGTATCTTCAGTCGTTCTTCGCCTGTCGTTGTCATGCTCCACCTCCTAACCGAAATAAATCTGCACCTGATCTCCGCTCTCTCCCTCGTCTACTTCGACTATGACGGGGCGCCCGTCTCGCACCTCTTCCCGCATCGCCAGGATCAATTCGTCCACCCCCATCTCCCGCAGTTGCGGGACGGAGGGACGGGCGATACGCAGCACCCAGGCGACGGGTCCCAGCGGCAGTGGGAGGGCAAAGGAGATGTTGGGGCCATCAGGCTGCCGCACCCGCAGCGAGAGCCAGCGAGCACGCCGCAGCCACCAGCCCAGCGCCACCCCCAGCACGCCCAGGGCGAAGAGAACCCAGCCCCAGGTCAACCACCCGGCGGAGACCGCCTGAGTGTAGACGGCCTGCACTAGCAGCCCGCCGCCTACCACCAGACCGGCCCCTGTCCAGAACACGGCCTGCCACAGATGCCGCACCACGGCCGGGCGGGCGAGAGGGGTATCCGGGGCCTCGACGCCCTCTGCCAGCGCCTCCAGTCGCCGCGCCCCTTCCTCGACGCTGATCTCTCCCGCCTCGATCAATTCCAATATCCGCAACCGTCCCTCCATAGGCCCTCCTACCAAAGTCTAGCAAGTTGTCGTTCACTCGCTCGCCGGGCTCCGCACTTTCCCACGCCGGGCGAAAGCCATAACCTCAGTGACCCGCCCAACCCGGCGCTGCAGCAGAGCGAAGGCCCCGGCGGCCACCAGCCCCACCAGCCCGGCGGCATACCAGACCCAGCGCGGGTCACCGTTGTCCATGATCAGCCCGGCCAGAAGCGGGCCTATAATTGACGGGATCACCCAATTGAACCCGAAGACCGCCATGTACCGCCCCCGCATGTCCTCGGGCGCAAACCGGGCCACCAGCGCCTGAGAGGTCGGGGCAGTCAGCATCTCGCCGATGGTGATGATGACCATCGCCACCAGGAAGAAGACGTAGGCCGAGACAAAGAAGAGACCAAAGATCACGCCTACCTCCGTCATGCCCACGCCGAACTTCCGCGTGATGTAGAGCGTGAAGAAGGGGAACATAACCGCCCCACCGATCCGATCAATGAACGTGCCTAGCAGCCTGTCGGAGAGAAATTCGGCGTTCCATCTTCGGCCCATTTTTGAGGTCCAAGTGATGCTCTGAGCCTTGTTTTTAGCCAAATACAGGCCCGGACAAGGCGTTTTCGCTCAAAAATCGCATTCTCTGACAGGTTGTAGGCCCAATAATAGGCAAAAGTGGAGCGTTTTTGCAGAACAAACGTTCACTCCGACAGCCTGCTAGTACGAGGATCCAGAACTGCCGGGGGTATTCGTCGTAAATATTGCAAACGCGCTCTAGTGGCCTGTAGAGAGACATCACTCTGCCGCCCCGCTGGAACTTACACCGGCTTCTCCCCATGCCTCTCTCTGGACGCCGTGTCCATTATGATTCTGTTCTATATTCACAATCACTGGCACAAAGCAGGCGCCCACCCCCATGAACACGCAAACGATGCCGCCCACCACGTACCACGGGCGCAGGCCAATCGCGTCGGCAACCGGGCCGGCGACCGCCAGACTCAGAGGCCACGCAGCCGAAGACATACTCGCCACCACTGTGAACACGCGCCCCTGCATCTCTGGAGCAACCGTCGCCTGAAGCAGTGCAAACAGCGGCCCATTGACGAGCGCATTCATAGAGCCCGCTACGAACATGCTGGCCACCGCCAGCCAGAATGCGTTCGCTGGCGTCAGGCCAAGCAGCATGATACCCAGACCCTCCAGCACCAGGCTCGCCAACGAGGTGTAGACGCGCCGCCGAAACCCGCCCCACGCGCTCAAGAGTAATCCGCCCAGCACGAGGCCAACCCCCCAACTCGACTCCAGCCAGCCCAACTGCAAGGCATCACCCTTGAAATGTTCCGTCACCAACAACGGCATCAGCGAAAAGGCCGGATTCACCACGAAATTGATGATCGTCGCCATGATCAAGACCGCCAGCAGCCCCGGCCAGCCCCAGACGTAGCGCAACCCCTCGCGCAGGTCCAACCAGACCGACGGCTTTTTCCCACCTCCCACCGTCCCGATCGAAGAACGCTGCGGCTGCGGAATAATTACGAAGAACAGCGGCAAAATGGCGAGCATCGCTGTACCCACATCCATAAGCATGATACCTTCGAACGGGAGTACCGCCAGTAACATCGCGCCCAGCGGTGGCCCAATCATATTCAGCGCACCTTGCATCGTCTGGTTGAGGCCCGCCACGCGCGTCAGGTGCTCACCGGGCACCATCAATGAGGTCGAGGCCTGCATCGCCGGCCAGTGAAAGAGGCCTCCAATCGCGCGCACCAGCAGACCTGCGTATACGTGCCAGACCTGCATGGTATCGGTCCAGAATAGATACGCCAGCCACAACGCCACGAGCGCGACCAGGCTGTCCGCCACGATCATCACCACGCGCCGGTTCCAGCGGTCCACCAGCGCGCCCGCGAAAGGCCCCAGGAAAACCTGGGGGATCACCCACATCATCGTCGCCGTCGCCAGCACGGTCGCCGAACCAGTCAGTTGGGTGAGCCACCACACCAGCGCGAACTGCAAGACGCTGCTGCCGATCAACGAAAACTGCTGTCCGGTCCAGATGGTGAAAAACGGGATCTGCCATTTGGGTCGATGCTGTTCTGCGCGTTCTATGCCCATCATCGCCCCTCCAGCGCAGCCAGCAGGTCGGCTGCCTGTTCGGGCATGATTTTCCCCTCCTCCACCAGGCGCAGCACCCGCATGCGCTCCTCCTCCGTTGCCGGCTCCCACTTGGGGCGAGGCCGTCGGCCACTGGCCCGCCGCCAGCGCCGCTCGGCTCGCTCCGCGCGCAGGCGAGCCCGCTCCGCCGCACGCTCCGCCTCACGGCGGGCCTGTTCCGCCGCACGCTCCGCCTTCCGGTGAGCCTTTTCCGTCGCTTGCTCCACCCGCTGGCGAAGCCTCTGGTCATCAATGCGGCCCAGGCTCTCCTCCAGGCTGGCTTCCACGTCCGCCATCACCTCGGCGATATGGGTTTCGATCTGTGCACCCAACCCTTCCAGGTCAGCCGTGAAATCGAAATCCAGATGCCCGGCAGGCGCTCCTTTCGGCCCTAAAGGCCGCAGGTATGCACGCCCGTCAACCTGCGCCGTCAGGTTGGCCTCACCGGCCCCCAGGATGCCCCTCGTCTCCCCCTCCGCCTCCTCCAGGGTCAGGCCAGGGAAGGTAGAGCGAACCCCGCCACCAGCGCGAAGGGTCAGGCGGAGACTGGCGTCGGCAGGGAGGAGAACTGTCAGGTTGCCGTCAGCGCTTAGTTGGTAGGTCTGGCCGGGGAAGAAAGGCGGCCCCAGCCGGGCGTTCCCCTCGACCCGTTCCGCTGCTACCCCACCCTGAAGCCCCTCGGCGATAAGATTGCCGCCCACCTGGCTCAGGGAGAGAGAGCCTTCCACCTGGCCGATCCGCGCGTTCCCCCTCGTGGTCTGCACGTGCAGGTTCCCTGCCACCTGGCGGGCGCTCAGATTACCAAAGGTCTGCTCCAGGGCGGTGGGGCCGATGGCACGCAGGTTCACGTTGCCGTAGGCGCTGCCGATGGCGACCGGCCCCTCCACTCCCTTGATCTTCAGATTCCCCCGCACAACGCCGACGGTGAGGGTCGTGTTCGGGGGGCAGGTGAGGCGGCAGCCGGCGCGGGATGCAAGCGTAAAGGTCTCCCCCTCTCGTTCCACGGTCGCGTCGTCGGCCCCACCCTGCACTTGAATGGTAATCCGCCGCTCCTCCGACCCCCGCACCACCAGGTTGCCTATGCACTCGGTGACGGTGACGTGGGGAGTCGCCGATGTTTCAATAGTCTGTTCGAGCATTCTTACTCCTCCTACGCTTGCAACTTCATCAAGTTGGGCTCTATCCCTGCAATAGAGGGAAAGCATCGGGCCACGTAGTCGTGCTCTGCCCGTGCGGAAGCACTTCCTGGGGGGCACTCCCTCTTTCGACGGTGAGGCCGCTCCACGGAGACAGCCACCAACAGACCGGGGAAACGAATCCTGAGCACTTGTACGGACATTTGACGCCTCCTCCCACGAATTCTCTTGCGGTTGATCCTCTTACAGAAGCCGAAATGCCTCTTCCGAGGAGATCTCCCGGCGGGCCAGCCGTTCCAGGACTTCCTGGCGGCGCTCGTCTTTGGCCTCCTGCTCCTCACCCACTTCGTAGCCCAGAGCGCGGATGATCTCTTCCAGGCGGCTGCGGACGGTGGGGTAGGAAAGGCCCAGTTCCTCCTGCACGCGGTTGATCTTGCCCTCACAGCGGAGGAAGACCTCCACGAAGTGGAGTTGGTCGGGCGTGAGTTGGAAGAGCCGCCCCATGGTGAAGCGACCCTCCAGGGCAGTGCCGCAGTTGCGGCAGACCAGCCGGGCGACCAGCAGGTCATCGTGGCAGATGGGACATTCGGTTGGGACGGGGTACATTGCATCCTCCTGAAGAATATTAAGTCATCTATGAATAATCATAACATATAACTTAATTCTTGTCAAGGGGGTCTGCGCCAGAGCAGGGGCTACACATTCCCGGTACAGTACCTTGCTGAAGGGTCGCCCGCTAGTGGGATGCTTCGCCCCTACTGGACAAACTGGCCTCTTAGAGCATGTCTGAAAAATCCTATGGGCTGGCAGCCTGGGGACGCCCCAGGCGTCTGAGCATTACGCGAGTCATGGCGGCGTATACCATCGCCTCACTGGTTTCGGTGAGTACTTCATAATCCTTGCTC
>DAOUEC010000253.1:0-17133 GCA_034430655.1 Anaerolineae bacterium
CTCTCAACTTGTTCCAGGCGACGTGATACCGTGCGAATTGGAGGGGATACCCGTGGATGTCCAGGTCGTCGGGGAACTGCGGGCATTGCATAGCCGTTAGCAGAAAGCAGAAGGCTGTTGGCTTACAGATAGAAAGGAGGGCGGGATGATTACAGAATTGATGGCTCAGGCGAAGCAGGTCAAAGGAGCCTACGTTCACAAACTCCTGAGCAAGCGCAACGTCGTGGGAGTTGGTCTCGGCTACAAGATCAGCCAGGGGGTCAACACGGGCGAATTGAGTCTCGTCGTCTCGGTCACGCGCAAGGTGGCCCCTTCGGCTCTGGCCGCAGAAGACCTGGTGCCTCAGGCGCTCGACGGCGTCAAGACGGACGTAGTGGAGACCGGGGTGTTGCGTGCCTTCCAGTTGGGGCCACGCGACCGCTGGCGGCCTGTAGTCCCACCTGGTGTCTCCATAGGTCACTACCGCATCACCGCGGGTACCTTCGGCTGCCTGGTGCGGCGTGGTGGGGAGGTGTTCATCCTCTCGAACAACCACGTCCTCTGCGATTGCAACCGGGGTCAGGAGGGAGACGCGATCCTCCAGCCGGGCCCGACCGACGGCGGCACGACCGACGACCGCATCGCCACGCTGGCCGACTGCGTGCCCCTCGACTTCGGCACCGCCCCGCCGGAGTGCTCCATCGCCGAATGGTCCGCCAGGCTGCTGAATTACGTCGCCGGGGCGTTTGGCTCACATCACCGGCTCCAGGCGGTGAAACAGACCGAGGGGGTCAACCGGGTAGACGCCGCGCTGGCCCGCCCCCTCTCGCCTGATCTGGTGAGCAACGAGATCCTCTACATCGGTATACCGGCCGGGGTTGGCACGGCCACGCTGGGCACGGAGGTGCAGAAGACGGGGCGCACGAGCGGTCACACCCAGGACACCATCACCCAGATTGACGCCACGCTGCGCGTTAACTACAACGGTCCCACGGCCCTCTTCACCGGCCAACTGGTCGCCGGCCCAATGAGCCAACCTGGCGATTCCGGCTCGGCAGTGCTGGATATGGACGGGCGGGTCGTAGGGCTCCTCTTTGCCGGCTCCGAAGCCACCACCATCATGAACCCCGTTGACGAGGTGCTCTCGGCGCTGGACGTGGAACTGGCGCTCTAGGCGGACTCCTTTGCCCGGCAACCTAACGTGGATGTAGGGGCGCGGTCACCGCGCCCCTATCTCATTACCCGTTGCGCAGCACCAGCGGCAGGTAGATGCGACGCTGACCGATCTCGTCGGCGCCCAAATCGGGGCGGGTCCCAGCAGGGGCCGGACGCGGGTCACCGTCTATATCGGTCGTCACCCCCGCATTCGCGCCCTGGCCAATTGCCGCCGAGGCAGGGCCGATGTGGTAATCGCCGCCGTCGGGGTCCACGAAGAGCGGGTTGTCCAACACGGCATTCGTGCCGGTGACAGGGTCTGCACCGTTGTTCCAGAATAGGTTGTTGCTGGCAGAAACGGTGGCACCGGCCCAGGCAATGACGCTGCTTGCCGCGTGATCAGCGATGATATTGTTGGTCAGGATGATAGTTGCAGTATAAGCACCCTTCACCGCATTGTCCCCATTGTCTACTATGGTGTTGTGGATCAGGTCGGCATAGTGGTAGTTGTAAATCTCGAATGCCGTGCCGCTGTTGTTCGCCAGGACGTTATTCACTGCTACCAGGCGGTGGCCCTCAAAACCAGAAGTGACCCAGGCACTGATAGCCTGGTTGTGGACGATCAGGTTAGCGGTGGCGGTAATGGATGCACTATCCACGTGTAACCCACCCCCGTAGTTGGCCTGGTTCTCAGCGATGTGGTTGCCGTGCAGCACGACCGTGCCATGACTAAAACTAAAGCCGCCACCGCCATAAACGGCGCTGTTGCTGAGGACAGCGTTGGCTGTAATGACGGGGGCCCCGGAACGTATGTAACCGCCACCGCCGTACCAGAGGGCAACGTTGTTAGTGATGACGTTGCCGGCGATGACCGGCGTGGCATTCTCAGCATAAATTCCACCGCCTTCCTGGTCCCGGCCGTGAGTAATGATAAAGCCCTCGATGATCGGTGGGATGTTCTTGCTGATGTAGACCACCCGCCGCACATTTTCGCCATCCAGCGTGGTGGGATGGATGTTGGAGTTGCGCACTATCTCGCCGGTGAGAGAGCCATCCCAGCCACCGTAGAGCGTGATGCTCTTGGTGACCGTGATGACGGCCGCCCCGGTGCCCGTGTAGGTGCCCCCGGCCACGTAGATGGTGTCGCCATTGCCTGGCTCGCACTGGTCAATGGCGTACTGAATGGAGCCACAGGGGTCATTCTGCAGACACCAGCCACCACTCCCGCCCGGCTTGACGAAGGCCGGGCCGGGGGGGCGGGTGACCGGTGGGCTCGGAGTGACCCCCGGTGTAATCGGCCAGGCGTGGGCCACCTCCGGCGAGGGGCTCAACGCCATCAGCAGGCCCAGGGTCAGGGCAAATCCCAGCCCCAGAGCCACGATCCAGAGTAAACGTTTGGTTTGCATTTCGCTTCTTCCTCCTTGCGTATGAATGACGGGGAGCCCACCCCTCCCTGATCCCCATCTGGTCTATGGACTGACCTCAACGTGAAGGGTGCGTTCGTTGTTGATCTCCACTGCTTCAGATATGTCACTTTTCGCGTCGGCGATAGCGACCGTGTCAAAGGAGCCGTAAAGTTCGACCTCGCAGGTGAGGATCCGTCCTCCATGTGCCGATACACTGGTTAAGCCCCAATCACAGACGTCGAAATCGCCACTCCAATACCGCCAGTACACGCGGAAAGCACCGGCCGCAGTACTTCCTCGATTGTAAACCCCTACACGGGCCGTGACCGTGTCTCCGGCGCGGGGATTGGGAGGTGAGATGCTCAATTCGCTGATGTAGAGGTCAACACCTGTTGCTGCCGGCACCGGGATTTCGATCTCGGCCGTATTGTTCCCCTCGTCGGTCTCGGCAACAGTGTCGTCCGCATCAGTGGTGGCGACGCCGGTGTAGGCGCTGTAGACGAGGGCATCGCAAGTCAGAATCCGACCACCGTGCGCGGTGGTGCCCAAGACTTCCCAGACGCAGACGGCAGCAGAATGTGAACCGTATTTGAAGGTCACTCGGTACGCGCCAACCGCCTGGCTACCTCGGTTGTAGGTACCAACCCGCACGTGGATTGTATCACCGGATTGTGGATTGGGTGGATCAGTGGATAATTCACTGATGTATAGATCAGGTCCACTGGCTTCCTCGGTCGGCTTCTCAGTAGGCTCTTCTGTCGCTTCTTCGGTTGGCTCCTCCGTTGGTTCTTCGGTAGGCCCCTCCGTCGGCTCTTCCGTCGCCACCTCCGGCACGACGATCTGGACATAGATCTGGCTGCCGAAGCGTACACCATCGGGACCCCGCAACTGCCAGGTGGACCGGTAAGTCCCCGGTGCGGTCGGCGCAACCAGGTCCACACTGACGTCGGTGTTGGAGCCAGGTGCTACCGCCGGGACGTCCACCGCCGCTGGCCCGCCCATCGGCTCGCCGGAGACAAAGACCAATTGCGTGCCGGCCTCCCAGGTGCAGGCGCCGGAGTTGCGCACGCGCCACACTTTGTTGAAGGCTTCGCCGGGGGTGAACTCGGTGTCGTCCGGCACCGTCACGTCGGCCACGTAGCGGGCGTTGAGGGTGCAGCCGCCGGGGCCGGATACGTCGGGGACGGGGGTTTCGGCGGCGGCCGGGGAGGGGGGCGACGTGGGGCTGGCCTCCCTCACCTGGGGCACTGTTGACTCCGTAGGGAGCGCCTGGCCTGGCAGGTTGCAAGCCAATGCTGCCAGCAACAAAAAGACCCCAGCCAGCAATAACGGACGATGGTTCTTTCTCGTGTTCATCTTTTGCTTCCCCCTGTTTATAGACTCAGGCTGCTGGGCGAAGGTCTCCCGACCGAGCCCTTTACGCCTCGGTCAGAGACCTTCGGCGAACGAGGATGAGGCCTGAGGATGTGTGGTTTCCGTGAAGCCATCGTCATTCTCCTTCCTGGCGGGGCACGACCTTGATGGTCACCTGATTGCTCTTGGTCGTGTTGCCCGCCGCGTCCACGGCGATGATGTAGAAGGTGTGTGCCCCTGACTCCTTGATCATCCAGTTGACATTGAAGGGGGCGATGGTGCGCACGGCGAAAGGCTCTAACCCTTCAACGGGCTCATTTCCCTTACCCCCAGGATACTCATAGAACTCGACCCGCGCGATGGAATAGTCCTGCACCTCGGCGTTGACGTTGACCCACTCGTCGTAACCATATTCGTACACGGCCCCCTCCTCCGGATAGGTCAGGTCGAGCGTGGGGGAGATGTTGTCCACGGTCACCTGGATGGTCGCCTCGCGCAGCGCCATTGAGTGGTCCACGACGCTGAGGCGCAGGCTATAGAGTCCATCCAGCCCAGTGACGTCCCAGAACTCCAGCAGGCCGTGATCCACCTGGTCGCCGTGGTCAGTGCCAATCTGAATCCATCCGGTGGGGTTCAGCCCCTCGCCGAACGCTACCTGGTAGTAGTTGAAGTCGCCGCCTCTGGCGTTGCCGGTGATGGGAACGGTGTCCCGGATGTAAGAGTAAGGGGCAGGGCCGATGATGGCCACCTCGGCGTCGCTGCGCGAGGGGCCGTAAATAGTGTCGTATTCGGTGGGTGGCATGGCCGGCCGCTGATCCTCCGGCAGGCTGGCGATCCAATCGGCTGCCTCGGGCGGGTAGACCTCATAGACGCGCTCCTCGCATAGTTCCGGCGGCGTATAGACAGTGCACAGCCGGCCGGTCTCACGATTGACGCGGAAGGCCTGGTGAATGTGGCAGTGTTCGGTCGGCTCGGTGCCGGGGATGAAGAGTTCGGAGACGGTTGGACAGTGCTCGGTGGGCAGCATGCCGGAGACAGCGCAGACTGACCGCTCGATCAATCCGTCCGGCCGCGCGAAGGGGACGCTCTCCTCGCCTTGGAGCGCGTACTCCATCACCGCGTGCCAGATGGGAGCGGCACCGCGCAGGCCGGGCAGGTTGCGCATCTCGCTGTTGTCGGAGTTGCCGACCCACACGCCAGCGGCCAACTGGGGGGTGTAGCCGATTGTCCAGGCATCGTGGAAGTCGTCGGTGGTGCCGGTCTTGGCGGCGGCAGGCCGCTCATTGGAGAGTTCCAGTGCGTTGGGATAGCCCATGGCCCTCCAGCGCGCCCGCCGGTCGGAGAGGATGCTGTTCATCAGGTAGGCCAGCTGAGGCGAGAGAATGTCACGGCTCTCGGGCTGGTCGTACTCGTAGAGCACATTGCCCTCGCGGTCCTCGACGCGCAAGATGGCGACCGGGGCGAGTTCGCGGTAGCCGGTGCGCAGTTGGTCTTCGGGCACAGGCGCGCCGTACATCCGGCCGCCGTTGGCGAAGACGCCGAAGGCGTAGACCATGTCGAGCAGGTGCACCTCGCCGCCGCCCAACGTCAGGCTGAGTCCGTAGTAATCCAGCCCCCGGTCGAGGGTGTTGATGCCCATGCGATGGGCAGTACGAATCACATTGTCCACGCCCGCCAGTTGCAGCGCGGCGACGGCAGGGATGTTGTAGGAGCAGGCCAGCGCCAGCCGCAACCGTTGCGGGCCGTGATATTTGCGGTCGTAGTTCTCCGGCACGTAGGGGTAACCGGTGGGCTGCTGGAAGGCGGTGCGTACGTCGAGGAACATGTGGGCGGCGTTGTAGCCTTGTGAGAGCAGCGTAACATAGGTGAGGGGCTTGAAGGAAGACCCTGGCTGACGCGCTCCATCCGCAGCGACGTTGAAGTGGCCGTCAATGTCCTTATCCCAGTAGTCCAGGCTGCCGACCATGGCCAGGATCTCGCCGGTGGTGGGACGGATGACGACGACGGATGCATTGCTGACGTCGTGGTCACGTCCCACGTCGTAGGCCTGGAGAGGCGGCAGGAACTGCGCCGCCTCGCAACCTTCAGCAATCGCCTCCTGGATCACGGTGGCCTCGTCCTCACCGGACAGACGGCGGACGTGAGCCTGGGCCACGCATTGGGCCTGTTTCTGCAGATTCAGGTCGAGGGTGGTGTAGACCCGCAGCCCGCCACGGTACACGGCCTCGGGGCCGACTTCGGGCATGTCCTCCAGTTGTTTGCGCACATAGATGGAGAAATGCGGGGCCAGGATGTCGAAGCGTTCGATGAAAACGGCCAGATCCCAGGGTTCGTACTTGGCGGCGACCGCCTCCTCGGGGGTGATGCAGCCCTGGTTCACCATTGCGTCGAGCACAAGGTGCTGGCGCTTGCGTGCAGCCTCCGGATCGTCGAAGGGATTCAAGCGCGGAAATTGCGGGATGACGGCCAGCGTGGCGGACTCAGCCAGCGTCAGGTCGCTGACGCTCTTGCCAAAGTATACCCGAGACGCCGCCTCGATGCCGTAGGCCAGGTTGCCGTAGAAGTTGGTGTTCAGGTACCACTCCAGGATCTGCTCTTTGCTGTACTTCTGCGTGATGCGATAGGCCAGCAAAACTTCGGTGATTTTACGCTCGTAGTCCTTCCACCCAGGGCCCTCCGCGCCGACGTAACGCCGTTCGTGCTCAATGACGACGCTCTTGATCAATTGCTGGGTGATCGAGGAGCCACCCTGGATTTGCTGGCCCCGGACGTTAGCCCAGAAGGCACGGGCGATACCGCGCGGGTTGATGCCGGGGTTCTCCCAAAAAGTGCGATCCTCATTGGCGACAGTCGCGCAGATGAGGTGTTCTGGAATCTGATCCAGCGTGACCCAGGTGCGGTCGCCGCCGGTGGGGTCAATCACCTCGTAGAGAAGAGTCTGACCGGTGTGATCGTAGATTTTGGTGGTCTCGAAGTTTTTCTCAGCGGCCTCAATCTGCTCCGGTTCGGGCAGGTCGCGAGTGAAATAGGCGTAAGCGCCAGCGGCGGCGCTCGCCCCGCTGACGATGACCGCCGTGGTCACGAGCAGCACTGCAAGCAGCAAGATGCCGGTGACGCGGAGCAACTGACGTGAGCCGGTCCGCTCCCTGGCGCGGCGGCGTTGGCGGCGCTGCAAGGCGATATGGCGGACAATTCGGACTGGTGTCATAGTTCAACACTCCCTTTCAGGCGATGTGCGCAAATCGTACCAGAAAGTGGGCAGATTGGCAAGTGGGGCAATGGAATGAGGAGCGGATTAGCAAACGCGCCGAGTTGACGGCGGTCATGAGCCATGTTATACTTTGGCTCCAACGCGCTTCAGATCACAACGGCATGAAAAGGTGGGGTAGGGTTCCCCAGCATCACCCGTTTGGGGCGGCGACATCTTCCTGCGCCGCTCGTTTGCGACCACGCGGGCCAAGCCCTGATCGCCACCGGCAATGCCACATTCGCGGTGGTCGTGCGCGTTGCCCAGGCTGATGCCAATGAAGGCCAAGATTATCCACATAGGCAACGAGAACGCACAGCGTCGTGCCATCGAGGTGTTGAAAGCCGGAGGGCTGGTCGCCTTCCCCACCGACACCGTCTACGGCGTGGCGGCGTTGCCATGGGATGTGGGCGCCGTGGTCCGCCTGTACGAAGCCAAGCAGCGCCCATCCGACAGGCCCATCCCACTCCTGCTGTCCGATGCCGGCCAATTGAGCCGCGTCGCCACGCTTCCGCCCCAGTTCAGACGGTTGCTCACCCACTTCTGGCCCGGCGGGCTGACGCTGGTGTTGCCCAAAACCAGGATAGTACCCGACGAGATCAGCGCCAGCCCCACCGTGGCTGTGCGTGTGCCTGACCTGCCATTGACCCGTGATGTTATCCGAGAGGCGGGCGGTGTGCTGGCGGTCACCAGTGCCAACATCTCAGGGCAGCCCAACGCCATCACCGCCCAGGAGGTCGAGGAGCAACTGGGTCGCCGAATAGACCTGATCCTCGACGGCGGCCTCTGCCGGGGAGGCGTCCCGTCCAGCGTCCTCGACTGCACCGTCTCTCCCCCGCTGCTGCTGCGCCACGGGGCTGTCCCCGCAGCGGCCTTGCGTGCGGTCATCGGCCAAGTCAGAATCCCAGACAAGGAGTAGCAGAACATTGTGTGATCAGAAAGGTTTCACTCTATGGTTCACCGGCCTCTCAGGATCGGGCAAGACCACTATTGCGAGACTGGTCGAGCAAGAACTGCGCGACCGAGGCCTCAAAGTCGAGCGGCTCGACGGTGACATCGTACGCCAGAGCCTGACCCGCGACCTGGGGTTCAGCAAGGAGGATCGGGACAAGAACATTGAGCGGGTGACGTTCGTGGCGAAACTGCTCACTCGCAACGGCGTGGCGGTTCTTTGCTCGTTCATCTCCCCTTACCGGGAGCGGCGGGCCAAGTCGCGCCAGGAGATCGGCGAGTTCATCGAAATCTATATCGAGTGCCCGGTGGAGGTGTGCGCCCAGCGGGATGTGAAAGGGATGTACGCCAGAGCATTCGCCGGGGAGATCGAGAATTTCACCGGCGTCTCCGACCCCTACGAGGAGCCCGAGAACCCGGAGATCGTCTGCCGCACGGCGCAGGAGGCATCGGAGGAGAGCGCAGCGAAGATAGTTGCTTATCTGGAGAAACAGGGATACATCAAGAAGTTCTTATGAGCAGGAAACGGTCACGCAAACGGAAAAAGCGCGCTCTGGCACCCCGGAGACGACAGAAGCCACCCCGCCGTGCGGCCCCGCCCCCCAGCCGGGACGAGCGGGTGCTGCGGGAGCGCATTCTGGAGTTCACCTACCAGGTGTGCTTCGGAGATGACTTCAAGCGCGCCATCCGGCTCTACTTCGGCGAGGAGGCATTGCAGGATAACGTCCTCACCCTCGACGAGGAGAGGATGCCCGGCTTCCAAGAGTGGTATATCAACGACTACGTCACCTCCAAAGGGGAGCGCATCATTGACCTTCTGGCCCGCGAGGTGGGGCCACGGCTCCCCACGGCCCAACGGCGGATACTCGACGACTGGCTGCGCACCAACCGCATGCGCCTATTGGAGGTGCAAAAGGTGGAGCCAGGCGTTGGCGAAACGGTGCAAGACCTGCTCAGCGGCAAGGTGATCGAGGCCAACGACATCTCCGCCTCCCACGCCCTGGTGAAATGGCAGGTCATCCTGGCTCGTCCCCTACTGACGGAGGGGCGGCTGTGCTTCACCGGGACCGTAGTTCCCCTCCCGCCAATGGAGAAGCCGGCACTGCTGAACTTCGCCCGGGAACTGTGGGAAGATTACCAGAAGCAGTATCCCCAGGCATCGCTGGACAATTTCTACCGGGACCACAGCCTCGATCTATATCACCGCCTGATGGAAATCGCCACCGCGCCGCCTCCGCCCATCTACACCCCGGAGGGCCACTCATTGATGGCCAGCACGGCCCGCTATGCCGTGAATGACCCCCGGGCGGTCGAGGAGCGGCTAGACCAGGCGGAGGAGTTCGTCTATGCAGGGCCGGCCGACGAAGACGAGAAGGCATTAGCCTACGTCTGGCTGCTCAGGGGCCGCTCTCACGTGCCCGAGATCCCCATAGAGAGAAAAGGGCTGATGATGAGGACCGACTGGACAGCCGGGCCGGGCGGGCTGACCTACCGCTCTCTAGGCGACGTGCGGCTGTGGCACGACCGATTGGAATTGGGTTGCCTTTCGCGGGAACGGCTGGACACCGGCAAAATGCTGCTCGGGCAGGTACTGGGCCGCTTCATCCGGCACCTGGACGACGAGTTCCGGGACCTGGACACCATGCTGGCGGCGGCGGAGTCCTCCCCCCCGGGCTGCGAGGAGATCCCATCAGAGGTTGAAGAGGCCCTCGTCCGCGAGGTGATGGCCACCCAGCGCGCGGAATGGCTCGACACCCCGCTGCCCGCGCTGGGCGGGAAATCCCCCCGGCAGGCGTCCCACGACCCAGGGCTGCGGGAGCAGTTGGAGGAACTGCTGAAAGCCGTCGAGTACATGGAAGAGCGGAAGCGGCGAGAAGGCCAGCCCTACATTGACGTGGCAGATATGCGCCGCGAACTGGGGCTGCTTCCACGCTAGAACCCTACGATTGCAGATACCTTCCAATGGCCGTCAACCAATCAACCAACCAACTAACCCGCTTAGCGCCCCTCCTCATATTCCTGCTGACTTTCTCCCTCTACGCTGCCACCGCCGCCCCTGCCACCCTCTTCGGCGACCCCTCCGAGTACCAATTTATCCCTGCCATCCTGGGCATCGCCCACCCGCCAGGCTATGCTTTCTACACCCTGCTGGCCAAACTATGGCAGACCCTCGTCCCGGTAGGCACCGTCGCCTTCCGCACCAACCTCTTGGCGGCAGTAGTGGGGGCCTGGGTAGTGACGGCGGTTTACCTGATAGTGTGCGACCTGCAATCTGCAATTCGCAATTCGCAATTCGCAATTCGCAACTCCATCCTCCTTCCCCTTTTTGCGGCTTTAAGCCTTGCTGCCTCCCCCGACCTCTGGCAGCACTCTATCCACGCCAACGCCCATATCGTCAGCGCGGCGCTGGCTGCCACCCACCTGTGGCTGCTGATCCGCTGGTGGCGCACCGGTCACGACCGCTACCTGGCCGCCTTCGCCGTGGCCCTGGGCCTGGCCGCCACCCATCACCCCATCACCCTGATGGGTATCCCGGCCTACGGTCTCTTCATCCTGGCCGTGCGGCCCCGCATCCTGCGCCAATGGCGGACGCTATTGTTGTTGGCAATCTGCCTGTTGCTGGGACTGGCCCCGCTACTTTACTATCCTCTGCGCAGCCCCCGCGCTCCCTTCGGCCCCACGGACATGCGCTCCTGGGAAGGGTTCCTGGGACACATCACCGCCCAGGGGCTACGGGTCAATCTCTTCCACTTCGGCTTGGCCGACCAGCCCGACCGGGCACTGGCCTTCTGGAGCCTCCTTTGGCTCCAGTACCTCCTGCCAGTTGTCACCCTCATCGTCGTGGGCCTCATCTGGTTGGCCCGTCGCGCTCCCAAACCCGCCCTCCTCATTTACCTTTTCCTCATTACCCATCTACTCTTCACCCTCAACACAGTCCAGGATGTGATGGCCTACTTGCTGCTGCCCTTCACGGCCCTGTCCATCGCCGCCGGCGCCGGTGTCCTGGCCCTCGCCGATTGGGGATTGCAAGTTGCAAATTCGAAATTGCAAAATCGAATCCGCAATCCGCAATCTGCAATCTGCAATCTGCTATTCGCCTTGCTTCTGTTGCCTTGGCCTTTCTTCCAGGCTGCCCAGAATCTTTCTCGGGGTATTTCCCTGCGCGACTTCACCGCCGCCGAGGAATGGGTCGCCGCCGTCTATCAGCGGTTCGACGGGCGCGGTGAGGGCGCGGTGCTCCTCTCCGACTGGGAGCACCTGACCCCCCTCTGGGTCCACATCTACACCCAGGGGCAGAAACTGGACGAGGAGGACGTGAAACTGGTCTACGTCTCCACCGCCAACCCGTGGGTCGAGTCGGTCTGGGCCCACATCGAGGAGGGTCCCATCTACCTGCCCGACTATCGCCCCGCCGTGCGCGACGCCGGCTTCCGCCTGGTGCCGGATGGACCATTCTACCGGGTCGTCGCTCCGCCGGTGACGGACGCCCATCCCACCCATCTGCTGGACGTCTGGGCCGATGACCGGGTTCACATCCTGGGTTACGACCTCACCCCCTCCCTAGCCCCCCCCTGGAGGGGGGGAGAAGGGGGGGGTGTCCGGCCGGGTAAGCCTCTGGAGTTGATTCTCTACCAGAGCGCACCGGAGCCGATGGATGGCATCTGGATGCCCTACGCGCAACTGGGACCGGTCGAGACCCGCTGGACGACCGACAGCCGGCTGCTCACCCCCCAATGGCAGCCGGGCGAAGTCATCGCCGAGAGGTACGAACTGCCGGTCCCCTTCACCCTGTCGCCGGGAGAGTACCTGCTCAGCCTGGGCTACGCCGATCTGAGCGGCGGCAGGCCGCAACTGCCGCTCTCAACCGGCGGCACCACAGTGGAACTCGCGACCATCATCGTCCTGCCCTCCCCCCCTCTTTCCCCCCCAAGGGGGGGGATGAAAGTGGGGGCGCTCCTGGCGAACCTGGACAACCAGGTGGCGCTGGTGGGAGCACGGGCGCGGGCCGGATGGCAGGCACGGGAAGCCCTGTGGCAAGAGCCGCTAGTCGTCCAGGCCGGGCAGCCCCTCCATCTGACCCTGACCTGGCAGGCACTGGTCTCTCCCCGCGATAGTCTCACCATTTTCATCCACTTGATAGACGGCGCGGGCCGCCCCGTCACCGGCCACGACTACACCCCTCTGGGTGGGGCCTGCCCCACCTACCTGTGGTTCCCCAAGTGGCTGCCGGGGCAGACTTTCACTGACCCCTACCGGCTGGTTCTCCCGGCCGACCTGCCCCCGGGCGACTACTGGCTGGAGGTGGGGATGTATGGGATGACTTCCCTTCGTCGCCTTCCTGTGGTAGACTTAGCAGGGAACCTGGCCGGTGATCGGGTTATCCTGGGGCCGGTGCTTGTGGAGTAGGAGGTAAGGAGGAGGAGCGATGGACATTGCGCTGTTGATCTGGGCTGTTGCGCTGACGATTTTGGTGGTCGTCGGCATCGTGTGGGTGCTCGACCTGCAGGCCCGGCTGCGCCGGCTGCAGCACCGCTACGAGAACATCTTTGCCGCAGAAGAGGACGCCAGCCTGGTCACGGCGCTGGAAAACCTGGCCTCCCGTCTCTCGGAGACGACTGCGCGCACCGAGCGCTTGGTGGCGCACAGCCAGCAGATTGACGCGACCCTGGCCCACGCTGTGCAGAGTGTGGGACTGGTGCGCTTCCGTGCCTTTCAGGATACCGGCGGCGATCAGAGTTTCGCGCTGGCGCTGGCGGACGGTGAGGGGAATGGCGTTGTCATCTCGGCGCTTTATGGACGGGGCGCGACGCGCATCTACGCCAAGCCAGTCCAGGGTTGGCTCTCACCCAGAACATTGAGCGAGGAGGAAAAGCAAGCCCTGGCGGAGGCACGGCAGGCCATCGTCGGTCACGATTGACAAAAACCAGATGCTGATGTATCATCTGAGCGACATCATGCCGTGCCCGACGATAAATCGTCACATAAGGAGGAACGTCTGTGTTCGGAAAAGAGAAAACTAAAGCCCCGGCCGCGGCTCCCATCTCCAAGATCGAGACCATTGTCGGCCCTAACGCCTACTTCCGGGGCGACATCCAGTCCGACGGCGGCATCCGCATTGACGGAGTCTTCGAGGGAACCATTGACATCACCGGCAACCTGGTTATCGGCGAGGGGGCGAAAGTCATCGCCGACATCAAGGCCAACAACATCTCCATCTCCGGCGCAGTCAAGGGCAACATCGCCAGCAACCGGGTGGAGATATTGGAGACCGGCCGGGTGTGGGGTGACCTGACCATCAACTCGCTGCTGCTCAACGAGGGGGCCTATCTGCGTGGGCAGACGACGATGCACGGCGACATTGAGCCGCCGATGATTGAGCCCCCCAAGCCCCAACCTGCCGCTGAGCCCGCCAGCGCCACCATCGTGGACGTAGAACCGACGCTTCAAATAGACGAGTAACACTGGCATCGCAAGAAAGGGCCCCGCCGCGCTCGTGTCGTGGTAGGGCCTCGTTTCGTGAGCCTCAGTTAGATCAACCGCGCCAGCCTGAAGGGGCGGCGCTGGGTAGCCCCGCCTGTTTGCGGCGGGGTGGGTCACCGCACCAGCAGCACCGGGCAGTCCACCTCGTCCAGCAACGCCTGGAGTGCCTCCGGGGGCAGGATGGTGCCGCTCAACACCAGCATACCACTCCCCTCGGTCTGTACTTCGTGAGTCAACGTTGCCACGCCTGCACCTATCAGCCTCCGGTAACGTACCATCAGCCCCCGTCCACGCAGCCAGTTGGCGGCCTCGGCTTGCAACCGCCGTGCCGCATCTGGTGCATCGGCCAGAATCAGCGTGGTCAGGTAGCCTCCTTCCTTCTGAGCCAGATGGGTCGCCATCATCAGGGCCTGCCTGGCGGCGGGCGAGCCATCGTAGGTCACTACTACCGGAGGCTTGATGCCCACATCGCGCTGAAGCAGGAGCACACAGTGCGTGGCCTGTGCTGCTACCGCCCGGGCTGTGGAACCCAGCCGCACCCGCCGGATGAGCGGTCGGCTTGCCTTCCCCAGGCTAAGCAGGTCCGCCTCCAGCGCCGCGGCCAATACTTCTGGCGCGACCTCCCCTCGCACGACGCGGAAAGACCACTTGATCTGTCGTCGCTCACAGGCTGCCGCAAGCGCCTGGCGCGCCTGTGCCGCCTGTGCTCGCAACTCTCGCTCCATCCGCTCCCGATCCAACCTTGCGGAGGCGACGAAGGGATACATCACCTCTCGCGCCACAGGCAGCCCTGCCAGTCGCAGCAGATTGACGTCCTCGACGAAGAGCCCTTGCAGCTCCGCCTCCAGGCTGGTGGCCAATTCAGCCGCGGCTTCCAGCGCCGCCAGGCTGTGACGCGAGGTATCCAGCGCCACCAGGATGCGTCGAATCGTCAACTTGTCATTCTGCTCACTCATGCCTCGCCTTCTTCCTCCTCAACCACCTCTGGTTCCCCCCCCTGTTTCCTCGCGGGGCGCAGCGAAGGCACGTTGTCTTTCGGCCAATTCAATCAGCCGGGCTTCGACCCGTTGGTTGATACTTCCCTTGGGGAACTCCCCCTCCTCGTCCCGCTCTCCGGCCGGGATACCGGTCAGGATTTCGGTGGCCTGATCCACTGTCTGCACAGGGTAGACGTGGAACCGACCCGCTTCCACTGCCTCGACGACGTCCTGTCGCAACATGAGGTGTCGCACGTTGGTGGCCGGGATAATCACTCCCTGCTCGCCCGTCAGCCCCCGGACCTTGCAAACGTCGAAGAAGCCCTCAACCTTCTCGTTGACGCCGCCAATCGGCTGAACCTGTCCGTGCTGGTTGACGGAGCCGGTCACAGCCAGCGATTGCTTGATGGGTACCTCTGCCAGCGCTGAGAGCAGCGCGCACAGTTCCGCCAGCGAGGCGCTGTCCCCCTCCACCCCACCGTACGATTGCTCGAACACCAGGCTCGCTGAGAGGGAGAGGGGACGGTCGGCGGAGTAACGAGCGCCAAGAAAGCCTGCCAGGATAAGCACTCCCTTGGAGTGGATGGGGCCACCCAATTCGACCTCGCGCTCGATGTCTACCACCTCGCCCTTACCCAGACGGACGCGGGCGGTGATGCGACTGGGCTGCCCGAAGGCAAAGTGGCCCAACCCGACCACCGAGAGGCCGTTGACCTGCCCCATCCGCTCTCCGGTCGTGTCAATCATGATCGTCCCACGCTCAATCTCCTCCTGCACCCGCTCGCGCAGCCGGTCGGCGCGGTGAATCTGCGCGTCAATTGCTCGCTGCACGTCGTCCGCGGTCACGGCACCGTTGCCAGCCACGCCCGCCCAGTAGTCCGCCTCGCGAAGCAGATCAGAGATGCTTAACAGGTGGACGGAGAGTTTTTCAGCATCGCCGGTCGTGCGGGCGCTGTGCTCGATGACCCGCGCCACCGCCCCTCGGTCGAAAGGAAGCAGGCCCTCTTTGCGGGCCATTGTGGCGATCAGACGAGCATACAGCAGGTTGTTCTCTGGGACACGCGCTATCTCCTCGCTGAAATCGGCCTCGACCTTGAATAATTCGCCGAAGTCGGGGTCGAGTTGGTAGAGCAGATAGTACAGCAACCGCTCACCGATCAGGACGACTTTCACGTCCAGCGGGATAGGCTTCGGCTCCAGCGAGACGGTGCTGACCAGGCTCAGCGCCTGGCCTAGCGATTCCACACGCACCTCTCGCGAGCGCAGGGCACGCTTGAGCCCGTCCCAGGCGTAAGGTTGCAGCAATAACTGGCGCGCATCCAGGATGAGGTAGCCGCCGTTGGCGCGGTGCAACGCGCCGGGCTTGATCAGGTTGAAATCGGTCATCAGCGCTCCCATCTGAGCGATGTGCTCAATGCGCCCGATGAGGTTGTTATAGGTCGGGTTATCCTCGTAGACCACCGGCGCGCCTTCGGCCTGGCTGTGGTCTACGAGTACGTTCACCTGATAACGGCGGAAACTCGGCGAGCCCACCAGCGAGCGCGGCAGTGGGATACCCATGACCTGCGGGGCCTCCTCGGATTTGCGGAATTCGTCCACGTTCTCGATCACGTCCTGTTGCACCGCGTCCAGGTAGTCCACCACCGCCGGCAGTTCGGCGTATTCTTTCCGCAGTTCGTCAACCGGGGAGTCGATGATGGACATCACCACCTGGCGATCCAGTTCCTTCACCTTCTCCCGCACTCCACGTTCCCATTGTCGCACCTGGTATATGGTCTCCTGGAGCCGCTCCTGGAGTTTGGAGATGTCTGCTTCGACTCGCTTACGCTCCTCTTCCGGTAGTTTCTGAAACTCGTCCGGGCTGATGACCTCGCCCTCCTGCAGGGGTGCAAAGGCCATGCCGACCGGTGTGCGGATCAACGCGACATTGTGCTCCTGGGCCTGCTGCCGAATCTCGGTGAAGGCTTTCTCCTGCTGCTCCTTGAACTCCTCCTCGGCTTCCTGCTTGCGCGTGCGGTAATCCTCGCTCTCGAAGGCTGCCGGGATCGCGCTGCGCAGTTCCTCGACCAAGCGATCCATATCTTTACGCAATACGACTCCCTGCCCTGGCGGGAGCCGCAGCACCCGCGGTTTGTGGGGCTGCTCGAAATTGTTGACGTAGCACCAATCGGGGGAGACCGGTTCAGCGGCGCCCCTCTGGTCGAGGAACTGGCGAATGGTGGTGCGCTTCCCTGTGCCGCTGGGCCCCAGGGCGAACAGGTTATACCCCTCACGCTGGATGCCTATGCCGAACAGAATCGCATCCACCGCCCGCTCCTGGCCCACGATCTCGCTCAGGTCTTCCAGTTCGGCTGTCGTCTCGAAGTCGAACTGTGCAGGATCACACGTCTGACGCAGTTGTCGCGCTTCCAAAGGTTGCACAATGGTCATTGATGAGCCTCCTCATGCAGTATCTAAGTAGGTTCACAAAAATTTCTATCACTTCTATGTGAGCACCACATCTGGCTCAAATGCGGGGTACCAGCCCATTTTTGCCACATATGGGGGTAATCATCAAGGTATTGCTCCTTCGCAAGTCGAGAAA
>DAOUEC010000254.1:0-14682 GCA_034430655.1 Anaerolineae bacterium
CAGGCCAATCCAGGGTGCCCTCGCCGGGCGGCAGGTGGCGCAGCCCGGCCGGAGTGTAGTCGGACAGGTGCACGGTGGTGAGACGGCTGTCCATCGCGTGGATCAGGGCGGCGGGGTCGGTGCCGCTTTCGCCAGACTGGAAGGTGTCGAAGGTGAAGCCGACGGGCAGGCCAGCCTGCCGGATGGCCATAACCTGCTCGGGAGTGCGCAGGTAGCACCAACTGACGTTTTCGATGCACAGGGTGACCCCCGCGGCCTGGGCCTGCTCCCCGGCCCAGGCCGTGCTTTCGAAGAAGGCGGCGACCAGGCGGGGATTATCCACGCCGTAGCGCAGCCCATGCCAGGTGAGGGCGCGGGCTTCCAGCATAACCGCGATCTCCAGCAAGCGCCCGAAGCGGGCACGGGTCTCCTGGATCATGCGTGGATAAGAAGCCCACAGGTCGAAGTAGGGGGCGTAGAGATGGATGGAATGTACGCGCAGCCCCAGGTCGCGCCGCCGCCGGTCGAGTTCCGCGCCGAAGGCCGGGGTGTACTCCTCCTCAGCCTGGAGGAAAATCTCGACGACGCGGAATCCCAGCCCCGCGATGGTCGTCAGCGCGTCCTCGGTCAGGTGAGAGGGGTAGAAGGCGGCGGTGGATAAGCCAATTTCTGGTATGCTCATTCCGCTTCTCCGCGCACGGCGCCGGTGCGATGCTCACGTCTCCGCTCCTCAAAGCGCCGCATCCTGGCGTAACAGGCTTCCCACTCCTCGACGGTTCGCCTTTGCTCCCACTCGCTTGGCTCCGAGTTGATGCGCCAGCAGAATGTCATCAGGTCCAGGTAGGCACGCCACTTCTCGGCCAGCGTCTGCTCGCCGGCCCCGCGTACACGGTCGGCGAACTCGGCCTCGTTCCAGGCGTGGTAGTGCGCCAGCGCCTCGCGCCAGAGAACCCTGTCCTCCGTCATGTAGCCTCCCTTCATCGCTGGGCATTGTAGCATCGGTCGCTGGAATGGTCAACTACACCATTGTGTATCATTGGGGCGTCCCATCGCTCCCAGCCCCCGTCTGCCCTACGCTCCCAGCCCACGTCTCGGGGGCATCTACCGTTTGACCGCTGTCCCTGAGTCGAGTATACTACAGGCGATTACACGCAGTACAAGGAGGATTTGAGATATGGCAAAGGTTACCAAGAAACCAGCAACGGTTCTCTATCCAGTGCCAGCAGTGTTGGTCAGTTGTGGCACCGGCCAGCAAGCCAACATCATCACGCTGGCGTGGGTGGGCACGCTTTGCTCGGAGCCGCCGCTGGTGGGCATCGGCATCCGCCCGGGTCGCTATTCGCACGGGCTGATCGAGGAGGTGGGCGAGTTCGTGATCAACCTGCCCACTGTGGAGCAGGCCCGATGGGTGGACCACTGCGGGATGGTGTCCGGTCGAGATGAGGACAAGTGGGCGACCTGTGGCTTCACCCCGGCTCCGGCGGCCGAGGTGCAGGTGCCGCTCATCGCCGAGTGCCCGGTCAACATCGAGTGTCGCCTGCAGCGGACCCTCTCGCTGGGCAGCCACGACCTGTTCATCGGCCAGGTGGTGGCCGTGCAGATGGACGAGGCCGTGCTCGACGAGCGAGGTCACCTCGACTTCGCCACGGCCAAACCGTTCGCTTACCTGAATGGGGAATACCGGCAGGTCGGGAAACTGGTGGGCACGTTCGGCTATTCCAAGAAGCGATAGTCAGCCCGCGAACAACTCGATAGACATCCTTGCCAGCCAGCAGGTGTTGTGGGAGGTGTGCCTTTGACCGAGTGCGTGATGATTGCTGTCTGCGTTCCCATTGAGGATACTGAGGCTGTCCGAGTGGCGATGTGCGAGGCTGGTGCTGGCACCGTAGATGATGGACACTACGACCGTGTCACGTATGTCACCCGCTGCATAAGCAAGTATCGTGTTTTGGACCGAGCCTGGGACAAGACTGGTGCGGCAGGTGAAGAGCACGAGAACGAAGAGAACCGCATAGAGGCCATTTGCCGCAGGGAACGAATCGAGGCCGTCGTCAAAGCCATCGTCAGTGCACATCCCTACGAGACGCCAGCCATCACCATCTATCCCACATTGACTGGCGAGTACAAGTATTGGGAAGGATGAATAATGAGGGATCTCCAGGATTTCGCGGGGTAGGTGTGCTCAAAGGGGATGGGATCGTCTGCGGCCATCGGTCAGGAGTCTGCTGTTCTCCCTAGCGTCTGGTAGGCCTCTTCGCCCACCAGTTCTCTGAGCCGCGCCTGCCAGACCTCAGTTGTATCTGCCGCCATCTCAGCGTCCATTGCCTCTTGGTGCTCATAATAGTAGGCAAGGGCACTGTGAACCTGGGATGGTGTCAGATGGGGCAGAATTTCCGTGGCAATGGTCTGAACGTCATGCCCCATCTGCGCGTACCGCACGACAGTCGCGACGCTCGTCCGCGTACCAGTGATGACGGCATATTCCCCCCAGCGATCATGTTTGATCTGCACGTGCGGGTAGGCCGGGAGATGTTCCCATAAGATAGTCTCGACCACGCGTTCGGGTGGTTGATTAGTCTGACATGCCAGGCAGAGGATGCGTTCATATAGCAGTTTGGATAGATGAATCGCGTTCACACCCATGCTCAGTCCCTCTCAATCCAGTGGATTTCATCTCTCATTGTAACACTGATCGGCGGGATGGTTAACCGTGCATGGCGTCAAGCCGACTGTCCCACCCGCCGCTGCACCCGCAGCACCAGGAAGGTGAGCCACGGCGACGGGTTCTTCTTGTCGGCGAAGGACCAGCCCTTCCAGGCACGGTACATTGAGCCAGCGGTGTAGCGGCCCTCCCTTCGGCTTTGCTCAGGGCAGACCTCATCGGCCTGCGCGGTGATCGTCGCCACCATCTCCCGGAAGCGGGGATCGGAGTGGACGAAGGGGAAACGGCTGAGCACGTCCACCACGTGCAGGACGTCGTACCAGACGAAGGGGTACTTGAGTTTGCGGAAAGTCGTGCCGATGCCGAACAAGTAAATCTTGCGCTCGGTCTGGTGTTCTCAGTGCCAGAGGAACATCTCGGCGCCGGTGCGCGTGGCGGGGCTATCCAGCAGTTCCGGCACCTGGGCCAATGCCTTCAACGCATAGACGTTGACGATGGGGCAGGGATCATCCTTGCGCCCCGGCCCCCGGAACTTGCCCAACTCCGGCGCGCTGACGCAGCGCCAGCCGTTGTCGTCCACCAGGCCGACCAGGTGGGCCACTGCCCGCTGCACGCGCGCGTCGTCGCCCAGGCCCATCGTCAGCAAGGCATAGAACAGCGTCGGCGCGTCGCATAGCATCCACATCCACGTGTCCTCGCCTGTCCCACCGAACCGCTGGGGGATGTTCATCAGGCTCTGGAAAGCCCCCTCCGGCGACTGGTGGGCCATCACGGCCTCAATGCCGGCAGTCATTCCAGGATCGTCGGCCCGGACGCCGAAATCGGGTATCCTCTCAATAAACTGGGGCAGAGCACGCTCTAGCGCCGGTTGAGTAGGCTTGGAGCATAGCGGAAAGCCGTATCGAAACCAAGCGGGTTAGCCGTAGAGCCGCTCGCATCCTTGGGTTCGATACGCTAACGCTACTCAACCGGCGGATGCTCGCTGCGTTACTCAGCTCAGCCACTATTCAAGATAACGTTGCCCCAAAATATTGAGAAGATACGAAATCGGCCAGTGTGCTGAACTTGTAGATGGGGTGCCCCGCGTCGTTGTGTCGCTTGAGGGGGTAGCCGGGCCAGGCGGCGGCCTCGGCGATGAGCGCCTGCACCCAGGGGTGGGCCAGCATCTCGGCGCGGGCCGCTTGCACCTCGGGGTCGTCTTCGGGCCGGTCGAGCAGGTCCATCAGCGTGCGGTAGCGGGTCCAGGGCTCGTCGGATTCCAGTAGCCAGTTGGTGACTTCGGTTGTCATTTCTGCACCTCGTTTTCTGATCGCACGAGCTTCTGGGCCAGCCTCCGGACGTTGGCCCGTCGGTGGTCCAGGCATCCCTGGGCCGCCGTTCGCACTTCCACCTCCAGCCCCGGTTCCACCTCTATCAGTTTGCTCATGGCTTCCAGCACCAGTTTAGCGTGTTTGCCTTCCCACATCTCCAGCGCCCGCAACAGGTGTTGGAACGCCTCCTGCGCTGCCTCTGATCCGCTGCGGCCATATTCGCCCAGAGCCAGCACCGCGCAGTCGCGGACGATGACGCTTTTGTCCTTCTCAATCTTGGCCACCAGGTCGGGCAGCAAGGGCGCAATTTGCTCCGGCACCAGGGATGCCACCAGAGCCAGGGCGTGGGTAGACTCCCAGCGTACCCGGGTGTCCTTGTGGCTGATGAGGGGGGCGATACGGTCCACGTAGGGTGCTACCAGCGCCGGATTCTCCTTGGCCACCTCGGTGAACACTTCGGCGCAGTCGCCCACCAGTTTACGGTCGTTCCATTCCAATCCCACCGCCACCTCGTCCAGCATATCGGGTTGCTCCAAAGCCTCGCGGGCCACGGCCTTGTTGGAGGCCTCGCTGGGGTCGCCCGCGACCGAAGATAATCGTTCCAGGACACTCATTTTTCCTCCTTCAATTCACTCCTCCCAGAGTCCGAACAGGTTGCCGTCGGGATTCGTGAAATATGCCTTGAAGGCAGTACCCTGGGGAGTCTTGGGAAGGACAATCTCTCCTCCCAGGTCTACCACCTTCTGTAGAACTACCTCGATATCCTCCACGACAACGTAGACCACTACGCCAAGATCGTCATTATCTGGCCTTAGCCACATCGCTCCTCTTCGGAGGTTCTCTACACGTGGTTCATCACCCGTATCGAAGATCCAGTAGTCAGACCCATCTGCGGTCTCCCTGCAAACCACTTTCCAGCCAAACAAGTCTTCATAGAACTTGGCCGCTTTTTGTGTATCTCTTGTCCTTATCTCGACCCAGTCAAAGGTATTGGCCATCTTGATACCTCCCAATGAGAATACGGCTTAGGCGGATGCATACTGTGCCACGATGGCACGGGCTCATTATTCCACACCAGGTTCTTGACAAAACCTGGCATAATTGTAGCGCAGTTTGGCAGAGGAGGGAAGAGGAGGAAAGGCTCAAAACCAGCGATTGAAATCGGCGCTAAGAAAAAAGAGCGCTCAAGCGCCGGACGACCTCCTACATGGTCGCAGAAACCCCGTCCACGCAGGTGGACGACCAGCACGAAGTGCCCTCCAGCCACAGGTTTGAACCGGCCGGCTATTCTCCTCCTGCAGGAGTCTGCCCAGGCACCAGCACAGGCACGCCCCCCGCGCCGACGCGATACCAGTAGAGCGGCGCATCGCCCCAATTACAGCCAGCGTCAAAGATAATGTGGCCAAGCAGCCCATCGCGCCCGGTGGCGAGGAGCGCCGCCGCCACCCCACCCCGCGTGGGCGCTCCGTGAGCAACGATGTCCCGCTCCAGCGCCTCCAGCAGCACCCAGGTGGCCTCGTAGGCCGGGAGGGCCAGGGGGCCGGGCGGCACGCCGCCGGAGACCTCCTGGTATGCGGCGAGGAAATCGGCGCTGCCGGGAATATCCACCGGGAAGGGCCACGGCGTGACGAAGAACGCCTCCTCAGCGGCCTCGCCTGCCACGGCGACGAAATCTGGCGCGGCCAGCTCTGGCCCGCCCAGGAAGACCCCTTCCCAGCCGGCCGCCCGCAGAGCCGAAGCCACCTCGCCCGCCATCACGGGGCTGGCATCGCAAATAACCACGTCCGCACTGGAAGCCAGCACCTCCCCCAGCCAATCCGCGCTGTCAGGGGAAGCGACGACCGGGATCCTCATCCGCTGCTGCGTGGCTGCCTCGACCAATGCCGCACCCAGCGGGCCACCGTCGCTCACCAGCGCGATCACGTGATCCCTCTTGTTGACGTGACACAGCAATGCGTGGGCCAGCGCCCCGTCGGCAGGTCCCAGTCGCCAGACCTCCGCACCTCCCCAGGGAAGCGCGCGGTCGAGCACCGCCGGGGCGACGAGCGAGATGCCCGCCTCGGCGTAGGCGCTCAGGGCAGCGCTGGTCGTCTCCTCGCGGAAGTGGCCGATGGCAGCGACTACTTCAGGGTCGGCAGCCAGTTTGCGCGCCTGCTCGGCCGCCATTGTCGGGTCGGCCCCGTCGTCGTAGGCCACCAGTTCGACACTGTAGCCCCACCCCCCCCCACCCCCCCCCCAGGGGGGGAGCCCCGACTGCCCCCCCTCCACGGGGGGAGTTCCCACCCCACCAGCCACATTGGCCTCACGCAGCGCCAGCCTGACAGCGTAGATGACGTCGTAGCCGACGTAGCGGTAGCGTCCCTCGAACGGGGCGACCAACCCGATCTTCACCGCCGGCCGCACCGCCCCCGGAAAGCGGCAACTTACCAAAACGGCCAGCAGGATAAGACAAAGGGCAAGGCCCACTGCCCTGCCCCTCTGCTCCCCTGCTCCCCTGCTCCCCTGCTCCCCTGTTCTCTTGGTCACGGCACCCCGCTGCTCACGACCGCTAACTGCTAGCGGCTGACTACGGCACCTCACCGCCACACACCCCGTAATTGCGGAGGTGCTCCTCATGCGTAACGGCAAAAAGGTGACTGCCGTCATTCTTGGTGCAGTCAGCGAGGAAGAAGTAGTAGTCCGTATCGGCCGGATACGCGGCTGCCCGGATCGAGGCCAGGCCAGGACTGCAAATAGGTCCGGGGGGCAGACCCAGGTTGCGGTAGGTATTGTAGGGTGAATCTACCTCCGTAGCCTCCAGCGTGAACTGGGGCCACCAGTGATCCGGGGTACCCAGTGCGTACTGCACGGTGGGGCAGGCGTCGAGGAACCAGCCCGCGTCCAGCCGGTTGTGGTAGACGCCAGCGATGATGGCGCGTTCCTCATCCAGCACCGCCTCCCGCTCGACGATAGAGGCCAGCGTGACCAGTTCGTAGACGCTCAATCCACGGTTGGCAACAGCGGCCTGCATCTCAGGGGTGACACGCGCGCCAAAGGTCTCCAGCATACGGCCCAGGAGGTCGGTGGCCACCGGCTCCTCCGGCAAGCGGTAGGTCTCAGGGAAAAGGAAACCTTCAAGCGTCGCGGCAGGGGGCAGGTCAGCCAGGAAATCGAAGACGAAGCCCGAGTCTCGCCAGCCGGTCGTCGCCAGCAACAGGAACTCCTGCTGCGATATGCTCGTCTGCGCCGCGACCGCTGCGGCGACTTGCTCCAATCGCAGCCCCTCCTGGATCGTGACTACCTGCTCCGGGCGCTGTCCTTGCTGCAACGCCTGAGCGATCTCAGGGATGGTCATCGTCTGGCGCAGAGTGAACTCACCGGTCTCAATGCCTGCGTCCAGTCCGTGGTACTGCGCGTAACGGCGGAACAACTCAGCATCGGAAATCAACCCCTTCCGCTTCAGCCGGGCGGCGATATCCGTCGCCGTCTCCCCCGGTTCGACGACGAACGTGACTGGGGTATCGTCATCCCCGGCCGACTGTTCCAGTTCGGCCGCCTTTGCGTCGAGGTAGGCACCAATGAGAAGATCGTCCGGTGAGGATAGGCCACACAAGCCGATAGAGATGCTCCCACCGCCAGACGTGGAGTGGGTGAGAAACCAGACGACGCCGCCCACGGCGCCAATAATTGCTATCAATGCCACGAAAAAAGCGATAACCCTGCCTGCGTTCTTCATCCGTTGTCGTCCTGTAATCCGCCGTTCTGGCTGTCAAGGTAACTCTGCAAGATCACGGCGGCCGCTATCGCGTCCACCTCGCCCTTGGTGCGTGCCTGCCGTTTCTTCTGTCGGCGGTGCTGACGCAGAATCCCCTCCGCTGTGACCGTCGTGAAACGCTCGTCCCATGCTACAACGGGCACAGGCAGCGTCGCGGTCAGCGCCTCAGCGTAGCGGGCGACCCGCCGCGCCTGTGGCCCCTCCGTCCCGTCCAGGCTGAGCGGCCGGCCGACCACAACCAACCCGATGTCATGTTCGGCTACGAGGGCTGCAATGGAGACAAAATCCTCCTCCCGCGAACCTCGCACCAGCGTCTGCAATGGGCGGGCGACGGTGCCGGTGGGGTCGCTGATGGCGACTCCCACGCGCCGCTCGCCCACGTCCAACGCCAGAACGCGCATATCCTATCTCGCTAACCGCTAACGGTTAACTGCTAACTGCTGTTGCCCCCGCGGCACAACCTGCACGCTGATGCGGAGCGGGAGCAGCGGCAGCCGCTCAAGCCACTCCAAGCGCTCCGGCCACTCCGGCCAGATCGTGACCTGAGGCTCCTCGGCCAGCGGGAACTCCGCCAGCAGCCGCTCACGGGCATCGGCGACGCGCTGCCCGCGGACGAGGGCAACCGCCGCGTCGGTATCAAACGCGGCAGCAGCGTAGCCGCGAGCGGTGACAAAGAAGGTGAACCAGCCCGGACCAATGTCCTCCTCGGCCACCTCGCCCAGTTCAAAGCGGGCGTCCACCAACACGTACCCCGGCGGCAGGCGACGGGAGAGGGCAGTGTACGCCACTGCCTCAGCATCGTCCACGTCCACCGCCAGGCCGCTCACGAGCAACCGCATATTAAGCCCTACGGTATCGGTCTGCTCGCTGATGAAGTGAGTGTATGCCTCCTTCGGAACCCCCATGATGAGCACCGACTGGCGGAACAGGACCTCGGTAGGTTCCAGCAGGTCGCCCATCTCCGCATACGCCTGGTCGAGTAACTGCTGGATCAACTGCCTCCGTAGCCGGTCGTAGTCAGCCTGGATGACGACGCGCACCTCACTGGATTCCGCACCCGTGGTCGGCTCCGGGTTGATCACCCGCATGGCAGAAGCAGTCACGCCCTCCACCTGGTTGATCCGAAAAGCCCCCACGTTGCCTATTCTCTCCTCCAGCGCCTCAACAGGCGCAGTCGCCTGCCCGCCAGCAGGAACGGCGACATCGGCAGTGGTGCGAAAACGAATGGGGTAACTGCTGGAGGAGGTACGCACGACGGTACCGGCCGGTACGACGTAATCCTGCGTCAGCAGATTGGTGAACAGGACCACGCCGGTGGCCCGGCCAGCAGCGACATTCATCGTGCCGGTTGTTGTGACCTCGGCGTAGTCCTCAACCTCGATACCCACCCGCCGCGCCGGGATTACCCCCCCCTCCAATGAGGGAGAGCGATCCACCGTCTCGACGTCAGGGTCCACCGACACCGGCACGATGGTGGTGAACTCCTTACCGGCTGGCACCAACATCACCACACTGCTGGGGACGACAATGTAGGCACTGCCAGCGACGACCAGAAGCGCCAACACGAAAACGCCAATGCGGATGCCCAGTTTGACCCAATCGAACCACGGCGCGCGGGGGCGAACAGGTCGGGGCTGGAGAATGGTGTCTTCCTCCCACCAGTGACGGGGCGGCGACTCCACCCGCTCGGGGGGACGGCTCCGCCACACCGTGCTCTCCCGCGCCTCCTCGACGCTGGCGAAGGCCGGAAACTCGCACCCACGGGCCACCTGCCGCCGATCAGGGTCGGAGGAGACGATGGCGACCTCCAACTGCCGTCGCTCAGCCTCGCGCCGCAGGAGGTCGAAATCCAACTCGCGGGAGAGGAAGCGTATGTCCCACGGGAGGACAAGTGCGACGCGACCTCCGCCCAGCCAACTGAACCGATGCCGGACGGAGGCAAGATCATCCTGGGATTGTAGTTCTACGACCGAGCAGATTCCAAAGCCCATGATTAGCCGTTAGCCAGTAGCCGCTAACTGCTACCTAGCATCTCCTCCAATATGCGGGGGGCCTGGCGCAGCGCCTCGTCGAGCCGGCTGGGATCACGACCGCCCGCCTGGGCCAGGGTGGGCTTGCCACCTCCGCCACCGCCCACGATGCGAGCCATACCGCGCACCAGCCTGGCCGCATCTACACCACGCTCCACCAGATCGGGGGTGACAGCGGCGACGAACGCAGGCCGCTCACCCAGCACCGCACCCAGCACGACGACGCCGGAACCCATCCGGTCGCGGAACCAGTCGGTCATCTCGCGCAGAACCTCCATGCTGGGCACGGAGACCCGGGCGCTCTGCAACGAGACACCTTCCACCAACTGTACCTGGTCCAGCAACGCCTCAAACTCGCGTCGTGCCAATCGCTCCTGGAGGTGCGTGATCTCCTTGCGGGCGGACTGCAATTCATCCAGCAGCCCCAATGCCTTGCGATCCACCTCGCCGGGCGAGACACCCAGGTAAGCGGCTGTGCGTTGAAGTATGCCCAGTTGATGCTCGACCAACTCCACCGCCCCACGGCCGGTCACCGCCTCAATGCGACGCACCCCCGCCCCCACCCCCTCCTCGGAGACGATGTGGAACATGCCAAGTTCGCCCGTCTCGTTCACGTGAGTACCGCCGCACAACTCCCGGCTGAAGGGCTCACCCGGCCACCCGATGCGCACGACGCGCACAACGTCGCCGTACTTCTCGCCGAAGAGCGCAATGACCCCCTCACTCACAGCCTGGCGATATCTCTCCTCGACGACATCCACCGGATAATTGACCAGGATAGCATCGTTGACGGAACGGGTCACCGCATCCAACTCGTCCTGGGTCAGCATGGCCGGATGGGTAAAATCGAACCGCAGCCGCTCAGGCGTGACTAACGACCCGGCCTGCTGCACGTGCTCGCCCAGGACGTAGCGCAACTCACTGTGGAGGAGGTGGGTGGCAGTGTGATTGCGGGCTACGTCCATCCGCCGCTCGTAGTCCACGACGGCCCAGGCGGCATCGCCGGCCCGTGGCCGGCCCAGCGTGACCACGCCATCGTGGATGATCAGGCCAGGGATCGGCCGGCGCACGTCTCGCACCTCTATCTCCCAGACCGGCTCCCCTACCCCCCCCTCTTCTCCCCCCCCTCCAGGGGGGGGGTAGACGGCGATGAAGCCAGTATCGGAGACCTGGCCGCCGGACTCAACGTAGAAACAGGTCACCGGCATCACCACCTCGACCCGCTCCCCTTCTTTGGCTGACTTGACCACCTCGCCATCGCATAGAATCGCTGCAACTGTAGTCTCCAGTTCGGTACCTGCATACGGATCGTGATCAACGCCCTCCTCGCCCAGCAGCCCCTGCTCTTGCAGGTCTGCCAGCACCTTCTGGTAGCGTGCCAGCGTCTCCTCGTCAGGAGTCTCGAACGCATCCACCCGCCGGGCGCGCTGGCGTTGCTCCTCGAGCGCTGCCTGGTAGCCGGCCTCGTCCAGGCTCAGGCCCTGCTCTTCGGCCACGTCGCGCGTGATCTCCAGTGGCAGGCCAAAGGTGTCGTAGAGCCGGAAGACCGCATCGCCCGGCACGACCTTCTTACCCCCCACCCCCAGTTCGGCCAGCACCTCGTCCAGCCGCGCCAGGCCCAGGTCGAGCGTGCGCAGGAAGCGTTCCTCCTCCTGGGTGATCGTGGTGAGGATGAACTGGCGGCGGTTTGTGAGTTCAGGGAACTGAGGCCCCATGGTCTCGATCACAACCTCGGCGACCTTGGCCAGGAAGGGGCGCGTGAAACCGAGTTTGCGCCCAAAGCGGGCCGCGCGGCGCAGGATCATGCGCAAGACGTAGTTGCGCCCCTCGTTGCCTGGCAGGACGCCGTCGCCGATGAGGAAGGTGATCGCCCGCCCGTGGTCAGCGATGACGTGGTAGGCGACGATGTTCTCCTCTACCTGGGCGTCGGTGTGGCCCACCATCTCCTGCACACGTCGGATGATGGGCACAAAGAGGTCAGTCTCGTAGTTGGAGTTCACGCCTTGCAACACAGCGACCAGCCGCTCGAATCCTGCGCCGGTGTCCACGTGCCTGGCCGGCAGCGGGTGCAGAGTCCCATCGGCGTCCTTGTTGTATTGGATGAAGACCAGGTTCCACAGTTCAAAGAATCTTCCGCAGTCACCGTTGACCTGGCAGACGTGACCAGGCACCCCCTGTTTATCGCAGCACTCCGGGCCACGGTCGAGGTGTATCTCACTGCACGGCCCACAGGGACCTGTGTCGGCCATCTCCCAGAAGTTGTCCTTGCGGCCAAAGTACAGAATGTGATCGGGGGAGATGTCCGTCTCCGACCGCCAATAGCCAGCCGCCTCCTCGTCGGTCTCCAATTCGCCCAACTCGTCCTTGAAGACAGTGATCCACAGCCGCTCCTTGGGCAATCCCCAGACCTCGGTCAGGAGTTCCCAGGCCCAGGCGATGGCCTCTTTTTTGTAATAGTCGCCAAAGGACCAGTTGCCCAACATCTCGAAGAAGGTGTGATGGTAGCCGTCGCGCCCCACCTCCTCCAGGTCGTTGTGCTTGCCGGAGACGCGCATACACTTCTGAGTGTCGGCAACGCGGGTGTAGGGCCGGGCCCCCAGTCCCAGAAAGACGTCCTTGAACTGGTTCATCCCGGCGTTAGTGAATAGAAGCGTGGGGTCATCCACCGGCACCAGGCTGGCGCTGGGCACAACGGTGTGGCCCCGGGCGGCGAAAAAATCGAGGAAACTTTGGCGCACCTCGGCGCTGGTCATTTTGTTCATGGGTCTCTCTTATCCTCCAGGTTGGGCGGTATTGTAACTGGAAGGGGGGAAACTGTCAACCGGCGATTAGCCGTCAGCCGTCAGCGGTTAGCAGTTAGCAGGAAGTCGCACTCATCCCGGAGAATGCAGCGGGCACATTCGGGGTTGCGGGCGTGGCAGACGGCGCGGCCGTGGGCGATGAGGTTGAGGTGAAAGGGGTAATAAATCTCGGGCGGGACCAATTCCTCCAGCAATTCGTGGGCCTTCTCGCGCGAAGTCTCGGGCGGGATGAGGCCCAGCCGCCGGGTGACCCGGTGGACGTGGGTATCCACCGGGAAGGCGGGCTTACCCAGGGCGAAGCACAGCACGATGGCAGCGGTCTTGGGGCCGACACCGGGGATGCTCAGCAGCCACTCACGCGCCTCCTCCAGCCCCATCTCGACCAGGAAGCCGAGGGAGATCTTCCCTCGCTCGGCGGTGACCCGTTGCAGCGCCTCCTGGATGCGCGGGGCCTTGGTGGGGGCCAGCCCTGCCGGGCGGATTGCCTCGACCAGTGCCTCCAGCGGCGCGTCGCGGACCGCCTCCCAGGTGGGGAACCTCTCCCGCAGATACTCGAAGGCCCGGTCCCGGTTCACGTCGTTGGTGTTCTGGGAGAGGATGGTCGAGACGAGCGTGGCGACAGGGTCGCGGGGGTGCCAGGGGTGGTCACCGTATTCGGATAGGAGGAGGCGGTGGATGTGGAGGATTTTGGTGGTTTCAGGGTTCATGGTTTCGAGTTAGCGAGTCAGCGAATCAGCGAGTGGGCGAGTGGGCAAGAGGTTGGTCATTGTGTGTTTCTTATCCGTGGTCGTCCCCTTCCACCAACTCCCGGAAGCGCGGGTCATCGCAATTCCTCACCGGCAGCCTCTCGCAGCAGCGTCACCATCTCTTCCAGCCCGGCAGGGGGCTCCGGTGCCGCAGCCAGCAGTTCATAGATGTAGAAATCAATTGTGTCGCCGGGAAGCCGTTGGGCCAGCGATTGGCGCAGGGTGGCGACGGCCTCCTGTGGGCGGCCCAGCCCCAGCAATGCGCAGGCCTTGTTCTCTAGGAGGCCAGCCGGATTTTGGAGGCGACGTTGCCAAGCGGTGTCCCAGATGGAGAGAGCCCGCTCAAAGTGACGGGTGGCTGTCTCGTTGTCCCCCTGGTGACAGGCGATGACCCCCAGACAGACCTCGGCACTGAGCGCGTCGTCGGGTGAGAGACGTGTCCTTTCCTGGAACTCGGCCTCAGCCCCCTCCATCTGCCCCAATTGCAGGTACTCGTCGCCCAGGTTGTTGTGATAGATTGCCTCTTCTGGGTCCAGTTCGATGGCCCGCTGGTAGGCGGCGATGGCCTCCTCCTGCCGGCCCTGGTCCGCGTAGACGTTGCCCAGGCCGTTGTGGGGATAGGCGTAGGTGGGGTCCAGTTCGATGGCCCGCTGGTAGGCGGCGATGGCCTCCTCCTGCCGGCCCAGGCCGCCGTAGACGGCGCCCAGGCCATTGTGGGGGTAGGCGTAGGTGGGGTCCAGTTCGATGGCCCGCTGGTAGGCGGCGATGGCCTCCTCCTGCCGGCCCAGGTCGCTGTAGACGGCGCCCAGGTTGCTGTGGGGAGTGGCGTAGGTGGGGGCCAGTTCGATGGCCCGCTGGTAGGCGGCGATGGCCTCCTCCTGCCGGCCCAGGTCCGCGTAGACGTTGCCCAGGCCGTTGTGGGGAGCAGCGAGGGTGGGGTCCAGTTCGATGGCCCGCCGGAAGGCGGCGATGGCCTCCTCCTGCCGGCCTAGGTCAGCGTAGACGAGGCCCAGGTTGTAGTGCATACGCGCATCGCCCGGGGCTACTTCCACCCCGCGCCTGTGCAGGCGGGCGACCAGTTCGTACTCCCTGGCACGCCACAGCCTCCCCCCCAGGCCATAGACGTCATCCACCACCTCCTTCCCCCACCGGTCGGCGGCCCAGATCACCATGCCGGTCAATAGCGGGAAGTAGTCCGCCGGGGCCAGCGCGTACCCTTTTCCCTCCACCTGCCCATCCCGGGGTCGAATCACCCCCTCGCTCTCTGGTAGGACGTGGTCGGCCACCAATTCGTCCAGCGCCCGGCGCATCCGCCAGCGGCGCAGAAGGCGGCGCGGCCATGCCCCGCCCCACAGTCGCGCCCCCAGTTCCACCACCATCTCCCGCCGCGTGCCTACTCC
>DAOUEC010000255.1:0-2203 GCA_034430655.1 Anaerolineae bacterium
GAGGGCGAGCCGAGTACGTGGAAGAACTGGACCACGATGTGGATGAACTGCGCCGTGACTTCCGGACAGCTCACCAGGCGATGACCGCTGAACTTAGGGCACGTCTGGACGAGCAAAGGGGACGTCTGGACGAGCAAGAGTCGGCGCGCCAGGCACAGGGTGCCGAGGATGCGCGAGGGCGAGCCGAGTACGTGGAAGAACTGGACCACGATGTGGATGAACTGCGCCGTGACTTCCGGACAGCTCACCAGGCGATGGCCACCGAGCAGCGCCAGCGGCTGGCTGAGGATCGCGCTCGTCTGGCGTCGGATGTAGCCGCGGTCCGCGGCGAGTTACAGGCCGACCTGAGCGAAGCCGGACAGGTGTGGGGCAGCTTTGCCGGGCAGATGCAGCAGCACCGGGCCGGAAGGCCGATTGCCGCTCCGCCACCCCCACCTCCACCTTCGTCTCTGCCGAAAGAAGAGGCGGCTGCCGATGATCTCACGGCCATCCGCGGGATCGGTTCCGGGACGCAACGCCGCCTGAACAGGGCAAGGATCTTCACCTATGCCCAGTTAGCCGAAAGCACACCGGAGGAGCTACGCCGGATCCTGGGTGAGGGGGCCCAGACGGCTAGGGCGGGGGAATGGATCGAGCAGGCGCAGCAACTGAGCGGGGTGGAATAACCCAACATTCCCGCCCAGCTCTACTGAAGGAGGTGAATTCCCCGCCTGCTTCAAAGAAGCAAAAAAGGAGGTAAATCTGATGGCAACGGTAACCGAAGGCTTGGCGACGCTCTTGGAACCTCGGGCATTGCCTGGCTTCGTTGAGACCCCGTTCATTGAGGACATAGTGCAGCGTGCCATGACCTATGTCGCTGCCGGTTTTCCCATTCACTTTAGGGGGGCTTCCGGCACGGGGAAGACAACTATGGCAATGCATGTGGCCGGCAAGCTGGGCCGTCCGGTGGTGATGATCCACGGAGATGAGGAGTCCTCCACCTCGGACTTGGTAGGCGGTGAGTACGGCTACCGGATGAAAAAGGTGATAGATAACTTCATCCACTCGGTTCTGAAGACCGAGGAGAATATGAGCCGTAAGTGGGTGGACAACCGACTGACGGTAGCGGCTAAGTACGGCTTTACCCTCATCTACGACGAGTTCACCCGCTCTCGCCCCGAGGCGAATAACGTCCTTCTTTCGGTACTGCAAGAGAAGATGCTGGACCTGCCGGCGGCCCGGGATGGAGAAAGTTACCTCAGGGTTCACCCCGACTTCACCGCTATCTTCACCAGCAACCCCGAGGAGTACGCTGGCGTCTACCGGAGCCAGGATGCCCTTCGGGACCGAATGATTACCGTCGACCTGGACCACTTCGACGAGGAGACAGAGATAGGGATCACGGAGGGTAAATCGGGCCTTGAGCGACCCGATGCAGAAAAGATCGTGCATATTGTCCGGGACTTAAGGGAGTCCGGGGTGTGTGAGGTTGCCCCTACTGTCCGGGGCTGCGTCATGGTGGCCAAGGCGGCAACGGTCCAGGGCTGTTCTATATCCGCGGGAGACGAGATGTTTCGACAACTGTGCCTGGACATCTTGGCCTCGCAATCCAGCCGGGCGGGCAGCAAGGACCAGACCTCCAGGGTGAAAGAGGTGCTGACCGAACTTATCGATCGCGACGCCGGTGGCGGGAGGCCCCGCGGTAGAAAACACTGAAAGGAGAATCGAAATGGCGACGCAAAGAAAGACGAAAGAGTATCGATGCAACAAGTGTGGCAAGGTCTTTACCAGCCTGATGCGACTTCAGCACCATAAGGCTGCCGAGCATGCCCCGAAGACCCTGAAGGATATACGCACGATGCGGAACCTTCGCCTCAGCAGATAGGGTCTGCTGAGGCCATTGACTTAGGATTGGCTTAAGTAAGACAGGAGAAACTTATGAAAATTAAGAGCCTACGGGACTTGAATACGACCACTACCAAGCATATTCATGCCAGACCTCCCCAGCGTGGCGTAGCCTACCTGGAGATGTACCTACTTGGTGTAGAAAAGCAGCGATTGCAGCAGGAAATGACAAATTTGGACCAGCGGCAAGGACGCATCAAAAAGCGCCTAATGGAAATCCGGGAGGAACTCGCACAGCTCCGGCAGGTTGCGCAACAGGAGGCAGACAAGATGTCAGATGGCGTGGGCGCTGAGGCCATGGCCAACCCAGCGAGGCCAT
>DAOUEC010000256.1:0-15487 GCA_034430655.1 Anaerolineae bacterium
GGAAATTCAACCAGCGGCAACATAGCCCCACCTCCTGCTCAAGTTTCGGGCTCATGTTATCTCTGCTGGCTATCTTGTCAATCCTTCGGCCTGGATTATCTGGCTGTTAAAGTGCTGCAAAAGTCGAGTCAATGAAAGCACAGATTGTAATTCTGTGCGAGATGTTGTTCATTGGAGCGGAATACTCTATGTCCCTACGCCCCAAACGCTGGCAAATCGCACCGCCTGTACCACCCAGCCACGTCGCTCGCTTCCCCCACGTGCACCCCCTCACCCTACAGGTGCTCTACAACCGTGGGGTCACCGACCCGGCCGACGTGGCTGCATTCCTCAGGGGTGAGGGCGGCGAGGCCAACCCCTTCGACCTCCCGGGAATGCCCGCCGCCGTCACCCGCCTGCGACGGGCATTGCGCGCTGGCGAACCCATCGTCGTGTACGGCGACTTCGACGCCGACGGGGTCACCGCTACGGCGCTCCTGGTCCAGGTTCTGCGAGCGCTCGGGGGCCGCGTGCGCCCCTACATCCCCCACCGCGTGGACGAGGGGTACGGCCTGCATAAGGAGGCGTTGACCCAACTGGCCCGCGACGGTGCCCGCGTCGTCGTCACCGTGGATTGCGGCGTCCGCTCATTGGACGAGATCATCCACGCCAACCGATTGGGCCTCGACGTCATCGTCACCGACCATCACTCCGTCGCCCGCAAACTACCCAAGGCTGTGGCCGTGGTTGACCCTAAGCGGGACGACAGTCGCTATCCGTTTGACGAACTGGCCGGGGTGGGTGTCGCCTATAAACTGGCTCAGGCCCTGTTGCGAAGCCAACGCCAGACTCCGGTGATCACCCGGGAGGTGCGACTGGAGGAGGAGGACCTGGTGGACTTGGTCGCCCTGGGGACTGTGGCCGACCTGGTATCCCTCATAGGCGAGAACCGCACGCTGGTCCACCGGGGACTGGCGCGCATCAATCGTATGGAGCGACCGGGCATCGAGGCGCTCTGCCGGCAGGCTGGCCTCAAGCCTGGGCAAGTGGATGCCACCGCTATTGGCTACGTGCTGGGGCCACGGCTTAACGCCGCCGGACGGCTGGCTCACGCCAAGGTCGCCTATCAACTCCTGGAGACCAAATACCCTGCGGAAGCCGAACGACTGGCCAGCGAACTGAATCGGTTGAACCGTGAGCGCCAACAACTCACGCTGGAAACTCAGAAGCGGGCCCGCCAACTCGCCTTGGCCACGGCGAAAGACGCCCCGCTCCTCTTTGCCGCCGCACCCGACTTCCCGGCCGGCATCGTAGGCCTGGTCGCCAGCCGGTTGGTTGATGAGTTCTACCGCCCCGCCGTCGTCGTCGAAGTGGGCAGGGAGACCAGCCGGGGCTCCTGCCGCTCCATCCCGGAGTTCCACATTACCAACGCACTCGACGAGTGCACCGGCTTGCTGATCCACCACGGCGGGCACGCCGCTGCCGCCGGATTCACCGTCTCCAACGAACACCTGGACACCCTGGCCGACCGATTGCGGAGATTGGCCGCTGAGCAACTGGCCGACATTGAACTGACCCCCGTCTTGAGCGTGGACGCGGAGGTCGAACTGGCGCAGATGACAGGGGATTTGCAGCAGGAACTGACTAAACTGGAGCCATGTGGCTACGCCAACCCCCACCCTCTCTTCCTCAGCCGGAACGTTCTTGTCAAAAGACATCGGGCCGTGGGGAAAGCAGGCAGGCACCTCAAACTCACACTCTCTGACGGCCGTGCCACCTGGGACGGGATCGCCTTCCGGCTGGGGGAGTGGGTTGGCAAACTGCCCGACCGGGTGGACATCGTCTACCACCTTGAGGTCAACGAGTGGAACGACCAGCGGCGGCTCCAACTGAACGTGCAGGACATCAGACCGGCAGGACTGGATGATGCCGCTCGCCTGTCGCTCGACCAGGATAGGCCAGAATCCAGGGAGGCTTGAGATGACCACAGAACAACAGACACCCACCGGCGGAGTTACAGCACCGGTTACGTAAGGGAGCAACCATCGAGGAAGCCCGCGAGGCGGTGGCAGCGATGAAAACTGTGCGCCGCTTTGTGCGCAGTAAATTGGGGTTACCGGAGTAAGAGAATGAACATTCTAGTCACTGGTGCGGCCGGCTTCATCGGCGGGCACGTCGCCGAGGCACTCCTGGCGCGTGGCGACGATGTCGCCGGCCTGGACAACTTTAATGACTATTACGACCCCGCCCGCAAGCGGGCCAACGTCGCCCTGCTGACACCCAACCCGCGCTTCGCTCTCCACGAGGCCGACGTGCGGGACGCGGAGGCGATGGAGCGCATCTGCGCGGAAAGCGACTTCGACGCCGTGGTCCACCTGGCGGCGATGGCGAACGTCCGTTACTCCATCGAACGCGCCCCACTCTACACGGACGTCAACGTGCGCGGCACGGTCAACCTGCTGGAAGCGGCCCGCAAGGCAGATGTCCCTCATTTCGTCTTCGCCTCCACCTCCTCCGTCTACGGGCGCACCGAGCAACTCCCCTTCCGCGAGGACGACCCCCTGGGCCGTCCCCTGGCCCCCTACCCGGCCACCAAGATCGCCGGGGAGGTGATGGGCCATGCCTACCATAGCCTGTTTGACCTCTCCTTCACAGCCGTGCGCTTCTTCTCCGTCTACGGCCCTCGTGGCCGGCCCGACATGATGCCCTACATCATCACCGACTGCGTCTTCCACGACCGGGAGTTCATGCTCTACGAGGCCGGGGAGATGTACCGCGACTGGACCTACGTCGCCGACATCGTCTCGGGCGTCGTGGCCGCCGTGGACCGGCCGCTGGGCTACCAGGTCATCAACCTGGGACACGGTGAGCCAGTGCGTATGGCCGACTTCGTCGAACTGATCGAGGAACTGGTCGGCAAGAAAGCGCGAATGACCACCCCACCCGCCCCGCCCAGCGAGCCTCCCATCACCTACGCCGACGTCACTAAAGCCCACGACCTTCTCGACTATGATCCGACCACCTCAGTCGCCGAGGGGATGTCCCGCTTCTGGGAATGGTACCAGGTCGAGATTCTCAAATGACCAAATTGCGAATTGCGAATTCCGAATTGCGAATTCCGGAATTCATCTATTTGATATTTGTCATTTGTCACTTGTCATTTGTCATTTTCACTCGTCCTGTGGCCGCACAAAACCCACCGCCAGACGTACGCTTCGGCGCGGTCGAGGCCTTCCGCGATCCCGTCGCCGCGGCCGAGGCAGGCGTGGGCTGGGAGCGCATCCTGTTCTACTGGTCGGAGTTGCAGCCTAACGGGGCCGAGGACTGGAACGATTACCACGTGCCGGACGAATGGCTGGCGCTGGCCGCTGCACAAGGCCGCGAGGTGGTCGGCCTGCTGAAGAACACCCCAGCCTGGGCCACCGACGACCTGCCCGATTGCGGCGTTCCACGCGGCCTGGATCTGCCGGTGGACGACCCCGGCAACCTGTGGGCGACGTTCGTGCGCCGCGTCGTCGGGACGTATGCCGGACGGATTGACCGCTGGATCATCTGGAACGAGCCAGACGTTGTCCCTCCGACTTACGGCCACGAGTGGTGCGGCTCAATAGAGGAATACTACCAACTACTGAAGGTCGCCTACCTGGCCGCTCACCAGGCCAATCCCGAGGTCACCATCCACCTGGCGGGGCTAACCCGCTGGCACGACAAGACTTACCTACGCCACTTCCTGGCCTTCGCCACCCAGGACCCCACGGGCGCGGAGCACGGCTACTACTTCGATGTTGTCTCCCTGCACATCTACTTCCGGACCGAGACCGTCCCCCAGATCATCAACGAGACCCGGGCCACACTGGCTGCCTACGGGCTGAACAAGCCCATCTGGGTCAACGAGACCAACGCCCCACCCAATTCCGACCCCCAGTGGCCGATGGCAGCAGCCAACTACGAGATAAGTCTGGAGGAGCAGGCTGGCTTCCTGCTGCAATCCTTCGCCCTGGCACTCAGTGCGGGGGCAGAGCGCATCGCCGTCTACAAATGGTTGGATAACGACTTGCTGCCGAATTACGAACCTTTCGGTATTATCCGCCCCGACTTCAGCCACCGCCCGGCCTACGATGCCTACCGGTTGATCACAACCCACTACGCCAGCACCGTCTCCGCCCGCGAGGACCGCCACTCGCTCTACACCGTGGTCACACTCGACCGGAGCGACCTTACCACCCGCGTCCTCTGGGCCCGCACAGAGGCCGACACAACGGTCTCGGTGCCCGCCCTGGCTTCCCAGGCGCGGCTGATTGACCAGACCGGCGCGGAGCAACTCATTGAGCCGGTGGATGGGCAATACACACTGACACTGCCAGGAGCCCGTTGCGCCGACAAAAGAGGCTGCATCATCGGCGGTACCACCTACTTGCTCGTCGAAGAGACCGCCAGCACGCCGCCACCGGCTGAGGCGGCTGAGACCATCACGCCTGCCCCAACCGATTCACCTGCCACCGCCGACCATTTGGGCACCCCCACCCCGCTCCCCACCAGCACACCTACCTCCGCTCCCACCCATACTCCCATACCCACCAACTCTCCTACTCCCACACTTACCCCCGCCCCCACATCCACCCCCTCCCGCACTCCCACTCCCTTCCCCACCCGCACTCCCACACCCACTAACACCCCCACCCCCCATCCACTCAGCCCGGCGACGCCGGACCTGCCTGTCTGGCCGACACTGATTGGGCTGGCGGTAGTGACGCTATTTGCGGCCCTGGTCGGCACGCTGTTCAAGCACCAGGGCAGATAGCATGAGCGATACGGGGTGAAACTGAAACCGGTCGGGGCTGGCCAGGATGGATTTGGAGGGCGGGGGAACCCCGCCCCTACCGCATTGTAGGGGCACGGTTCCCGTGCCCTGGTGGCGCTTCACCCGCTTGCAGCCGAGAACTGAATAGCCCCAGAGGTCCCACTGGTTTTGGCCACACCCGCTGCACCGATGGCTATCCGCCGGACGCCAGTCGCAGCCGCCGGAACAGCCACGGCGCTCCCAGCGCGGCCCACAGCCCCACCAGCCCGTAGCGCACGGCGCGCATGGCAAAGTAGAGCGGCTCACCCTCGACAGGGAAGACCATTTTGAGGCCCAGGTAGAGGGTAAGCATCCCAATCGCGCCGACCAGGAAGCGCACAGCACGCTGCCACAGCGGGCCATCCGCGCTGAAGGGAGCCACCCGCCTGGTCAGCGCCAACCCTGCGCCCATCCCCATCATCACCGCCATCGAACTGCCCGTGTCCTTGGTGGGGTGAAGCAGCAGCAGCGCCAGAGGCACGGCCACGGCCAGCGCCAGTTGCACGGCCAGGCCAGCCCGTTTCAGCCACGCCTCAATGCGCGGCTCCAGCGCCAGATAGGCCGCCAGCAAAACGGCGCCGACCGTCCATCCGCCCAGCACGTCGGTGGGGAAGTGCACCCCCAGGTAGACGCGGGAGAAGCCGATCAGCACCATCAGCAGGATGGCGACGACCCACAGCCAGGTTTTGCGGAACCCGGCCGAGATGATCCCCCACACGACGACTGCCGACTGGGAGTGGCCGCTGGGCAGCCCGTATCCCTCGGCGTCGTGCAGTTTCACCGTCGGGTCGAGTTCGAACGGACGCGGGTGAGCGAACAGATCCTTGAGCACAGTGTTGACGTAGGGCGAGAGAAGAAAGGCAAAGGCCAGGCGCGCCCCAACCGCAAAGTCCACGCACCAGAAAATCAGCGGGAGAAGGATGAGGAAGAATTCCTCCTCGCCCATGAAGGTGATGGCCTTAAAAATCGCGTCGAGTGTCGGTCCGTGCACCAGTTGGATGGTGCGGATGACGTCAAGTCCCCACTGCCAGATTGTCTCCATCGTTGCCTCCTAAAATCCAGACCCTAAGGGTTTGGGAAACCCTTAGGGTCTCTGCGCGATAACGGTGCCTCCTTCGAGCACCTGCACCCCCCAGTCGCCATCCCCCCCTCTTTCCCCCCCAGTGGGGGGGATGAAGGAGGGGGCGCGGAAGGGCTGTCCCGGCGCAATGAATGTGTCCCACCGCTGCACCTCCACCCCACCCTGCCACAGCACGACTGTCCCGTTCATCGCCCGCGTGGTCGCCACCGCCACCTCTACCTCCTCGCTGGATGGAGTGAGCCGGATGGCGGCCTCCTCGTTGGCCCAGTTGTAGCCCCCGATGGAACTCACCGGATACCAGCGCTCCGTCCAGGCCACACTCGCGCCCGGCTGCAACGTCCAGTAAGCCCGGAAGGTCGGCGTCAGCCCGCCCCACAACTCGAAGTAGCGGCTGCCGTCGTCGGTCCACAGGCTGGATGGGAGATCACCCATACAGAAGAGCTTGACCCCCGTGGCGGTGGTGTGGGGGAAGACACGCACCACGCCCTGATCGCTCTCCAGGTCGTAGGCACCAACAAAGCCCACCTGCGCCGGGTTGGCGAAGACCCCCAGGTACTGATGCCATTCGCTGTAGCGGCTTAAGTCTCGCCCGTTGTGTACAGGCCAGGCCATCTGACCGCCCGGACCGGGGAGGTTCCCGTCGCCGGTGGAGTGGACGGTGACCGCATCGTCGGGCAGGATGAAGGTCAGGTCGGGCGAGGGGACATTGGTATCAGAAAGAGTCAGCATCGCGTTGGCCCAGAACTGGTAGGACTGCGTCTCGCCGGTGGGGTTGGTGATGCGCGGGACGAGGGTGAAGTAACTGTGTTCACCATCCAGTCTGAGCGTCACCTCGACGGTCAGGCCGGTGCGGTCGTCGGTGTCCCACACACGCACCCCATTCCACAGGAGTTGGTACTGCCAGGGCCGGTACTCGTTCAGCCCGTGCTCCTCGGTGGGAAAGGCCCATTCCATCCCGCCAGTGGCCAGCCACCAGCCCCGACATCCCCAGTGGGTGGGCTTGACCACCGGATTGGCGTAGAAGAGTTGGCGGCCAGTCATGCGGTCGGTCCAGCGCAGGATGCGCCCGCCCAGTTCCGGCACGACGGCCAGTTGCACGTAGGTATTCTGAAGCACGACGGCACGGTAAGCGCGGGGCGCGGGGCCGGCGACGTCGTCGAAGTCCAGGCGCGGGTAGGGATAAACAGGGTCTTCGGGCTCGGTGGGAACCAGCGCCTCTTGCCAGCCGTAAGTGTTGAGCGTGACTTCCTGCTCCCAGATGGCGGGGCCGGGAACTGGAGGGAGAGTCGGTTCAGGATGGCTGGGTGGTTGGGTAGGTAGGTGGGTGGTTGGCTGGTTGAGTGGTTGGGTGGTTGGTTCGACGGTCGGCCTGGCGGTGGGGGCGGGGGAAGTGGTCGCCGGAGGCGGCACATTGGTGGACGGTAGAAAAGACGGGACTGATGAGGGCAGCGTGGCGGAGACTACCTGAGCGACGGCGGTGGCTGCGGCAGTGCCAAGCCGGACGGGCTGATGGGTAGGAGGGGCAGGGCTGCACGCAGTGACGAGCACCAGCAGCGCAGCAATCAACATAAAAGGACATCCCCCACGCCGCATGTGTTGGGATTTGGGGTTCTGGATTTGGGATTTCACTCGGAAGGGCCTTAAGAAGTCCAGGACGTGTGCGCCGGGCCGCAAGTCGCGCACAAACTGCTTTTTCATCCTAACCCCCTGCCTCGCACCGCGCTACTGGCAACGTGAAGTGGAAATGGCAGCCCTGACCCTCCTCACTTTCGACCCAGATGCGTCCTCCGTGCGCCTCTACCGCCAGCCTACAGAACGCCAGACCCAGCCCAGTGCCCTGCCGCCGTCCATCCTGCCCTGGTATCTGCACGAAGCGCTCGAATATGCGATCCAGATAATCGCGTGGGATGCCCAGCCCGGTATCGTGTACCGAGCAGCGCACGAAGGCCCTATCCTCCGGCAGCGCACTGACAGTGACGCGCCCGCCCAGTGGTGTGAATTTGACTGCATTGTCGAGCAGATTGATCAATACCCGCTCAATCAACTCCTCGTCCACCTCTACGGGCGGCAGATCATCGGGCACTTCGACCTTCAGTCGCAGACCGGCCTCCTCTGCCAGCGGCGACACCAGAGATGTTGCCGAGTGTACCAGCGCGGCCAGTGTGTGAGGCTGTTGGTTGAGCTTGGTCTGCCCCGCCTCCAAACGGCTTATGTCAAGCAACGAATCCACCATGTCACGCAGGCGCTGCGTGCTGTGGGCGGCTATGTCCAGCGCCTGAACCAACAGGCAATCCTGGGGTTGCTCCTTTGTGACATCCTCTATCAACTCCAGGCTGCCCAGAATCGCGGCCAGTGGACTGCGCAGGTCGTGCACGATCATACGGGTCACGTCCTCCCGCACCCGCTCCAGTTCTTTCTCCTCGGTCACGTCGTGCAATACCAGCATCCAGCCCCACACATGCCCACTCTCGTCCAGCACCGGCGCCCCCATCCGCTCAATGACGCACTGGCGCGGAGCATCGAGTACGTAAGTGTCCTTCCCCAATTCGGTCGGGCCGGTCGGCAGTTGGGCCAGGAGGCGCGATATCTCTGCCCGGCTGTAGCCCAGTCGCGCCGCCAGTCGCCTGCCGGGGCCACGCAGCAAGTCTCGCAGGTTGGCCCCTGCCAGTTCTGCCTGGCTCATGCCCCATAATTCTTCGATCATCGGGTTCACCAGCACCACGCGTCCATTGACGTCCAACATCAGGATGCCCTCGCGCGTGGAGTTCAGGACTGCCTGCAACCGGTCGCGCCCCTCGGCGACCTGCTGGAAGAGTTGCGCATTCTGAATCGCGATGGCCGCCTGGGTGGCCAGTCGCCTGACGAAAGCCGCATGTTGGCTGTCAAAAGCCCCCAGACGGGTGCTTTCCAGATTGATCACCCCCAGCACTTCCCCTTTGCGCACGACGGGGACGGCCAACTGGGAACGCATGTCCTGCTGATCCTCGCTCTCCACACTCAACGTCGGTACGTAGTCAGGGTCCCGGCCCACGTCCTCCACCAGCACGGGCTGCTGCGTAGATACGGCCCGTCCCACGAGCCCCTTGTCCACCGCCCATTGACTTCCATCGCCTGATTCCACCAGTGACGGTGCGAAGCCCCGGTACGAGACGACGCGCCCCCTTCCCTCTTCTGGGTCAATCATCACAATGGCTCCCGACGTAGCGCCAGTCACCTGCATTGCGCAATCCAACACCAGATTGATGACCCGGTCCAGGTCCAGCGCGATGGACAGTTCGCGGCTAATTGCCTCAAGCGCCGAAAGTTCCTCTACGTGACGCACCAGGGCGCGCTGGGTTCTCGCGTACAGGCGAGCATTCGCCACGGCTGCCGCGGCCTGGTTGGCAAAGGTGGTCAACAGGTCTGCCTCGGCCAGGTTGAAGCGATGCACGTCGGAGAAATACGTCGTCAACGCGCCGATCACCTCGTCCTCTTCAACCAACGGCACGTCGGCGAAGGCCCGGAAGCCCTCGTGTATCGCCAACTCTCGAAAACGGGCAAAGCGCAGGTCGGAGTGGATGTCAGCGATCAGGAGCGGTTTCTTCTCTTGCGCAACTGTGGCCCGGCCCCCCTCATCCAGCAACAACTCCTCGGAGGCATGCACGTACTCCTCGCTCAGCCCTTTGGAAGCCACCAGAATCAACGCTCCTCGCGTCTCATCCAGCAAGAAGATGGCCGACTTCTGACTGCCCATCAGCGACATCACGGAGGAGACGATCAATTCCAGCACGTGGTCCAGATCGAGAGTCGAACTGACAGCCGTGGAGATGGTGTTCAGCATCGCCAGTTCCGCAGCCCGCTGGCGGGCCTGACCGTAGAATTGGGCATTGCGCACGGCCATCGCAGCCTGCGCCGCGATGGTCGAGAGTATCTCCACGTGGCGCTCGTCGTAAACGTTGGCCGGCTCGTAACTCTGTATGCCAATGATACCCAACACCCGATTCTCCGCAATCATCGGCACACCGAGCCACGATTGGGCCTCTCTCCCAACCGGCTCTATCCCCAGGCGCTGTGCCATCTCCGCTATGTTCGATCGGATGAGGAGGGGGGCACGGTGGTGAATGACATACTCGGCCAACCCGTTGCTGAACGGTCGGCCAGGGCGAAAAACACGCGCACCATTTTCGACAACGAACGCGAAGTCAAGAAACTCTCGCTTCGGATCGCAGAGCGCGATGTAGAAATTGTCGCCCGGCATCAGACGGGCGACCTGGGTATGAATGACGCTGAGCAACTCCAGCAAATCGAGATTGCTGAGCGCCTGGCTGACCGCGTTTAACGTGGACAGTTCCCGAACCCGTCGCTGGAGCCGCGTTCCTGCGTGCCCGGCTTGCCGGATAGCGAGTGCACCGCCCAGAAGTGCAGCCGAGGAGAGCAGGAAAATCCCTATCCCCAGACCATTATAGATGCTGGCGATGGGGACAGACAGAGGCAGGGGCACGAGTTCCAGGACAACCACGTACCACCAATCAGCCCACCCCCGGGGGAGCAAAGGCCGCCGCTGCGCCCACAGAAAGGCGGCAAGGCCCAGCGAGTTGATGATGAAATAAATCACAAACAGCGTCAACAGCGGCAGGAGGTCTGCCGCGCCCAGGTCGAGAAGTGGAGCGGAGCCGCCGAGCAGGCGCAAGCCACTCGCACCGGCCAGCAGGCCGCAGGTCTGCACACCGGCATTGCCAGCCATAGTGAACAGGGCGCGACGCAGTGTACGCGGCTCATACCCCAACGGCCGCGCCAACACCGTCCTGATGATGTCGGCGAGGACAGCCCCTCCTGCGGAGGCGATCAGCCCCGGCACCAGGCCCAGCGCCAGGAAGCCGGACACGATCACCATGTGGGCAATGCTGATGATGCCCGACGAGGAGGGCAGCCCGAGGGCCGCTGTCACCGCGATCAGTACGGCGAACACCAGCACTCCCGACCACACTCCCCAGCCCAGAGGCCCTTCGGAAAGAGCAAGGACCGCGATGGCTACCCCGGTCAGTACTCCGCCCGACAGCATAAGCAGTTCACCCCGTCTAAGCGACCACTTCATGATGCTTCTCTTCCCCCGGCGATAGATAAAACGAAGCGGAACACGCTGCTGCCCCCAGCGGCCTGGTGTCGTGTCTATTATGGCTTATCAGAGTCTAGCACAGAAAGCGCAGTAAGGCAACTAGGGAACAGGGAACAATGAACAATGAACAATGAACAATGACAAATGAAAAATGAGCAAGAGAAGAGCCCCAGCACGAGCGGCTCAAACCGCTAGGCTGGGGCAGGCTGCATCTGGCCCATTACAAACAGGTCACATTATAGGCAGTGTAAACCGAAACTTCGAGCCCTTACCTGGCGTACTTTCCACGCCAATCGTCCCCCCGTGCAGCTCCACGAGTTGCTTGGCGATCGCCAACCCCAGCCCGGTCCCACCGCCAGCCCGTGAACGGGATTTCTCTCCCCGCCAGAATCGCTCGAAGATATAGGGCAGATTCTCAGGTGGGATGCCTGTCCCTGTGTCGGCCACGGTTACCTGCACCATACCCCCCCCAGCCCCCCCTATGAGGGGGGGAGGTTCACCTCTCTCAGCCCCCCCGAAGCGGGTGGAAGACTTCCCGGCCCCCCCGAGGCGGCGGGGAACCACGGCCGCGGATAGGCTCACACAACCGCCTTCCGGTGTGTGGCGCAGCGCGTTGGTCAGCAGGTTGCCCAGCACCTGAGCGACGCGACGCCGGTCAGCCACCACTTCCGGAAGTTCGGAAGGTAGATTGATCGCCAGTATCACGCCCCGGTCGGACGCCTGAGGGCCAAAGTTGACCTGGGCATCCCGCAGCAAGTCGCCTATGTCCATGGCCTGCTTTTCCAGGGCCAGTTGACCCGCCTCGGCTAGCGCCAGCAGCCGCAGATCCTCCACCAGGCGAGTCAGCAACTCGGTCTCCTCCAGGACAGGCTCCAGATGCTCGGGGGTGGCAGGGTAAACCCCATCCAGCACACCCTCTAACTTGCCCCGGATGACGCTGAGGGGAGTGCGCAACTCGTGGGCCACATCGGCGGTCATATTGCGACGCAACTGACCAGCGCGGGCCAGGTCCTCGGCCATAGCATTGAAGGCAATGGCCAGTTCGCCCATCTCGCCAGGGTAGTGAGTGGGAACGCGCACGCTGAGGTCGCCTGCGGCCACGGCGTGGGTTGCCGCCGTCAGGTTCGACAGTGGCCAACTTATACCCCGCGAGAGGACTAGTCCGACGATCAAAGTAAAGCCCCCAATGGCCAGCCCGGTCAACAGGAAGCCCCTGACTATAGCCGGGGGCTCATCCCCAAAGTAGACGAATGGGGACAGGAACAGGAAGCCGACCTGCTGGTCGTTTATCATAATTGGGGTGGCCCGAGCCCGTTCCGGGCGGCTCAGGGTCTGGCCCAGCCGCTCGCCCTCGCTGGCAGCCACTATCGTGCCGTCGGCTGTGGCCACGAGGTAATCCACCGGCCAGTCCTCATCCCAGGGCTCCCAACCGGCTTCAGAAGAATAGCCGACGATGAGGGCATCAACCCCGTCCCAACTGGACCGCTGGTCGTAGTAGCAGGCCAAACGGTCGGCAAAGATGCGCGCCATAACCGGGAATTTGTTGCGGGCGAAAGGCTCCAGTTTGCTCAAAGCGGCGCGGCCGGCCAGGAATATCCCACCTCCAGCCAGGATGATGACCAGGGCGAAAGCAGTGATCAGTTGCCAGAAAAACCGAATGTGGAACTGGGAACTTGGAACTTTGGGCTTTGGGCTTTGAGATTTGTCATTTGTCATTTGTCATTTGTCATTTCCAGTTTGTAACCCACGCCGTAGACGGTGAGGATATAACGAGGCTCGCGTGGGTCGGGCTCAATCTTGCGACGCAGGTTCTTGATGTGCGAGTCAATGGCCCGGTCGTAGCCGGCATAAGCCACGTCGTAGACCAGGTCCATCAGTTGCGCCCGGGTGAAGGGACGACCGGGATTTCGGGCCAGAACTGCCAGCAGATCGAACTCGGTGGGCGTGAGGGAGACCGGCCGCCCACAGACGGTCACGCTGCGGCCAGTCAGATCAACCGCCAGTTCCCCCACGCGGACGATGGAAGGCGGTGGGCCGTGGCCCCTGGTGCGGCGCAGTACCGCCCGCACGCGAGCCACCACCTCGCGGGGGCTGAAGGGCTTGGTCACATAGTCGTCGGCCCCCAACTCCAGACCGACGATCCTGTCCGTCTCCTCGGTGCGGGCCGTCAGCATAATGATGGGCACATCGGCCAGGGCCGGGTCCTGGCGCAAGTGACGGCAGACGTCCAGACCGTCCGGGCCTCCTGGTAACATCAGGTCGAGGACAATCAAATCGGGGTGCTCGTGGCGAGCCAGAGTCAGGGCCGTCTGACCATCGCGAGCGGTGAGCACCCGGTAGCCAGCCTGCTTCAAGTAATCGTGTACGACCTCGACGATGTGAGATTCATCGTCCACGACGAGGATCGTTTGGAAAGCCATTGTGCATAACCTCTCGCGATTTCAAGCCACGTCTCAGACGTCTGGTGACTCCGGCCAGAAGCGGTGGAACATCACCTACTTATCTGCTCGTTCGCGGGAGACGGGTGGCACGAGCGCCTGAAATTCGGCCGACTTGAACAACCCTGGGGCCTCTGTGAGCACTGGCAGCCCGCGCACGATGCAGAGCGCCAGAGCCAGCCAACTGAACGCCGAAGCAGCGACCCATACATTGTACCAGGCCGCGTACCCCCCCGTCTTTAGACCCAGGGCCAGGGCCAGCAGCGTGAAAGCGAATGCTTTGACCACGCCATAGCCGGTGCGTATGGGGCCTGAGGCCACCAGCCATCGTCCCCACGAAGAGCGCATCATGCTGTGCGCCGACTGTCCGTGCTGCAGTGCCACACCGCGAATGGAATCGGTCAACGCGCCCCTGATGATCACCGTCAGGGGAATGACCACTGGAATCAGCCCTAGATGTGCGTAAGTCACCCATAGGACGATCTCCACAGCCCGGTCGGCGGCGATGTCCAGCGCGCTGCCAACGAGGGTCTCCTCACCGCGCCACCGGGCGACGATACCATCCAGCGTGTCCATCAAGATCAGCACGATGATGAGGAGGGCGTCAATCAGTTGGCCCACCGCTCCACCAAAGTATAACAACAGTACCACCACCACCAGCAGTGGAAGCCGCAGTACCGTGATCAGGTTGGCGACGTTCATGCTACCTCTCCTCCGTAGAACGTAATGCGTGATCAGGGCTTGTCCAAAAACAACTTCGTACATTATATCACCAAATTCGTGTGGTTGCACGGAGCAGTTTGACGACCCAATTTTGCATTCCCCGCCTCTTGGGGGCTTTTCACCAAGGTCTGAAATCAGTTAGTTTGCGGTGCAAAACTGTTTTTCAAGCCAGTCTGCCGCTTGGACAGGCTAGAAATCCTGCCTCACGTACCGCTTCGCGCCGAGAACCAGTCAGTCCCCTTTGCATCTCCTTTCAACCAGTTTCCCAATCTACCAACACTCACTCATACCTCAGGGCCGCCACCGGGTCCAGCCGGGCGGCCCGGGAGGCCGGGTAGACCCCGGCGGCCAACCCGACCAGTGTCCCGAAGGAGACCGCGCCCAGGGCCAGCCACCAGCGCACCACGGACAGGGAGCCGATGCCCTGCACCCCCTCGGACACCAGATACCAGTGGGCGGCCCAATCCACCCCGCGCCCCAGCAGCGTTCCCAGGATCAGGCCCAGGACGCCTCCCAGGAAACCGATCAGCGCCGCCTCGACGATGAAGAGCCGCAGCACGTCCCCTCGCGAGGCGCCGATGGCCTTCAGGATGCCGATCTCGCGCGTTCGCTCGTAGACAGCCATAACCATGGTGTTGGTCACACCCAGGGCAGCCACGAAGAGGGCCAGACCGCCCACCGACCCCAGCAGCGTGTTGAGCACGGCGAAGATCCGGTTCGCCAGGTCGAGAAAGGTGCGCAGGGAGCGGGCCTGGAAGCCCATAGCCTTGACCCGATCCTCCACCGCCGGCACCGCCGCTATGCTCGTGGCCTTGACCACCAGGCCGTCGTAGCCCCGCGTCTCCAGCAGGTCGGGTTGCCCGTACCACCAGCGCTTGATGTCCGCCGCGTCCTCCACGCCCAGTTCGATAGTGCTGCGACGTCCTTCCTCGACGCCCAGCACCGTCACGGGGAACTCCCCGGTCTCGCCCCGGGGCAGGCGCACAGTGAGCGTCACCACCTGCCCTACCAGCGCAGTGTAGTCGCTGACGCCCAGGTCGCGGGCCAGTCGTACAGAGAGGACAACGCCTCGCGCCTCCCCGGGGTCCAGTTGCCTGCCGGCCAGCACCTGCGATGCTCCCTCAAAGGGGCCGAGCTGTTCCGTCTGTTCCGTGCTGCTTTGCACCCGGGCCGGGGCTGCCCGCTCGCCCCACTTCACACTCAAGTCCAGGTACGAGGGCAAATCCACCAGCGGGGCGACGCTGGCCACCTCAGGCATCCGGCGCAGTGTTTCTACCGCCGCCGGAGTGATGGGCACTTCCGGTCGGGAATCCGCGTAAGAGTCGAAACCG
>DAOUEC010000257.1:0-3733 GCA_034430655.1 Anaerolineae bacterium
CCGAGCTAGAGGCCGATGCGCTATCAACTCTGGATTGAGGACGAGGCCAAGGCCGAGATCAGGCGATTGCCCGGCCATATGCGCCAGCGAATTCACCAGGCTGTGCAGGGTCTTAGCGACGAACCCCGTCCCCACTACAGCCGCAAGCTGAGGACACCGGAACGAATAAAGCACAAGTCAAAACCCTCTTGGTTCTGGCTTGTCCAGGTTAGGGCCACATATGGCGTATCCTGCGCCGCCAGTTAATGGCCATATCCGTGACAAATGACCCACCAGCGGCCCACTGTAACTCTTTGGCCCCGGGCACGACCAGCGCGGTCAGGAAATCCCGCGCCCACAGCAGCGAATGCGCACGCAGCAGCGTCTCCGCCAGATGAAGGCTGTCAATGCGGAAGGCACGGGCGTAGGTCTTCACCTTTCGCTTGCCCCCTGCCAGTAGAGCGATGCTGGCCGCTGATGGGGCATATAGCCTCCCCCTCACCTGCGGAACGCGTGCCACCTGAGCCAGGCCCGTGGAAAGCAGGTTGGATAAGTATCGCTGCCCAGAGCGCAGCGGCAGGTTGGTCAGCCCGGCTACCTGGGACGTGGTGGACCAGGGATGGTCTCGCAACAAGTGCAGAGTGTGCAGCTCCGACTCATTCACCGGTCGTGCCCCCTTCGCAGAGTGGATGACCGCAATCGCCCGGCTGAATGTCAGCAGGGTAGCGCTCCTGCTCTGCTCGACCCACCACAGTCAGATCCACCAGCGTGTCTGAGACGAGACGTTGACAGTGACGTGGACTTGTTGTATCATAGTAGCGGCCTCATAGAGAGGCGATATTTCACCATCAAAGCGATCAGGCGATGATGGGTGCATAAGGCCGCCGATGAAAACAACGAACTATTTCACCACCAGCGTCATGGCTCGCCGCCCCTACCTCAAAGAGGAGTGGATTCAACACGTTCTCAACCATCCTGTCCACACAGAAGTGCAAGCCAATGGGCGCATTCGCCGTTGGGCATTCGTTCCAGAACTTGGCAAGTACCTCCGGGTTGTCACCGAACCAGACGGGGAAACGGTACATAATGCCTTTCCAGACCGCGGCTTTAGACCTTGAAACGCGGGAGATAGAACCATGATCTTCGAATACTACCCTGATACAGATATGCTCTACATCAAACTTGCCACTGGGGTGAGCACGGAATCCGAAGATGTCGCGCCCGGCATCGTGCTCGATTTCGACGAACACAACCGAGTCATCGGCATTGAGATCGAGGATGCCAGCACATTCATTGATCTGTCGCGACTGGATTTGTCGGCCCTACCCGTTGCCAACCTGACCCTCAGCAAGACGGTACCGGTCGGGGCGTAACCCAGAGACGAGGGACTGAAACGCTCAGCCATCGGCATCATCCCCTGTGTCGAGGACTCGAAACCCCCCTGATCCTCGCTTCCTGCCCCTTTCTTCCCTCCGACTCCCACCAGCGCGAGCCGACATGCCCCGCCCGATGCTCCCCGCTTTCGGCCCGTAGTCCTGGGTCGAGCGGGTCGCCATCATGCGGGCCAGTCCCCCCAACTGCTGCTCGGTGACGAAATCGCTCTCCTCCCGGGCCTGCAGCCAGGTGTTGATCTCTTCCTCGCGTTGCCGGGCTTCCGCACCGTCGCTCAACTCCGCAGCCAGCCGGGCGATGCCCTGAGCCTGTCGAAGGGAGGCCTGCTCCTGGGCACCTGCTGCCAGGCGACTGTACCCGCTCACCTGCTCCAGCACCCGGGCCGCAACACTCGGATCCGGAGCAAGAGGCGGATTGCCTCTCATCAAGTACACCGGCAGCCGTCTCCCGTCAGGACCGGTGGTCTTGACGTAGGCCTTGAAAACGTACGGCTCCAGGTTCACCAGGCTGGCGGGCGGGACGCCGTCCAGTTCTCCCGACACGTACTTTGCATCGTATCTTTTCAATAAATCGGGGTAGGGGCAGGCCTTGTACCTGCCCAAGAGGGCGACCACGAGGGTTCGCCCCTACATGTTGAGATGATACTTCGCATCCTCGTAGTTGACCTGGAAGGACATCAGCGGGAGAATGAACAATGAACAAATGAAAAATGAACAAATGAACAAATATGGATTGGAACTCGTCTACGATTACCAGGCACGCCAAGGAAGGAAAGTACCACCGGCTCCACCACCAGCGCACGTTCTGTCCTTCGACGTGGCTCAGGACGGGCCCGTCCGGTGTGTCCAGGGGCAGGTTGGACAGTAGAAAGGGCCTGCCCTGAGCAGGGCCGAAGGGTTCCCGCCGGTCACGGGGGGCCAGGAGCAGCGGGGGCACGTCCAGGATCGTGTACTGCCGCTCCGGCACGCCCATCGCCACTCGCCGGACGTTGATCAGCGCCAACGTCCTGGTGGCGTAGCGCCAGACCGCTTCCATTCGCGGCCCCCAATACTTGGACCACAGGGCCTCGCCCAGGCCGATCAGGTCGCGCGGATCGCAAGACTGCGATCCGCCACCACATTTGTCCACGTCCAGCCCCAGCGTCATGTCGAGCAGGTTCAGGCCCACGCAGCGCTGCCGGTCAGCGAAGTCGACGTAGTAGGTCTCGTGCACCCGGTCGGGAGGCACCAGGCCGCGCAGGTGGCGCACCATGTCCCTTGAGGGTAGCCGCTTTTTGCCTTCGGTGGAAGGAGACGATTCCCTGCAAAGCAAGGGGCGCTCTCCCGCCGTCGAACTGTAAAGCACCATCGCGGGGCTGAGCGAAGGCGGGAGGGCGGCCCGCCGTGTACGTGGTAACCACCTTTCGCCGTAAGACAAGCCCGCGGCCCCGCGCTTTTTGCGGGGCGGCGGGCGGCGTTCGTTTGTGCAAGCGCCACCATTGGGATATAATGCAAGCGTATCCGACAAGCGAATAATGACGGGAGAGACGACTATGCTACCGACTATCACGAATGTGGTTGCCCTCAGCGATGAGGTAAAGAGCGGCCAGGTGTACGGTGTCGTCCAATTGTACAAAGTGATGGGCGCCAGACCGGCGTTGGAGAAGAACCCCCGCGACGTGTTCGCCCGCACCTATCTCACCGAGGCGCTCAAGACCGCGCTGGACCAGATACGCCACAAATTCACAGGCCAGGACCGGCGGGGAAGCCTCGTTTTCACAGGGGGCTACGGCTCCGGCAAGTCACATCAATTGCTGGCGCTGTATCACACACTGACGCATCCTGACCTGGCGACTCAATGGTTGACTCGTCACGGATACAATGAGCCACTGCCCGCACTCGACGACCTGGTCGTGATTGTGCTCCACACGGCGCGGGTGGACTATGACAACTTGTGGGAGCCGATCTTGCAGCAATTGGACGCCCAGGACGTTTTGAGCCAGATCAAGCGCTACCCCACCATCCCCCAGATTCGCCAGGCTCTCGGCAGCCGGCCGGTCGTGGTTTTCATTGACGAAATTGAGAACTGGTACGAGACGATCCTCCCCCAACGGGTGGGCGCAGCGGAGACGTCGCGGGCCGCCAATCGCACTTTTCTCCAGCACTTGCTGGAGGTAGCCAGTGAGCCAGACGTGCCGCTGATGGTATTATTCTCGCTGATACGCGAGAATCCCGACATTGTGGACGTGATTGATCGCACCGGGCCCATCTCCATCAACCTGAGCACGGCGGCCGACCGCGAGGACATCCTGCTCTACCGGCTGTTCGAAGGTATTGACAGGCAACAGGCAGACGAGATAGCAGACCGCTTCATGGAACTGTAC
>DAOUEC010000258.1:0-1809 GCA_034430655.1 Anaerolineae bacterium
CCTGGGCATCTTCGCCACGCTGGTCGTGGCCGTCCTGCTGGGCTTCAACCTGGCCGAGGCCACTGCCATCGGCGTCATCGGCGCGATTGACGGGCCGACGGTCATCTACGTGGGATCGAAGTTGGAGCACCTCTTCGAGACACCAGGGCTGGCGGCGGCGGTGGCCGTCACCGCCTATTCCTACATGAGCCTGGTGCCCATCATCCAGCCGCCGCTGATGCGGCTACTCACCACCAAACGGGAGCGAGCGATCCGTATGGAGTACACGCCCCGCCCGGTCTCCAGGACGGCGGTGATCCTCTTCCCCATCCTGGTGACGCTTCTAGCGGGCATCTTCCTGCCGCAGGCCGCGCCTCTCATCGCCACGCTGATGCTGGGCAACTTGATGCGAGAATCGGGTGTGGTGGAAGGGCTCAGCCGCACCGCGCAGGAGGCGATCACCAACACCGCCACCCTATTCCTGGGCCTGACCATCGGCTCGACGATGCAAGGAGCGGTCTTCCTGAGCCTGGGCACCGTTAAGGTCCTGCTGCTGGGCCTGGTGGCCTTCGCGCTGGACACCATCGGGGGGATCATGTTCGGGAAGTTGGTCTGCCTGCTATCCGGCCAGCGGATCAACCCGCTGGTGGGGGCGGCGGCCATCAGCGCCTTCCCGATGAGCGGGCGGCTGGCGCAGAAGGTGGCGCTGGAGGAGGACAACCAGAACTTCATCCTGATGCACGCCCTCGGCGCCAACACCGCCGGCCAGGTGGCGTCGGTCATCGCAGCCGGTGTGTTGATGGCACTGATCTTCCCTTTCATTTCGCCGTAGGAGGACAGGAGACGTGCACAAGGGTTTGCGTCCGGTGATGGTGGGTCTGGCAACCGCGCTCGCTCTCTGCATCACGGCGGGCGTGGGGGCGGCTGCTTACCCCGTCGTCTACAACGGTCGCATCTACCCAGGCGTCTCCGTCCACGACGTGGACGTGGTCGGGCTGACGGTGGAGGAGGCCACGGCTGTACTGGTCGAGAGCCTGCCGGACCCGGCTGCTCAAGTGATTGAACTGCGCGCCGGGGGGCACGTCTGGCAACTCAATTGGGCCGATGCGGGGCAAGACTACGACTACGCCGGCACGGCAAAGGCAGCCTACCAGGTCGCCCGTCAAGGCCCGTGGTACGAGCAGATTCAGCCGGCCTGGCATGTCAGGCTACGGGGACATCGGATAGAGCCGTCCATCGTCCCGGCTGATCCAGCGCAGGTCGTGGTCGCGCTGGAAAGAGTGGCCCCCGCCGTTTTCGTGCCGCCGGTAGACGCCCAACTGCGGATCGGCCCAGGCGGCATTGACCCTTTCCCTGGTCAGCCTGGGAGGGCGCTCGACGTGGAAGCCAGCACCGCGCAGGTGCTCCAGGCGCTGGCACTCCCCCCCGAAGCGGGGGGGCCGGGGGGGATAGTCGAGTTGGTGACGATGGCCGTGCCCCCGCGCCTGTCCGAGCCGGAGCCGGCCCACACGCTGGCCCGGTCGCTTCTGGCGCAGCCCTTCACACTCGTCGCCGACGACCCGCTGACCGATTATCGGGCCGGGTTCGCCGCCCCACCGGAGCGGATGGCAACCTGGCTGCGGGCGGTCCCTGAATATGCGCCGGATACCGCACGTATGGCGCTGGAGGTGGGCGAGGCGGCGGTGCGGGCCTGGCTGGACGAAATCGCGCTGCAGTTGGGGCCTGAGCGATTGCTGGACGTCGCCGAGACACTGACGCGCACGGTGGCGGCGCTGACTGCTGGCGAGCACCAGGCCCAGTCCCACATTCGCCATCCCGAGAGCACCTACG
>DAOUEC010000259.1:0-3664 GCA_034430655.1 Anaerolineae bacterium
CTGCACGACGCCGTTGCCCCGCACCCCCAACTGGATGTCCACCCGCTCCGTCTGCTCCCCCACCTGGCGCTGGACGTAGGTCTGGCCAGTGTCACGGTCAATGCGCACCACCCAGGTGGGGATAATCAACACGTCAGTGAGTTCTTCCACGACGATGGTCACATTGGCTGTCATGTCGGACCGAATGGGGGCATCGGTGGGAGCCAGACCAATGATAGCGTCGTAGTAGACAACGCCTCCCTGGATCGTGGCATCCGGGGCTATGCGCTCGACCGTGCCGGTCAATTCGACTCCGGGGAGCGCGTCCAGTGTCACCTGGGCGGTCTGCCCCTCCACCAACTGCCTCACGTCTATCTCGTCCACGCCGACGGTGATGCGGAATCTGGAGGTGTCGAGCAGGGTGATGGCTGGCAGCCCGGCCGAGGCCATCTCGTCAACCGTGACGTTGATCTCCGCGACGACGCCGTCGAAAGGAGCACGCAGTGTGGCGTGCTCCAGCAAGAGTTTTGCCAAATCCAACGCGACCTGCGCCTGTGCAACCTGCGCTTCAGCCCCGGCGGTCTGCTCGTCAGTAGCACCAGCCAACAGCATATCGAGCTGGGCCTGCGCGGCATCCTGCTGCGCAGTAGCGGCCCAGACGCTGGCCCGAGCCGCGCGGACTACGTCAGCGTCTGCGCCAGCCAGCACTGCGTCAAGCCCGGCCTGAGCGGCGGCCAGTGCCTCGTCGGCGGCGTAGAGGTCATAGCGCGCTTGCTCCTTCTTTGTCTTGTCTTGCGTATCCCGCAGACTGTCGTATTCGATCTGAGCGACCTTATGCTGTAACTCCGCCGCGGCGAGATGCGCCTCAGCAGCGGCGATCTGTGCATCGCTGGCGCCGCCTTCGAGTTGGTCGCGGTTGGCAGCGGCGGCACTCACCTGAGCCTGCGCGGCCCGGAGGGTGGCCTCTGCCGCCGCGATCTCCCCCGGCCACGCCCCGGCCTTCATAAGCGCCAATTGGGCCTGGGCGGCCTCCAGCGCCGCCTCCGCCTGTTGCACCTGCAGCGCCAATTGCTCGCCATCCAGCCGCGCCAGTGGGTCACCAGACTGCACAGCATCGCCCACCTCGACCAGCACTTCGACGACCCGGCCGGGCACGTCAAAGGTCAAGGGCACCCGTGCCTCGGGCTCGACGTTGCCGCTGGCCGACACGGTCACGAGCAGCATCCCGCGCTCGACGACGGCGATGCGGAGTTCCTCCTCCGGCTGTTGTGCCAGCCACGGCTGCCAGATGATCGCACCGGCCACCACCGCGACGACGACACCTAAGACTACGTAAAGTGTAGTACGCTTCACCGTTTCCTCCTACGTCGCCCCCCTATTTGTGACCATAGACTAAAGTTGACCAGGGTCATATTATACGCAATGTGGAGAAAATGTCAAGGAGGTGATACCGCGAGGACAGAGAAAGAAACGGAAAGGAGAAATGGACACAACTGCGAAGCGACGGCAGATAACATTCAGATAACCGTCCCATCAGGGATGACGGCGTTCTTGGGGACGACGACGACGCCATCCCGGATGACGTAGTTCTCTGTTTCTACCATCCCTTCATCGGGCGCGTGGGGCCGGATGGTGACCCCTTCCCCGATGCGGGCGTTCTTGTCAATGATGGCTCCTTCGATAATACTGTCGCGTCCGATGCCCACGTCGGGCCGGCCCAGGTGGCGGTTCTCCGCCTTCCGCTCGGGCGTCTCGTAAAAGTCCGCTCCCATCATCACCGTCCGCGTCACCCGCGCGCCCGGCCCGATGACGCTGCGCAGCCCAAGTACCGATTCGCGGATGTCCGACTGCCAGATCAGACACCCCTCGGCCAACACTGTCCGCTCCAGGTGACAGCCAGTGACCCAGGAAGAGGGGAGAAAGCGCGGGCGGGTGTAAATGGGGTGTTGGGGATCGAAGAATTTGAAGGGCGGTTCAGGGAGCGTGAGCGCCAGGTTGGCCTCGTAGAGAGCGCGGATGGTGCCAATGTCCTCCCAGTAGCCGTCGAAGGGAAAGGCATACACGCGCAGGTTCTCAATGGCAGCCGGAATGATCTGCTTGCCAAAGTCCTCGACGTCCGATTCCTCCAGCACCTTGCGCAGCACATCAGAGCGGAAGAGATAAATACCCATCGAAGCCATGTAGGGCTTATCGCTATCCGGCAGGCTCTCCAGCCCATCCAGTTCATCACCCTGAGGCTTCTCGTGGAAAGAGGTGATGCGCCCATCCTCGTCGGTCTTGAGGATGCCAAAACGCGGGGCGGCGGCACGGGCCACCGGCTGCACGGCGATGGTCACGTCGGCCCGCTCCTCGCGATGCAACTCAACAAACTCCGCGTAGTCCATACGATAGAGGTGATCGCCCGAGAGGATCAGGATGTCCTCGACGCGGGCGTGGGCGAAGCGCGGGAGTTGCTTGCGCACCGCGTCAGCCGTGCCCTGATACCAATCCATGCCGCTGGGCGTCTCTTCGGCCGCCAGGATGTAGACGAACCCGCCGGAGAAGACGTCAAATTTGTAGGTCTGGTAGATGTGGCGATGGAGCGAGGCGGAGAGGAACTGAGTCAGGACGTAGATTTTGTGGACGCCGGAGTTAAGGCAGTTGCTGATGGGAATGTCAATCAGGCGATACTTGCCACCGATTGGCACAGCAGGCTTGGCCCGCAGTTTGGTAAGCGGGTAGAGGCGCGTGCCCCGGCCCCCACCCAGGATCAAAGCCATCACGTCTTGCATTGCCATGGTGCTCACCTCCCGGTCTTGATGCTATAATCTTACACCATCACCCCGTTTTGCGCCAGATGGTACATCAGTAGAATTGGTTTATAATCCAGGGTAGATCCAGGAAGGGGGTATTTTGATGAGACACCTTGTACGCGAGACCACCTTTCGGCTGGCACGGTGGGACCTGCTTCAGTTCCTCGAAGATCACGAGGACGACCTGCTGCACATCTTCCGCGAGGAGATGAATAAACTCGACGCGCGGCTGCCGGAGGAGCAGGTGTTCATAGACATCCGGATGGTGCCGCTGGGCGAGGAACTGCTGCGGGCCGTGCTGGCGACGCTCAAGCGTTTCCTGCGGGAGACCTGATTGTGGCTCCTGGCGGACGACACGTCCGGCGCAAGCACACTCCCTACTGCCCCAGCGCCTCCCGTACAGCGGCCCCAGCGTCAATGAACCCACACCCGTAGACGTTGTTAGGCACACCGGTCACGTCGCCACAGGCACAGACGGGGTTGTGGAGCAGTGCTGCGAACGGCCCCTCCGGCACCTCATCCTCAATAGTGCAGAGGCTCTCCACCGGCCTGGGCACAGCCATCTGGCAGATAAGCGCCTCGGTCGCGTCAACGTCGCCAACGAGAACCGGGGTCACCGACCATAAGAGCGCCACCAACCCCGTCACGTGCGGCCCGGCCATTGAGGTGCCACCGGCGTAGCCGTAGCCACCGCCGGGCACGCTCGAGCGCACGTAGGCACCCGGCGCGGTCACATCGGGCTTGACCAGACCATCCACCGGGCCCCGGCTGCTGAAACTGACGATGCCACCATACTCGTCCGTCGCGCCGACGGAGAAGACGGCATCGTAGTTGGCGGGGGGCGTGGTTGCTGTGGCGCAGACCGGGCCGTCATTGCCCACGCTGACGACCAT
>DAOUEC010000260.1:0-4765 GCA_034430655.1 Anaerolineae bacterium
AGGCGTCCGTCCCGTCGTCGGCCATGTGATTGCTGTAGCCAACGCTTTCGTACTCAGCGACCTCAAGTTGCTGCAACTGCTCTTCCAGTTTCGCTTGCTCTTCCAGTAGTTCCCGCTTGGCTCTCTGGTACGAGAAAGGCATTTCCACTCCTCCCGCCCAACCATCTCAAGCGCCTCATATTCTACCCCACTCAGCCTGAATTGGCAAGGGCGCACCGGCCTGGAAGAGCCGGTGCCAGGCTACTTCTCGACCTAACACCGCCTGTTCACGGCGGCGCCCGTCGCCTTGCGGACGCCCAGTTTGAGCGAATGATCATCTACCAGATCTTCTCCCACGGTAACCCCCTCATCCAGCGGCCCGGCCCGCAGTTCCACGCTCAGGGTCTCGGCGGCGATGAAGTCCCGCCACGCCTCGATCGCCTCGGCCAGTTCCCCGTCGGCCTGGTAGGTGGTGACGATGCGGTCGTCCAAGTTGAAGCCCGCCTCCCTGCGCAGGTTCTGCACGCGGCGGACCACCTCGCGGACCAGTCCCTCGGCCACCAGGTCGGGGCTAAGAACCACGTCCACCGCCACCGTCACGCCCCGCTCCGAGGCCACCGCCAGCCCTTCCCGGGGTTCCTCCCGCACCAGCACCTCTTCGGGAGCCACTTCTACCTCTTCCCCTTCCACCCCCAGCCGCAGAGGCAGTCCCGCCCGCAGCCGCCGCACCGCAGCCGCCGGGTCCAGCGCCGACAGCGCGGCCCGCACCGCCGGGAACCGCTTCCCGAAGCGGGGGCCGAGCACCCTGTTGTCCGGCAACAGCCGGTAGGTCACCAGGTCTCCCGCCGCCCCCACAAACTCCACTCGCTTCACGTTCAGTTCATCCTGCACCAGAGCCACGAGTTCTCCGTCCAACTCGGTAACGCCGTGCTCCAGGTGAATCAACGCCCGTGCCAGGGGCTGTCGCAGTTTGATGTTCCGGCTGTTACGAGTGGAGTGGCCCAGCGTCACTACCTGCCGCGCCAACGCCATCTGCGCCAGCAGGCCGGCATCCACGGCGGCCTCATCAGCGACGGGCCAACCGGTGTGATGCACACTCTCTGGAGCATGTGGGGCCACCGAGCGGACCAGGTTCTGGTACATCACCTCGGCCACGAAGGGCACCAACGGCGCGAGCAACTGGCAGAGAGTCGTCAGCACATGATACAGTGTGGCGTAGGCCGCGTTCTTGTCCGCGTCCTGCTCGCTTTTCCAGAACCGGCGCCGGCTGCGGCGCACGTACCAGTTAGTCAGGTCGTCCAGGAAAGGCTCCACCACCAGCGTAGCACCGTAGGCATCGTAGTTGTCCAGGCTCTCCGTCACTTGCGCCACCACTTCGTTCAGGCGAGCGAGGATCCACCGGTCTAACCGGATGCTGGATGCTGAATGCTGGATGCTGGATGCTGGTGTCCAGCCGTCAATGTTGGCATAAGTGACGAAGAAGGAGTATACGTTCCACAGCGGGATCAGGAACTGCCGCCGCACCTCGTCCGCCCTGCTGTAGCCGAAGATCAGGTTGTTCTCCGGCTTCTGGCGGCAGTAGAGCCAGCGCATCACGTCCACCCCCATCTGATCGGCGGCCTTGTTGAACTCGATCATGTTCCCCCACGACTTGTGCATCTGCCGCCCATCCTCGTCCAGGAGCAATGCATAACTGAAGCAAGTCTTGAAGGGCGGGGAGTTCTCCAGCACCGTCGCCATCGCCAGCAGGCTGTAGAACCAGTTGCGAAACTGGCCAGGGAAGGACTCGCTGATCCAGTCAGCCGGGTACCACTCCCGCCAGTAGTCCTGGTCCGTGCGGTACTGGAGAGTGCTGAAACTGACTATCCCTGCGTCCAGCCAGGGGTTGCCCACGTCAGGGATGCGGCTTACCTCCGCACCGCACTTCGGGCAAGCGATGCGCACCGCGTCCACCCACGGCCGGTGGGGCGTATGCCCCTCAAACTCCCCCCAGCCCGCCACCGCCCGCTCCTCGAGTTCGCGCTCGTCCCCAATGACCGCGAAGTGACCACATGCCCCACACTCCCAGATGGGCAACGCCAGCCCCCAGTAGCGCTTTTTGCTGATCATCCAGTCGTGCATGTTGCGCAGCCAGTCCAACTCGCGATCCAGCCCGAAAGAGGGAATCCAGCGGATCTGTTTGGTGACCTCAATCATATCGTGGCGCAGCTCGTCCATCGAGATGAACCACTCGTCCACCAACCGGAAGACCAATTCTGTGCCACACCGCCAGCAGACGGGGTAGCGGTGGGTGTAATCCTCGACCTTGTAGAGCAACCCCTTCTCCCGCAGATTCTCGAAGACGCGCGGTGCGCTCTCCAGGACGTAGGTGCCGGTGAATGGCCCGAAGCCCTCAAGGAAGACCCCTTCCTCGTCCAGCGGGGCGATGGCAGGGATGTTGTGCTCCTTGCTCAGCGCGAAGTCCTCTGCGCCACAGCCAGGGGCCATGTGGACGATGCCAGTCCCCTCCGCCTCCCCCACCTCGTCCCACAGGATCACCCGGTGGGCCTGGGGAGCACCGGCGGACTGCTGGGCCTCCAGTTCGTCGAAGGGGCCGTCGTAGGTCCAGCCTTCCAGCACTGTGCCCTTCATCTCCTCCAGCACCTGGTACTCGCCTTCCAGGATGGACAGAGTGCCCCCGGAGAGGTAGAAGATCTCGTCTCCCTGGCGGACCTTCACGTAGGTCAGTTCCGGCCCCACTGCTGCAGCCACGTTGCTGGTCAGCGTCCAGGGCGTGGTGGTCCAGACGAGCAGGCTCTCCCCTGGCCGGCCCCGCAGCGGGAAGCGCAGCGTGACGCCGGGATGGGTCATCTCCCGGTACCCCTCGGTGACAATCTCGTGCTGGCTGATGCCAGTGGCGCAACGGGGGCACCAGGGCATCACGTCCCGTCCCTTGTAGAGCCAGCCCCGCTCCCAACACCGCTTGAGGAAGGCCCAGATCATGTAATTGTTCTCAGTGGAGAGGGTGAACTAGGAGCCGCCCAGTTCGGGCAAGCCCAGCCGGCCCACGATCCGTTCCACCGCGTCGGTCACTGGCCCATGCGGTCCCTCGACGGTTATGACCTCCTCCGGGTTCCGCGCCAGCCGGTCGGCCAGGTCACGCAAGGAGTCCGGCTCGTTCCAGTCCATCCAGTATCCCAGGCGGAGCGATTGCTCGGTCTGCACCGCAGCGTATCTCAGCACCCGCTCCTTGCACCTGCGCACGAAGCGGGCGATGCCGTAGCCCTCGATGTCCCGCTTGGAGCGGAAGCCCAGTTCTTTTTCTACTTCGACCTCGACCCAGAGGCCCTGGCAGTCGAAGCCATTCTGGTAGCGGGTACGATAGCCTTTCATCGCCCAGAAGCGATGGTATAGGTCTTTGTAAGTGCGCCCCCAGCCGTGGTGGACGCCCATCGGGTTGTTGGCCGTGATCGGCCCGTCAATGAACGACCAGCGGGGGCCGTCCTTCCGCAAAGCCACCAGTTTCTGGAAAGCCTGCGTTTTCTCCCAAAAGACCAGAATCTCGTGCTCTTGGGTGACAAAATCAACCGAGGTGGGCACCGATTCAAACATCATCTCCTCCTTTTTTCCGCCACGACCAGGATGCGGCGCGACTTGGTCGTGAACTCGCTCCCGTCATAGCCACCATAGCAGGCGATAGGCATCAGGTTGGCCCGGCGAGCATAGCATCCAGTTCAGTGGCCGTGCAGAGCCGCCTGCGATGCGTCCGTTCGGTCCACTCGCCATTTCGCAAACAGCGCTCGCGGGCGTGGTTACTCTTTCCCCAGTTCTACCACCAGTCGCTTGTTGATGCGTCCCTTGCTCTTGTAGTCCACGATCCGCAGGGGCCCGACATCCGATGTATTGGCCACGTGCGTGCCGCCGTCGGCCTGCAGGTCCAGCCCCTCGATCTCCACCACCCGCACCTGAGTGATGTGGGGTGGCAGCAGGTTGATCTTGGTGCGGATGAGATCGGGTATCTGGAATGCCTCCTCACGAGGGAGAATCCGCACGCGAACTGGGCGGGCGGCAGCGACCTCGACGTTGATCTTCTCCTCAATCTCGCTTACCAGTTCCCGCTGCAGTGCAGCAAACTCGAAGTCCATCCGCCCCCGCAGCGGCTTCATATTGCCGCCGGTCACCGATGCGCCATAGTCGCGCCAGATGACGCCGCAGAGGATGTGCATCGCCGTGTGGGTGCGCATCAGCGCATAGCGGTGCTCCCAGTCGAGGATGCCCCTGACACGCGTGCCCACCGGCGGCGGGTCGAGGTTCAGTTTGTGCACAATGCGGCCCTCGCTGCGGCCAACCTTCACCACCTCCCACTCACCGCCATCGGACACCAACCGCCCGACATCGCACGGCTGCCCGCCGCCGCCGGGATAGAAAGCGGTCCGATCCAGCACCACCCCGTTGCCGACCACCTCGGTCACCAGGGCCTCGAACTTGCGCAGGTAACTGTCTGTTTGGTAGAGCAACTCGGTCATTTTGCCTCCAAATCGTACCACGTGATGTACACGTAATCGGCGTACCCCAACTCCCGCCAGAAAGCCTGAGAGACGGGGTTGTGGAAATCCATCTCCCCTCCAAAACAGAAAAACTCTCGTCCAAAGGGACGAGAGCCTCACTCCCGCGGTACCACCCTTCTTGCCCCGTCGTAGCAGGGCCTCTTGGCCAGCGACCAACATCGCCGCGTCCTGCTAACGGGGGACGAGTCCGTCTGAGTCTAGTTGGCCAGCGCCTTTCGGTCAGCGGCTCCGGAGGGATT
>DAOUEC010000261.1:0-5710 GCA_034430655.1 Anaerolineae bacterium
AGTCCACCATCATCCTCCTTGTTCCAGGTGTTATGGCTGAGCGGTAGTATACCCTGATGCCGCGAGAATGCAAGCTCCAGTTATGCGGTTGTTAACGTGCGGTCAAAGGTAATGCTAGGTGCCTCCTTTTCCTTCTCTGCCTCTTTCCCCTTCCCTTTCGGCTTCCCCTCTGCCTTTTTCTCTTTTTTCAGTTTCTTAGGGGGTTTCATGCCTTTGACCAGTTCCTTGATCTCCGCTTGCAGCGATTGAAAGACTTCGTGGATGCTGCGATTGGCATCAATGCGCACAAAGTCGAATTCGTCGGCGATAGCGTCGAACTGGGCCAGCAGCCTCGTTTGATATTCGACATAACTATCATAGTAGTCCCGTCCGGCCAGAAAATCCATCCCCGATTCCCAGTAGTCGAAGCCACGGGCGTTCAAGACGCAGGGAACCAGGTGAGCCAGGTTGGCTTGCAGGTAGAAGACGGCGTCTGGCACCAGGGCGAAGCCAAAGACGCTGCGGAGCCAGGCCGGGTCGGCTCCCCGCACCTGGGCGCGGGCGATGATGGAATAGATGTAGCAGTCGGTCAGCACCACGAAACTCGCCTGCAAGGCAGGGATGATAACCCGTTCCAAACGGTCTGCGAAGTCGGTGGCGTAGAATAGGTTCATCGTCGTGTCGCCCAGAGTATGCCCCTGCATGGCCGACTTGATCGCCTTTCCGGACAGTTTGCCCCGTTTGAGGCCGGTCACCGCCACGGCATACCCCTCCGATTCCAGCCACTCCCTGAGAAGGGCGATCTGGGTCGAGCGCCCCACGCCGTCCGTGCCTTCCAGGACGATCAGTTTGCCGGGCAGACGCTTTTTCTTGAAGGCGGGCAGGCCATGGCCGTAGAAGCGCACTTCTGTTGTCATGGCTGATCTCCTGTGGGGAACACCTGTTCCAGGTAACGGCCCTGGAGGGACTCGGCGGCCAATACCTCCCGCCAGCCGCCAGGTTCAGCGCGCAGGGCCTCACCCAGATGGGGCTCGACGACCTCCCGCACCAGGTCCTGTTGCTCCAGCAGCGGCAACGTGGCATCTATGACCGTCAGCCCAAACTCGTCTATCATCTTCTCGTATTCCTTCAGGATGCGGCTTTGAAATCGCTCGTAACTTTTGTAGGGATCACTGCTGAGGCCCACATCCAGCCCAGCCTTGTAGTATTTCAGACTGGGACGCCCGCTCAGAATCCGTTCGAGAGATTCATCCATCGGCACACGGAAGTAGAAGGCGACCGTGGGCTGGATGGCGAAGGAGTAAACCTCGCGTACCCACTGGGGATGGACGCCGCGTGCCGCGTCCCGGGCGAAGGCGGTGTAGATGTAACGATCGGCCAGGACAAGGGCTCCCGCCTTGAGGGCCGGCAACATCTGCCGTTCCATACGATCGGCGAAGTCAGCGACGTGGATGAGGCTGAAGGACGTGGGGGTCAGGAGATGCTTCTTCTTGCCCCGCCGGGTCGTGTTCCGCACAATCGGCGAGGAGTTCCATTCGCTGAAGGCCACGCAGTAGCCCTGGCCGATGAGCCACTTGCGCAGCATATCCAACTGGGTGCTCTTGCCGGAGCCATCAATGCCCTCGACGATGAAGAGTTTGCCGGGCAAGGCCCGCCCGTCAGGTAATTTAGCCATGTGACTTCCTCCTGGTAAGGGTCACTCCCTAAATCCACCAGCGGTGTCGGACCTCTCCACCCATTGCCCGAGTGGTCCTGAAGTCATTGTATCATGGCTTTCGCGCCTGTCAACCGATCTACGTGGATTGTGGTGAATCTACCACCCCGCTGATTAAAATCATCTGCCCGCCAGCACTGTCGCCACGTCGTCCAGCGTGCCGCGCCAGGGGCCGGGTTGTTCCTGCTTCAGCGTGGTGCCAGCGTGTACCAGGTAAGCCCAAGGGGGCAGCCATCGACAGTGCCTTCGATCACCCGGAAGTGCACGCTTACCTCGACCAGGAAAGCATCGAGGGGCACGTCACCAGTCGTAACCACGCCAAGCCACGCGACGGAGGGTTTGGCACCGACTGCCTGGTGTGGCATCCCACGAAGTGGGAGGTTTATTGTCCTCACGAAACACCCTTGCAATCGCAAGGCAACGGGCGTTCGGGGCGTCAATCTTTCGTGGGAACAGGCTGCGAGCAGTGCGAGTTGTATGCCCGGTGTTATCCCAGTGGCGGGGGAGAACCCAAGAAGTTCACCCTCGACCCGGCGCATCACCGGCGTTGGCAGCAGAACTGGGAGCACTGCCGGACGGACGCATACAAAGCTGCTCAGAAGGCCCGCTTCGTGGAAGAAGGGCGGTTCGGTTTGGCGAAGATGAACCACGGGGCGGACAAAGCACCCTATCGCAGCGATGAAATGAACCACATTGCAGGACTGATGATCGCCACCGTGACGAATTGGCGCATCTTGGCTCGTCACCGTTTGCTGCCTCTCAATCTGGGTGCTTGAGCATCCGGTATATCCGCCAAACTCCATTCTCGCCCGCGAACGGGAGCGGGAGTGGCTGGCGTGACAATTGTAACACCGACGAAGGAGGTTCGTATCCATCATAGTTCTCTGGCAGATTGCAAAGAGCGGTAGGTAGATTATGACAAAGTGGTTTTGCTTCAGGCACATACATTTCTGACATTATGTTAAGTAAGACGCTGTAGGAATGAGAGAGAGCGAGTTATCCGATACCTTCTTAAGCGTTGCCGATACGTGGATGCGAACATCTACCTGCGCCGCCTGGATAGGAGGAAGCATATCTCTCAACTCCGTATTGACTGTATCCGTCCGGTTAGCCATACCTGCCTCCTGCACTTGTGCAATCTGGAACTCAGTATATACTGAAACTCACGCTCTGTCAACGCATTGGAGGTGACTCAATGGCAGACTATCCCGAATCAGCACGTCCCCTGGCAGAACTGAAGCCGGAGCACGACTTCTTCGTCGGCATAGACTCCGATGGCTGCGCCTTTGACGCGATGGAGATCAAGCACAAGGAGTGCTTCTGCCCCAACATCATCAAGCACTGGAGTCTCCAGCCGGTCTCTAAATACGCCCGGGAGGCAGCGGAGTTCGTCAACCTATATTCCAAGTGGCGCGGCATCAACCGTTGGCCGGCGCTGGTGATGGTCTTCGACCTGCTGCGCGAGCGGCCAGAGGTGCAGGCGCGCGGCGTCGTGCCGCCGGAAGCGCCTCGCATCCGCGAGTTCATCGCCGCCGACGCCTTCCCCAAGAGCAACGACGGCCTGCGAGCCTACATGACCGCGCACCCCGACCTGGAACTGGAGCGCGCTTTGGCCTGGAGCCTGGCGGTGAACGCCACCATTGCCGACATGGTGTACGGCATTCCTCCCTTCCCCTGTGCGCGGGAGAGCCTGGAGTATCTCGCCGACAAAGCAGATATGATCGTCGTCTCGCAGACTCCCAACGAGGCGCTGGAACGGGAATGGAAGGAACACGGCATTGACCGTTACGTGCGTGTCATCGCCGGGCAGGAGATGGGCACGAAGAGCCGGCACCTAGCATTGGCGATCAAGGGGCAGTACGCGCCCGACCACGTATTGATGATCGGCGACGCGCCTGGGGACCTGAAGGCAGCGCGGGAGAATAACACCCTCTTCTTCCCAGTGAACCCGGGCCACGAAGAGAAATCGTGGCAGCGGTTCTACGAGAAAGCAATGCACAAGTTCCTGGCTGGAGAGTACGCGGGCGAATACGAGGCGTCGCTCATTGCCGAGTTTGAGACGCTGCTGCCAGAGGTGCCACCGTGGAAGAGATAGTTTCAGGTTGCAGGGTTTCAGGTTTCAAGTTCGACTCGTCCAACCTGAAACTCTGGAACATGAAACTGCCTGGGTGAGGGAGTAATGGTCATCGGCGAAGGTTACTCGGACAAAACCCTGACTGAGGCCGAGGTACGCGACCTGGCAGCCGAGGCGCTGGCACAGGCCGACCTGGCGGGCAAGCGCGTGCTCGTCATAATACCCGATCATACCCGCACTGCGCCTATCTCGCTCTTCTTCCGCCTGTTCCACCAGTTGTTCCAGGACCAAGTCGCTGCGCTGGATTACCTGGTCGCGCTGGGCACGCATCAGCCGATGAGTGAGCAGGCACTGAACCGGCTGGTCGGCGTGACGGCGGAGGAACGGAATACGCAATACGTCAGCATCCATATCTACAACCACCGCTGGGACCTTCCCGAGACCTTTACCACCCTCGGCACCATCACGAAACACGAAACACGCGCTCTGAGCAACGGATTGTTGTCACTGGATGTACCCATCAGGATCAACAAAATGATCCTCGACTACGACCAACTCGTCATCTGCGGGCCTGTCTTTCCCCACGAGGTGGCCGGCTTCTCCGGCGGCAATAAGTACTTCTTCCCTGGCATCTCCGGCCCGGAGATGATCAATGTCACCCATTGGCTGGGAGCACTGCTGACGAGTATGGTGATCATCGGCACGCCCGATACCCCGGTGCGGCGGATGATTGACCGCGCCGCCTCGTTCATCCCCGTCCCTACTCTTTGCTTCGCGCTGGTAGGCACGGTCAAGAGACCGGCTCCAACAGATCTGGCCGGCCTCTACGCTGGCCCGCCGGAGGAAGCGTGGCGTGCGGCGGCGGACCTTTCGGCGCGACTGCACATCGTCTACGTGGAGCGGCCCTTCCGACGGGTGCTCTCGGTGATGCCGGAGATGTACGACGACCTGTGGACGGCGGCCAAGGGAATGTACAAACTGGAGCCGGTCATCGCCGATGGGGGCGAGGTGATCATCTATGCCCCCCACATCACCGAGGTCTCATACACCCACGGTCACGTCGTTGACCAAATTGGCTACCACGTGCGCGACTATTTCGTCAAACAGTGGGAGCGCTTCAAGGGCTATCCCTGGGGCGTGCTGGCCCACTCGACGCATCTGCGCGGCGTGGGCACGTATGAGAATGGCGTAGAGCGCCCACGCATCCGGGTCACCCTGGCCACGGGCATCCCGGAGGAGCGCTGCCGGCGCATCAACCTGGGGTATCTAGACCCGACGACGGTTGATATTGATGGGTGGGCGAACCGGGAGAACGAAGGGATTTTGTTGGTACGCAAGGCGGGAGAGATGCTGTATAGAATCAGCGAATCAGCAAATCAGCAAGTCGGCAAATCAGCAAATCGGCAAGTGAAGAGAAAATGACGTATGGGGAATGGCAGGCACAGGTCCCTGCACAGATAAGGGCCGAAAAGGTGTGGCAGTTCTACGGTTACCGAAAGGCGCTTTTCTTCTACGATCTCTGCTGGCAAGATTGTGAGCGGTTGAGGAAACACCCGCTGGGCAAAGCAGTGGCGCAGCAACTGATCCGCAGCGCCGGCTCGATCTCTGCGAACATTGAAGAGGGTTACGGACGAGGGTATGGCAAAGACCGGCTTCGCTTCCTGCGCTTCTCCATCGGTTCGGCCCGCGAAAGCAAGGGCTGGTACTACAGAGCCAAGTCATTGCTTGCCCCCGAAGTACTCGACCATCGGCTATCTCTCGCTGGTGAGGTGATCGCTCTGCTTGCCACCGAGATCAGCCAATCAGCAAATCACTGACTCGACTTTTGCAGCGGCCCGTGAGGGCCAAGAACGTTAACAACAGCAGATACTCAAGGCCTAGTTTTGGGAGCAAGGCGCACTGCTCCCATCCCAGCCACTTTGAGTGGCCGGGCTAGAAGGAAC
>DAOUEC010000262.1:0-4620 GCA_034430655.1 Anaerolineae bacterium
CCAACCCAAATTGCTGAGCAGCATCTGTTGCGCGAGAATCTGGAGGAAATGATGACCATCCTCACTCCGCGCGAAGTCTGCGTCCTGCGCCTGCGCTTCGGTCTGCAAGGTGACCGCGGTTATACCTTAAAAGAGATAGGGCAGAAACTCGGCGTGACCCGGGAGCGCGCCCGACAGATTGAGCGCAAGGCCCTCAGTAGACTGCGCCACCCGCGTCACGGGCGTAAGCTGCGGAGTTACCTGGGCTAGCGAGAAAACACAGTATTGCAGATGAACGCCACGAGAAACGCTTCGATAGGTGACACTGTGGGAATGTACCCGCGCGAGATCGCGGAGGGCTCCGAGGAACTGGCGCAAACTACGTGATTTCGTCAGTTGGGAGGCCAGCGCTGACCGCAATTCGGTGTTTAAGGGCGCAAATACCTGGAAGGTTGTTGGGTGAAACCGGCAGTCCGCTCTGCTTTCGTGTCTTATCTGACGATTCACACGGGGCGACAGCAATGGGCTGTAGGCTGGCGATCTCCACTACAAATACTGTATGAGGAGCAGGCGAATGAAAGGACGAGAGATCATCAGGAAATACAAAGTGGGAAAGCGTGACTTCTCCAAGTCTAAACTGCGCAGAGCCAACCTGGAAGGAGCCGACCTACGCGGTATCAACCTGAGCCTTGCCTATCTGGGGGAGGCCAACCTGCGCGATGCCGACCTGGCCGGAGCCGACCTAAAGGGGTGCAACCTTGTCGAGGCCAATCTACGCGATGCCAACCTGAACAATGCTGACCTGCGCTGGGCCAATCTGTACGAGGCCAACGTGACCAGTGCGCAACTCGCCCAGGCCAGGTCACTCAAAGGTGCAATCCTGCCCGGGGGCGGGAGACACGAGTAACCTGCTCAAGAAGAACGATTAAAGGCTGACTTGACTTGAACGATAGAAAAGGAGTATCACTGTGCCTAAAATGAAGACACACAAATCAACGGCCAAGCGCTTCAAGATCACCGGCAAGCGAAAGCTGCGTCGGCTGAAACAGAAGCGCAGCCACCTGCGACGCACGAAATCAAAGCGAGTGCTTCGCTCTTTTGACAAGGACTTGCCGGTAGCAAAGGCAGATCGCAAACGAGTGCGACGTCTTCTAGGACTACGACAAAGTAAGTGAGTATTGTCTGCGCAAGGCGCTCCCGCCACACTCGCCTGTGACGGGTGTTGCACACCGCAATCGTATTATACGCCATATCACTGGTTAGGCTGGAGGCAGGAGGGGATGCTCGAGTCTGGATACTTGATGAACACTGAATAGAGGAGGTAACAATGCAAATTCTTCAAACGTTCTGGGAACAAATTGTCCAGTTGGTTGGGGCCTACGTCCCCAATCTCATCGGGGCCCTGGCTATCCTGATCATCGGTTGGCTGGTCGCCCTGGTAGTGTCTGCCATCGTGCGCAAAGCGCTTCGTCGCACGACCCTGGACGACCGACTAGCTCGCTGGATCTTCGGGGAAGAGAAGGCCAGAGCCATCGAAGCGGAGCGATGGGTCGCCAAGGGAGTGTACTATCTGATCATGCTCTTCGTGCTGATCGCCTTCTTCCAGGCCCTGGGCCTCACGCTCATCACCGAGCCGCTTAACCAACTCCTGATCCAGGTGTTCCAGTACGCCCCACGGCTGCTCGGTGCGGGGCTCTTGCTGCTGCTGGCCTGGATCGTGGCCAGCGTGCTGAAACTCATTGTCTCGCGGGTGCTGAGCGCCGCCAAGATTGACGAGCGCCTCGGCAGCCAGGTTGGTCTCGAGGAAGACCAGCGCGTCCCCTTGACTCAAACGCTCGCCAATGCCGTGTACTGGCTGGTTTTCCTGCTCTTTCTGCCAGCCATGTTGGATGCCCTGGCCGTGGAAGGGCTCCTCGGACCAGTCCAGGGGATGGTCAACAAGGTGCTCGGCTATCTGCCCAACATTTTCGCCGCCGGCCTGATCCTGGTGATCGGCTGGTTTGTCGCCTGGATCGTGCAGCGGATCGTGACCAACCTATTGGCCGCGGTCGGCGCCGACCGGCTGAGTGAGCGGGTGGGACTGGCTCCGGTGCTGGGGAAGCAGCGGCTATCCGGACTACTGGGCCTGGTGCTCTACGTCCTGATCCTCGTCCCGGTGCTGATTGCCGCCCTGGACGCCCTGGCGCTGGAAGCCATCGCCCAGCCGGCCACCAATATGCTGAACACGATCCTGGGGACACTGCCGGCCATCTTCGCCGCCAGTCTGGTGGTGGTGATTGCCTACGTGGCGGGGCGCGTGGTGACCGGGTTGATCACCAACCTGCTGACGGGTGCCGGATTCAACGCCATCCTGGCCCAGCTGGGTTTGGCCAAGGAGCCGGCTGAAGGGGAGCGGACGCCCTCAGAGATCGTGGGATACCTGGTCCTGGTGGCGATCATGCTCTTCGCCAGTATCGAGGCGCTCCAATTGCTGGGCTTTGAGGCGGTGGCCGATCTGGTGACTCAGTTCACGGCTTTTGTCGGTCAGGTGATCCTGGGGCTGATCATCTTCGGCATCGGCCTCTACCTGTCCAATCTGGCCGCAAAGACTGTGCAGGCCAGCGGGGCAGCGCAGGCCGGGCTGCTGGCCCTGGCCGCGCGGGTCTCTATCCTGGTGCTGGCTGGCGCCATGGCCCTGAGGGAGATGAGCCTGGCTAACGAGATCATCAATATGGCCTTTGGTCTGCTGCTGGGCGCCATCGCCGTGGCAGTAGCCCTGGCCTTCGGCCTGGGCGGACGGGAAATCGCTGCGCGCGAGTTAGAAGGTTGGCTACGGTCAATAAAGTCTAAAGAAGCCTGAAGACAAGGGGCTCGAGCATCCCCTTCTGCCCCCATCTACAAAAAGATAGAGCGTATAAGCAGACCACCAAGCGATAGGGTAAAGTGAAAGGCAAATGCGTGTCATAATGATCAACCGCCCCTCCGCTCTCTCAATATATGGCGGTGACACTACTCAGATGCTAAAAACAAAAGAATACCTGCAGCGTGTGGGGGTGGAGGTTGATATATGTCTAGAGTATCCTCCCTCTCTGTCAGGTGAGAGATATGACCTCGTTCATGTCTTTAACCTCCAAACTGCGAGTTATACGCTAGATCAGGTGAAATGGGCCAAGAGATATGAGTATCCTGTCGTGTTGTCACCTATCTTTTGGAAGTTTGAAGAACGCGGGTGGCGAGAAGATACACTGCGTTATGATCGCAGGTTTCATCTTATCAGCCAGGAATTCGGCTCCTCGCGCGCGAGGTTCTATTTAGAACACGAGCTTCTACGCGATCGAAGGGCACAACTGCGTATACTGAACCTTGTGGACTGGATCTTACCGAACGCCCGGAGCGAGCTTCACATTCTTGAAGATACATTTCATTTAGAACTTGAACAGAAGATGACAATAGTCCCCAATGGAGTTGATGCCTCTGTTTTTCACCCCGACCGCGCATCGCCTGACGAGGCTGTTGGGGAACTGGGAATGTGCAATTACATTCTCGAATGCGCGCGTATCGAGCCTTGTAAAGGGCAACTGGCCCTTCTTGAGGCCCTAGGCGAGACCATATGGCCAGTTGTCTTCGTAGGTGGCATCGGAAATCGCCGCTACTATCAAGAGTGTCAAGATTATGCACGTAATCGGGGAAACGTCTTTTTCCTAGGTGCTGTGCCACACAAGGATTTGCCCCAATTCTACGCGGCAGCCAAAGTACACGCGCTGCCGAGTTATCGCGAGACGCCTGGATTGGCAAGTCTGGAGGCTGGAGCGATGGGATGCAGTATTGTCACAACTATGGTTGGTTCGGCCCATGAGTACTTTGAGGATGACGCCTGGTATTGCGATCCTGAAGACATTGGCTCCATAAAATCCGCGCTATGTGCAGCCCATAGTGCGCCTAAAAGCGATAATTTGCAAAAAAGGATTCTCAAGCGGTATACTTGGGAAGAAGCGGCCCGTCAGACCAGACATGCCTACGAGGAGGCCCTGTCGCGTACGTGAACGTTTTGCTAATCTTTGGCACTCGGCCCGAGGCGATTAAGCTTGCCCCAGTAATCCAGGAACTACGGACCCATGCGGGGATAAAGCCAGTCGTATGTGTCACCGGTCAGCATCGCGAGATGCTGGACCAGGTCCTTTCCCTGTTCAAGATCCAGCCTGACTACGACCTCAATATTATGCAGGCCAATCAGAGCTTATTCGACATAACGGGGCAAGCGCTCTCCAAGATAGAAATGGTGTTAAAAGACGAAAGACCAGATCTCGTGCTAGTGCAGGGTGACACTACCACAGCCTTCGTCGGCGCACTGGCTTCCTTTTACCAGAAGATCCCAGTGGGGCATGTGGAGGCTGGTCTACGCACCTACAACAAGTACAGTCCCTTTCCTGAGGAGATGGACCGTGTGCTGATTGACCATCTCGCCGACCTTTGCTTTGTGCCAACAAAGAGGGCCCAACAGAATCTATTGAGAGAAGGGGTGGCAAAAGAGGGGATCTTTGTGACTGGCAATACTGTGATTGATGCCTTGTTGTGGGTTATGCAGCGCTTACCATCCTCTATTCCCCAAGAGCTGGAGCCTTTATTGGGCAGTGGTTCACAGTTATCCCGCCGCAGGCTGAT
>DAOUEC010000263.1:0-1907 GCA_034430655.1 Anaerolineae bacterium
GTCAGCCGGCTGTTCAACAAGTACACGGCTGTGGCAGCGGTGGCGGCAGTATTGGCGCTGGTGTGGTTGCTACGGAGCACCGCTCCGCTGGGAGTGTACCGGGCGCAGGCAAAGCAGTTCGATGCTCAGCGAGCGCTGGAGGACGTTCGGGTGTTGGCGTCTCCCGAGTTTGGGGGGCGTGAGACGGGCAAACCGGGATTGGGGTTGGCCGCGGAGTACATCGCCGGGCGGATGGAGGAGATCGGACTGGCCCCCGGTGGCGAAAGCGATACGTACACCCAGCCCGTAGAAAGATCCGCTTACTACTTTGGAGATGTGCCTCGCTTGGAGATACTGGACGAGCAGAGTAACGTCATCGAAGCGCTAACCTACTACCAAGATTTCGTCGCGTACGCCGGGCCCCTCCGCATCTTTGGCGAAAGTGAGGGAGCGATCGTCGGTCTGACCACCGGCGACATTCCGGGTGTGTCTGGCGAGGAAGACGTCGTGTCTGCCCGTGCTGTCTCCCTCACCAGCATCGGTGAGCGCACACTTGGAGAAGACCCTTATGGTCTCCGCAACTACAACATTCACGATAAGATCATTCTGGTGCATGAAGCCGAGCTAGGGCGCATCAACACTGAGGTCGTGGCCGGCACGTTGGTTGTCAGCGACGATCCGCTCAGATTCCGGCGTAAGTATCTCATCGGTCACGCCTTTACATATTCCGGGCGGCCACTCTTGATGTTTATCACCCCGGAGGTGGCTGAGCGGCTGCTGGCCACGGCGGGTAGCAGCCTGGGTGGACTGGAGGAGATGGCGGCCGGCTTGCAGCCTGGCGAGGTCGCGTTGACCGATTCGGGCGTGACCGTGCGTCTGGAGATGGTTATGGATGACAGTCTGACCACGCACCCTACCGTCGTCGGCTACATCCCCGGCACCGGCGCGGCGATGGAGGCCGGACCGGAAACCCCGATGCCCAACCAGCTCAGACCGGAAACACCGATGTCCAACCAGGTCATAATAGTCAGCGCCTACTATGATGGTCTGGGCATGGGCCTCGACGGCACGCTCTACCCCGGGGCCAACGACAACGCCAGTGGCGTAGCGACAATGTTGGAGATCGCTCGCGTGCTCAAGGAAGCCCCTTATCCGCCCAAGCGGACGGTCCTCTTCGTCGCCTGGCCCGACGGCGAGCGGTACGAGGGCCTGAGCGTGAGTAACGTGATGAACGGCAAGGCTTACTTCCGGTCGTTGACCGCGGAGGCGGTGATCGAACTGAGCGGTGTTGGGGCGGGTACTGGCGAGGCGATTGCGCTGGGACAGGGGAGCAGTTATCGGTTGGTGCAGCTGTTTCAGAAAGCGGCGGATCGCGTGGGAGCCTCCACGACCACGCGCGGGCGAGGTCCTCACTACGGCATACCTACCGATCTGGGCTACGGGGGCCGCTCCGCGCTGACCGCTTACGTGAGTTGGGACGGCTCCGACCGGACGGCGCACACGGTAGAAGACACGTTCGAGGGGATAGACCCGCAGAAACTGGAGCAGGTCGGTCAGACGACGCTGCTGGCGCTGACCGTCCTTAACCGCGAGGTGGAGTATTGAGTGGAAAGGAGTAGGCTATGGACGAGGTCAACAGCCGGCGGCAGATGCCTGACGAGGCGACAATGCGTGTCCGGCACCGCCGCGCCTGTCTGAACCAGGTGATACCTTGTCTTTGTGGCTATTACCTGTTTCTGTCTCTTTATTTCTGGTCTCTTTGGCGTGCCGCAGAGTTTCCTGGGCCAGTGGTGGGTAAAGCCGCCCCGATACCCTGGCGCGATGGAGGTCAAATACGCCGAGGGCGAGGTGTGTTTGATGCCCGCGCCTGGTGTCTATTGTTACGAATGGTACTACCGCACCGACGACGCGGTGGAAGAGGTAGTCGC
>DAOUEC010000264.1:0-17659 GCA_034430655.1 Anaerolineae bacterium
TAGCACGATGCCTCGGCCATCCCAATTCCACTATTCGCGATCGGATCCAGAGGCTTGAAGAAGACGAAGTGATCCGCGGGTATACTGCCATCATCGATCCCCAAAAACTTGGCCTAGGCATCAAGGCTGTCATTAAGGTAACCCGGTCTCACAACGTTTCTCTGGAAGACGCTCTCTATGCACCCGCCAGACTGCTCGAGGTCACCAATGTGCAAACTCTGACCGGCGACACGGATGAACTCATCACGGTCTACGCCCGCGACGTGGACGATCTAAAGGACATCATCTACAACAAAGTCGGGTCGCTTCCAGGATTGACCGGGTTGAGCACTGGTATCGTGTTGGATGAGAGAAGCTCTCCCCTGACCCATCGTTTTCGTTCCAAGAAGAGTTGCGAGAAGCCTGAGAACTCGTAAGGAACCTCGTTCCAGCGACCGATAAGCAAAAGCGGCTCAAAACATTCGCTGTGCATGTCGTCCGACCTATGAAGACGAACTGGTCCACAGACAGGCCAGTTCCTGCACCAAATGTGGTGGCCGCGGAGCGAAAGAGGATCGGCAAGGTGTTCCACGTTCTGAAGTGGACGCCAACCGAACTGGATCGCACAATAGCCACTCTCCTTCAGGATGGCATGCTCCAGGAGGTACAAGTCCAGGGGTTTGATCAGATCCAACTGGTTTCAGCTCAAGCCTGTGTGGATCTATCAGGGAGATCCCTTCAAGGAGGATGACCATCAGCCGTTAGGCCATACAACGGTGAACCCCGCTATCAGGAGGTCAAGGATGAATGAGCAAGTGGGCAGAGGATACCACCTATCACGAAAGTCAGAAAGCCTGGCGCTATTTGACACCCACGCACAGGCCTGGAGACCATTCATTGCCAGCCGCTACGGCGACGACTTTGCCAACACTATCCTCAGGAAGGCCCGCGAGCAACACGAGGCTCTGATCCCTGAAATCCCGTACATCGGTGGTGACGCGAACCCGATGACCCGCCACCTCATTCGGTCAACCACGAGTCTGGCGTTCTACAAGGCGATGAAGGCGCGAGGGAAAACGGCGGAAGAAACCGGCAAGATCATCTACGACGCCGTCGTGGAAAGTGTCAGTCATCTCCCGCCTCTTCCTCCTAGGAGTCCAGAGGATATTGAGGGGGAAAGGGAACAGGCCAGGGAATCTCAGGAGCGTCGTTATCCTGGCGATTGGGTTTGGGAATTTGTGGAGGGAGCAGGTACTTCACCTGCTTACCTCCCCCCAGCGTGACGTACCATGACGTTGCCGATGGCCTGGCTCACTTCCAGGTCAACGCGGTTCTCAGCACTCCCGTAACCGGGCGAGGTGTAGACGTCGTCCTGGCGCTGATAGTCGTCCGGCAGTTGGCTGCCGGCCAGCCCGGTGTCCACGTGGATGCGCGCTGCCAGTCCGGCCGGGATGACGACGATCGTCTGGCCGATGTCGCCTTCGATCCTCGCCTGGAAGTGACCCTCATCGGGCAGAGTGACCGTGGTCTGGCCGACCCCCATGCTCACCTCCAGATCGTCCACCGTCAGACCGGTCAGGTCAATGCGGGATTCTCCCACGCCGAGGCTGATCTCCAACTTCAGGGGCACGTCAGGGTTGAGTCTAATTTCCCAGGCCCGCTCATCACCCCATCCACCAATGAAAGGGCCAAGCGTCGCCCCCTCACTCTGCAGGGTGAAAGTTGCCGTCTCGTCCTCGACTGCGAAGTCACGTACCATCCTCTCGCCCCTACCCAGATGGATCACGCCCTCGACCAGGTTAGCCGATTCCGCGAGCGGTTCAATGTGCAGGGTCCCGATGCCGGGCTTGATGGTGACCTCGGCCCGGGTCGCCCCGCCCAGAGTTTGCATGATCTCTTCACCGGTCACCACCTGCCTGGCCCCGATGCCTGCCCCGAACAGCCATAGCGCACCCGCGAAGACGGCCAGGGTCAGCGCCAGGGCCAGCAGGGAGCCCCAGACCGAGCGGCGGCCGATGAGGAGGTCCAGGCCTACGGCGATGAGCAAGACCGGCCACAGGCGGAAAATCACTTCCCAGACGTTCCAGGTCAAAGCCCCCAGGTTGTTCAGCAGAAAGACGATGCCCAAACCGATCAGAATCACGGGGCCAACCAGGCTGACCCTACGAACATCCTTATTGTCCCTATTCATATCGTTCTCCTTTCACGCGACGCAGCAGCAGGGCCAGGCCACCCACGATCAGCAGCACCGGCCAAAGCACGTCAAAGTCCAGCCAACGCAGCCAGGCAATGTCCAGGTTTTGCAGCAGGAAAACCACACCCAGCACGATCAAAGCGGCGCCGGCGATCAGACCGGCCTGTGGATGGGGGCTGCGCACGGCTCCGCGCAAATCGTCGCCCAGAGCCTGCGCTCGCCCAGCGATCTCACCGGCGTTGGCGTGGATGGTCTCTTCCATGCTGGCCTTTTCGGCTTGACCTTCGCGCGGCACGATAAGCCACAGCACAAGGTAGATCAACACGCCGACTCCGTTGCCCAGCGCCAGCAAGACAAAAAACAGGCGAACAATAGTGGGATCTATGCCCAGGTATTGTCCCAGGCCGCCACAGACGCCGCCGATCATCGCATCGGTTTGACTGCGATAGAGCTTAGTGTCCATATCTCTCCTCTCACACTTTACGTCCTACATTCTGCGTTGCTCACTGACCCTGGCGGGAGGCGAAGGTGCGAAAGATCAGATAAAGCCCGGCCAGGATCAGGACTGCCGGCCACAGGTAGTTGAGAACCGCTGTGGCGGCGGCCGTGATCAATAGTCCCATCACCAGGAGCACGGCGGCAGGGATGAGAGCCCACTTCATCCGTCCCTCTGGGGTTGGCAGAAATGAGAGCAGGGCGAAAGTCAGCCCCAGGCCCAGAAAGAAGACCCCGCCCATCTCAATATCCTCAAGGACGGAAGAAAGACCGGCGACCAGGGCGATTGTGAGCAGCACGCCGCCAGGGATGATGGCCCACCAATGCTCGCGTTTGACGAAGTAGACCACCCAGAAAGCCAACCCAATCCCACCCAGAAATATCGCGCCGCCCCAGGTTTCCTCAACCTGCGGGGCAAATTGATCCAGGGCTATCACCGCCGCCAGGCTGAGCAGGACGAACCCCGGGATGACCGCCCACCAGTTGGCGCGATTGGTCAGGAACACGTACAGAAAGACTGCGCCACCGGCGCCAAAGAGGAGCGGCCACAGGTAGATACCAACTGCAAGGACTCCGAGGTTCTGGAGCAGGAACAGGACTCCTGCGGCGATCAGCAGGATACCCCCAACAACACGTATTTCGAACCGTCTCATTCTGAAACCTCCTTTACTCAAACTTGAAGCGCCACACTGCCAGCGCAAAGAACACGACGGCATAGGCCAGCAGGATGCCCGCAGGGAGCAGCACCGAGCCCAGCCCCAGGCCGCGCATCACGACGTTCTGAAAGCCGTCCATCGCCCAGGCGGTCGGCATCAGATGGCCGATGGTCGAAAAGGCCTTGCCCGTAATGTCCAGCGGGAACCAGGCTCCGCCCATGGCTGAGAAGACGAACATGGCGACGAGGGACCACATGATGACCTGATCCTCGCTCTCAGAGACCGCGCCGATGAGCAGCCCCAGGCTGGCGGTCCAGAGCGCCAGCGTCGCCATCACCAGGAGCGTGCCCACGGGCTCGCGCATGTAGTCCACGCCGAAGGCCAGTTGGCCAAAGCCAACGAGCAATGCTTGCTGGATGAAGACGACGGCAAACGTCGCCAGCACGTGACCGGCGATCACCTCCGCTCGGGTGATAGGGGCCGTCAGCAGCCGCTGCAACGTCCTGGACTTGCGCTCCAACACCAGCACCATCGCCGACGTGTTCAGCCCGAAAATGGCAAATTGGACGATCATCCCCGGTGACGACTGGGTGTAGACATTCGGCGATACCTTCTCCTCATCCCCGGCCGGCGGCCTTGCCTGCTCAACCATAATGCTGAGCGGCGGTTGGCTCCAGGCATCGCTTGCCAGCGCCAGTGCCTCGTCCAGGTATGCTCGGCGGGATGCTTCGTCCTCCAACCTGCTCCTGGCTTCATACGTCTCCGCGCTGAGACGGGCGGTCTCGACCGCGCCCAACAGGCGTGTCACGGCCGCTTGCACCGCGTTACTGGCCGTCCGCCCGGCTGTCGTAGTCGGGTCGGCAATGACCATCAGCCGGGGTTCCTCGCCCACCAGGGCCTGCCCTGAGACTTCGGCGAGCTCAGTCGAGCCGCCCAGTCGAAGGGTCTGCTCGCTAAACCCGGCCGGTACGATCACCACCGCTGCCAAATCCTCGTCGCGGACGAAATCGGCCGCCCTGTCCGCCTCGTCCCCTTCCAGGACGACTGGGCGGATGGCGTCCGACGTCTCCAGCAGGCTCTGCAGGCTGGCGCTGAGAGCGCTGTTCTGGTCGTGGTCCACAAATCCCACCGGCAGGCGCGGATCGCCCGCCGCCCCGGAGCCAGACAGTAGGCCAAAAAAGAGGGTAAACAGGATTGGCATCACCACCAGAAAGAGCGCTGACTGCCAATCCCGAACGATCTGCAACAGATCTTTGAGTGCCAGGTCAATTATGCGCACGAGCACCTCCTGTGGTAGGACAAGTTGCCAACTTGTCCTACGCGAACCGTTTGCGGAAGACAAGCGCACCGGCGACGAAGAAAACGATGCCCATTCCCAACGTGACGGCCGCCGGCAAAAGCACGTCGCCTGCGCCTCCGCCTGCCAGGGCCGCCTTCCAGCCGCGCATCGCCCAGCCGTGAGGCGTGAACAGGGTGATGGTCTCGTAGGCGGCGGGCAAGTTTTGGAAGCCGGTGGTAAATAGCCCGCCCGCCATGCCGGTCAGGGTCAACACCCCACCCATCACCGGGCCGGTCTGTCGCGTACTTTTGAGGAGGGACATGAGCAACACGCCCAAGCCGGTCGCGGAGACGACCAGTCCCAGCGTCACCAACGCCACGGGCAGCGGCCCCCCCCAGCGGATGTGGAAGATAATCGCTGAGGCGAATATCAGCACAATCACCTGGACGATGAGCGTGACGAAGACGGCGGTGAACTTACCGCCCAGGATGACCACCCGTGGTGTGGGGGTGGTGAAGAGCCGTGCCAGCGTCCCCTCCTCGTCCTCACGGATGATGGTTTCGGCTGTGCTGGCGCCAGTGAAGAATGTGAAAAAGATCATCATGCCGGCCATGATCGCCCCGATCATTCCCGCTCCCTGGTTGGACGGCTCAGTCTCACTTGATGGGGGTTGGATGTCGAGCGCCGGATGCGCCCCCCCGCTCTGGCTCTGGCCCAGCGTTTCGGCCCAGGCCGCGTACTGCATGACGACGTCCTGCGTCAGACCTGCATCTATCTCCACTCCCCGCTTGCTCAGTTGTTCGGTGACGACGCCGACCGCTATCCTGGTGCCGGCGAAGCCGTCTACAAACTGGCTGAGCAGTCCCTTGACGATGTCCGGCCCAAGCGTCAGGGTGGGGTCTTGATACAGCGTGATCGTGGCGCTCCCCTCCGGCGCGGTCACGGCAGCGGTGAAATCGGGCGGGATGATGACCGCCACGCCTGCTTCCTGGTCGTCCACCGCCGCACGGGCGCTGGTCTCGTCGGCCCCCTCCGTCACCTCCAGGAGATCCGCCAGTTGCTCGTTTTGCAGGAACTCGACCAGGATCTGACCGGCTGAAAAACCGCTGTGCAGGGCAGGCTGATCCAGGTTGACGACCTGTACCCGCGTCACCGGCAGGTCGAAGCCGCCCCCGTCGCCCCCCAGGCCGCCAAAAGCAAAATACATGATCCCGGTGACCATCAGCGGCACGACGAACATCATCACCAGCGCGAAGGTGCTGCGGAAGGAGCGGAGCATGTCCTTGAGCGCGATGTCCAATACTTTCATTGGTTATCTCCTAGCCGTGATGCATGAAGCGTGAAACGTGATTACGCATTACGTTTTAGTCTCTCAGAGCACGCCCGGTGAGGTGCAGGAACACCGCCTCCAGGTTCGGCTCCTGTATCTCCGCCGACGTGATGCGCACCCCTGCCTGCGTAGCCGATTCGAACAAGCGCGGCAGGACTAGATTGCTATCGTCCACCAGTAGTGTAAGATTCCCATCCTCGGCCGAAACCTCGTGCACCCCTGCGGTCGCCTGCCACTCCTCGATCACCCGGGCCGACTCGGCGTTGATGGTCAGGTCAATCCGATCCAGTTCGCCGACGATCTGGACCAGGTCCTCGTGGGTGCCGTAGGCGATCATCTTGCCCTGATCCATGATGGCGATGTGATCGGAGAGTTCCTGGGCCTCTTCCATGTAGTGGGTGGTGTAGAGGACGGTCATCCCCTGCCGGTTCAGTTCCTTGACGTTATCCAGGATGTTGCGCCGGCTCTGAGGGTCAATGCCCACCGTCGGCTCGTCCATGATGATGACCTGCGGCTTATGCAGCAGCGCAATGCCGATGTTCAGCCGCCGCTTCATCCCGCCGGAGAACTTGGACACCCGTCCCTTCTGGCGTTCGGTCAGGCCGATGATTTCCAATACCTCGTCTACCCGCTGGCGGAGCGGGGCGCCTCGCAGACCGTACATCTTACCCCAGAAGTTCAGGTTCTCACGGGCGGAGAGGTCGGGGTAGAGGGCGATCTCCTGCGGGACGACGCCAATGGCCGCCTTGACCGCTATGGGTTCGCCCAGAATCGAGTGCCCAAACACCCGCGCGTCCCCCTTGGTCGGCTCCAAGAGGCAGGAGAGCATCGAGATGGTGGTGGTCTTGCCCGCGCCGTTGGGCCCCAGGAGGCTGAAGATCTCGCCTGCGTGTACGTCGAAACTGATGCCCTGCACTGCGTAAACCTCCCCGAAGTCCTTGTGCAGGTCCCGTACTTGAATCGCTTGATCGTCGCTCATCGTGACTTCTCTCCCCCTTCGCTATAGTGCCGTGATAGTCAGCGCAAGGTGGCGGTAGCCATAATCTTGAATGTCATCATATCACATTCCGCCACTGCACACAATCCAGGCACCCAATCCACAACTTGATTACGAGATTCCAGCGCTGGTTGTTGCATGCCCAATGTTGTCAGGCTGCAGCAGGCTAGCACCGTCGCACCAATCGCCCCTCCTGACAGTGCCAGGAGGTGCCGCCGGGTGATCTTGTTCTGGCCGGCCAGCAGCACAGGCCCGCCAGGGCGCATCGGCCAACTGGGGAGTTTGGGGATTGGTCAGGTGATCAGTCTTTTACCTGGTCAGGTGACCAGGTATCATCTGGACCGTTGCTGTCTGACGGTCATTTCAGGGTTGGATGACCACCGGCGTTCCGATCTCGGCCCACCCGTAGAGCGTGCGTGCGTCTTGCGTGCCCAGGATGATACAGCCGAAAGAGACCGGTGTGCCCAGATACCCATCCCATAGCCGCTGTCCGTTGGGAAGGATGGGCAGCGCGTGGATGCCATTCTCCAACCCGCCCGCCCAGTAGATGCCCAACCAGTGCGGCATCTGCAGGTTCCATGTGGAGGCGTAAGCGTTGGGATACTTATCAAGCACGCGGAAGGTGCCCGTGCGTGTGCCTGCGCCGGGCATACCGGTCGAGACCACGAACGAGTGGACCAACGCTTCCCCCTGGTAGGCGTAGAGGTGCTGCTCCGAAAGGTCAATCACGATTCGCCTCCCACCGCCGGCAGCGGCTGGGGCGGGCGCAGAAGCGGGCACAAGACTGCTGGCCCGTGGGATGACGAGCACCTTGCCAGGCAAGATCAGCGCCGGGTTGGCGATGTTGTTGATCTGCACCAGCGTCCAGAGCGCGACGCCGTAGCGCTGTGCGATGGCTGCGAGGGTCTCGCCCGGCTGTACTGTGTGTGTCGTGGCGGCGTGTTGCGGCTGGTAGGCCACTACAGGCACAGTCGGGCTGCCGGGGATAATTAATGTCTGGCCAGCGACGACCTGGTCGGGGTTGTAGATGCCATTGAGTTCGGCCAGTGCCGCCGCCGTGGTGCCGTATCGCAGTCCAATGCGGTACAGATTCTCGCCCGCCTGGACGACGTGTGTGGCCCCTGCTGCAGCAGGCACGGCCGGAACAGCGGAAGAGGGAATAATCAGCCGCTGCCCAGCGTAGACGCGGGTGGGGTCGGTGATGCCGTTGGCCGCGCAGATAGCGTCCACGGACGTCCCGTAGCGCCGGGCGATGCTGAACAGCGTCTCGCCCCATTCTACAACGTGGATCACACTGCCCTCGTTGAGCAGAGGCGATGTATTCCCAGAAGTGCGTTCCGCCGAGTTAGGTTTTACATCTCGCGCACCACCCGCCGTTATGGAAGCACCGCCCGCGGGATGTGTCGCCCCTATTGCGTGCGCCGGTGTCGCCGCCAGCAGCGTCTGCGCCAACAGTACACCCAACAATGTCAGACTGACCCACTTGCGCATCGTTCTCCCTCCCCTGGCCGTCGCTCTTAATCTTAGCAAAGAACGCACGCTATGTCAAATACTGGTGACCACCTTTACCAGTTTCCCAATTTACCAATCTGTGGTACACTTCCGCCCAGATTTTGGTTTGAGGAGGATTGCCTTGCGAAGCCGGTACATCCTGGTGACAGCGGCGATGCTTGGGCTGGTGTTGGCACTGACCGCTTGTGGAGAAAAGCCGCTGCTGAGTGATGTCTCTTTCTCCGCAGACCTCATCACGCCCAACGCAGACCACGACAACGACGTGCTGATCATCACCTACAATCTCTCCCGCAGCGCGGAGGTCTCGATCTACTTCGAGGATCGGAGGGGAAACCGCTACTGCTTCCGTGACCACATCCATCATGGCCCATCCGTCGAGGAGCCTTACCAGGTCTACTTCGCTGGCGTGGTAGATGGCTACGTGCTCCCCGGCGAGCAGTTCGAGGGGTTTGCGGTGGAGAAGCGCGTGCTGCAGGACGGGGTGTACAACTGGGTGGTCGAGGCCACCGACGCAGAAGGCGCTACTGAGCGGGTCACCGGCACACTCGCCATCGCCGACGCCAGCACGGCGCTGCCAGAGCTCCTGAACTTCACTGTCTCTCCGCCGGTCTTCACCCCCAACCGGGATGGCATCAGCGACCGGGCGCGGATGAACGTTTTCTTGACTAAAGAGGATACCTCCCTCACGGTCTATTTGCTGGGGGAGGACGAGATGCGCTATCACGTGGCGCCGGATGAGCGCACCACCGCCTGGGAGGGAGAAGCCGGTCTGTATTCCTTCGACTACGATGCGGGGGTGGACGACGGGGCGGAGCCCCCGCCGGACGGCACCTACGTGGTCCAGGCGAAGGCGCAGGACGCCGTCGGTCAGCACACCGTCGCCAGCGCAACCCTCACCATCCGGAACGGCGGCGTCCCCATGGGCTACATCTACAACGGAGTGGTGGAGTGGTCCTCCAAAAGCGTCCTGCTGGGGGAGACCCTCTACTTCACGCTGACGGTGGAGAACGACAGCACTGCTCCCATCCGCACCAGTGGCCCCCCTCCGGGGACGGTGTACGACAGCGACCAGAACTACGCCACGCTGGGAGAGACGATTCAGTCGGGTGTGTTCCGAGTGGGCATCCACTGCGAGAACGCGCTGATCAACTATCCCTGGCGCTGGGCGGTGGGGGACAAGAGTGTTTTGATAGAGGATGGAGAAGGGCATCTCTACCTGCCGCCCTTCACGCGGGCGGTGGTGACTGGTGGGGTCCGCTTCGTGGACGTGGTGGAGGCCCGCAACCCCCAGTACTGCTGGGCCGGCCTCATCCACGAGGACGTGGAGATCTCGCAGGTAAACGATCGGGTGGACCCGGTGTCTCTGTTCATCCAGGTGCCATAGGACGCTTGTGAGGACAACGTGAATAGTCGTACTTGCCATTTAGAGAAATTTGGTATATGCTAGCAAACGTCAGCCCCAAGGATACTGCGAAGGGAGGTGATGGCTGCGGGACGTATCGTCGAAGAATGAGGGTTAGTTGGATGGCTTGTCATTTCAAATCTTGAAACAGGAGGAGATAAAATGAACGCAAAGCGCATATTGGTACTGGTACTGGTTGTGGGCCTGTTAACCACGGGCCTGCTGACTTCCTGTGGCCCGAAGGAATTGGGCACAGAGGAGAACCCGATCGTATGGGTCTTTGTTCCCTCCGGCGAGACGGAGCGCGTGACGGCTGGCGCTGAGTCGGTGGCCGCCCTGTTGCACGAGGAGACCGGCCTGTACTTTGAGATCCGCGTTGCCACGGAGTACGCCGGCGCGGTCGAGGCGATGTGCGCCGACCCGCCTGAGGCTCATATGTCGTCGTTGGCGACCTTCGCCGCCGTCATGGCCAGTGACCGGGGCTGCGCCGAGGCTGCCATGCTCTCTGTGCGCTTCGGCAGCCCCACCTACAATGGCCAGATTCTCGTCCGTAAAGACAGTGGCATCACCGACCTCGCCGGACTGGCGGGCAAGACCTTCTGCCGCCCCGACCCGCTCTCTGCGAGCGGCTGGATTGTCCCTTCGATCATGCTGAAAGGCGCCGGGGTTGACCCCGACACCGGCCTGGCACAGATCGTGGACGCCGGCAGCCACGAAGCGGTCGCCGCTGCCGTCTTCGACGGCACCTGCGATGCCGGCGCCACCTACGTGGACGCCCGCACCCGCATTGAGGAAGACTACCCCGACGTAATGGATGAGACCGTGGTCATCGCTTTCGAGCCGGACATCCCCAACGACGGCGTCCAGTTCCAATCTTCCCTGCCGCAAGAAGTGCGCGACAAGATTGTGGCTGGGCTGCTGGCCATCTCTCAGACGGAAGCGGGCGTGGAAGCGCTCGACACCGCCTACCAGTGGCAGGAATTGATCGAGGCCGATGACAGCGCTTATGACCCATTCCGTCAAATTCTCCAGGCAGCCGGCGTCAGCGCCGAGGATCTGATGGGAGATTAGTTGGTCGCGGGTAGCTAACGGGACGAATCTGTGCGAAGGGGGACCTCGTGTCCCCCTTCGCACTAGCGGGAGGAAGGATGCTTGAGGTCAAGAACCTGACCAAGATTTACGATGATGGAACCGTCGCCCTGCGTGACGTCAGTTTTGAGGTGGCGGACGGCGACTTTCTGATCATCATCGGCCTGAGCGGCTCCGGCAAGTCCACCCTGCTGCGCTGCATCAACCGGTTGATCGAGCCGACGGCGGGGCAGATCGTCTGGGATGAGGTGGACATCACAATGGCCGAACCCACTCAGTTGCGTGAGACTCGCCGCCAGATTGGGATGATCTTTCAGCAGTTCAACCTGGTCAAGCGCTCGACCGTGCTCACCAACGTCCTGGCCGGGCGGCTGGGGTACGTGAACCCGTGGACCAGCCTCCTCCGCTTCCCGGCCGAGGACCGGGAGATGGCGATGCGGGTGCTGGAGCGGGTGGGCATCACCGACCAGGCCCACAAGCGGGCGGACGAACTGAGCGGGGGGCAGCAGCAGCGGGTGGGGATCGCCCGCGCGCTGATGCAGGAACCCCGCATAATCCTGGCCGACGAGCCGGTGGCCAGCCTGGACCCCGTGCTGGCCCACTCCATCCTGGGCGACCTGGAGCGACTGAACCAGGAGGAAGGGATCAGCATCCTGTGCAGCCTGCACTACCTGGACCTGGTGCAGCGGTACGCCACGCGGGTGATCGGCCTGCGGGACGGGCAAATCGTCTACCGGGGCACGAGGGAAGACATCCGCCGCATGACAGACGAAGAGTTCAAGGGTATCTACGGCGTTGAGGCCGAGCGAGTCGGCGGCGGCCTCGAGGGCACGGTGGGAGGATAACATGGCAATTTGGCAAGAAGACCAACACCCTCCGGCCACTTCGAGTGATCGCGGCTTCCCAGAAGGAAAACGACCGGGTGAGCAACCCCCCAGCCTGGTATCCCCACCTGTGGCCGGCGTGGCCTCGTTGCTCCTTCCCGGCCTGGGCCAGGCAATGGCGCGGCAGATTCAGCGAGGCTTGCTCCTTTTGTGCTCTCTGGTAACTGCCGTTGCCCTCCTGGTCTGGCGCATAAATCTGCTGGCGCCCCACGACGTCGGAGCGATGGCCATATTCAGCAAAGCGCTCAAACGGCGGCCCCTCTTTGTGATCCCGACGCTGGTGGGCGTTGTGGCTCTGTGGGTATGGACTGCCTGGGATGCCTACTTGCAGGCCCAACCAGGCCAGCGGCGTGGAGGGACCAGCATCTTCGTCCTCGTCATTGCGCTCTTCTTCGTCCTGGGCTGGCAGATCAGCGAGATTAACCCCTATAAATTTGTGACAGAACTATCGGATGCCAAGGGGCCGCTCTCCCGGGTCATGTGGCCCTGGGGGGCGGCGGTCACGCAGGAGACCGAGACGACCGGCGCTGGGGCCGATATCCTGTCCCCCTGCGACGATGAGCCCCTGCCCCCGCTGCCGGAAGAGATCCCTGGTCAACCCTACGTGATGGCTGACCCGACCTGCGGGGACCTTTCGACACAGGACGAGAATCTCCAGCCCGTGCCTGGCACCGCACTCACCGTTATTGGCCGGGGCTTTGCCCCTAACACTGAGACCCAGATTTGGTGGGTGGACCCCATCGGCAATGACTTCCGCGTGCGCCAGGCAGGGGAGTACTTCACTACTCAGACCGACGATCAGGGGGCCTTCCAGATCGAGGTCACCATGCCCTACCGGAATATCCCCACCAGCTCTGTGGGCCGCATGATCCATCGAGTGGAGGCGCGGCAGGTCGCAGGAGTAGGCGCCTGGAGACTCAGCGATGTATTGCTGCACAATGTTGAGAAGATGGTGGAGACCATCGTCCTGGGAATGATGGCGACCATATTCGGCATTATTCTTGCCGTCCCCATAAGTTTCCTGGCCGCCCGGAATCTGATGGCCGGCTCCCCGGTCACGATGGCGCTCTACTATCTCACCCGCACGATCCTGAACATCATCCGCTCTATTGAGCCGCTGATCTGGGCCATTGTCGCCATCGTCGTGGTGGGGCTAGGTCCCTTCGCTGGCATCATCGCACTCACTGTTCACTCCATCGCTGCGTTGGGCAAACTGTACTCTGAGGCCATTGAGAGCATTGATCCCGGCCCCATTGAGGCCATCCAGGCCACTGGGGCGACGCAGTTGCAGACCATCATGTACGCCGTGGTGCCACAGATGATCCCGCCTTTCGTCTCCTTCTCCATCTACCGGTGGGACATCAACGTCCGCATGTCCACTGTCATCGGCCTGGTGGGCGGCGGTGGTATCGGCTTTCTGCTGGTCCAATACATCCGCCTGCTGGACTACCGGTCGGCAGGGATTGCCGTTTGGTTCATCGCCGTCACCGTGGCGATCCTGGACTACGTGAGCGCGGACATCCGGCAGCGGTTTGTGTGAGCGACGATGCCTCACCTGGCCGTCGTCATCGTCAGTTGGAACGTGCGCGATCTGCTGGCGGCCTGTCTGCGTTCCCTCTCCGCTGACCTGGACCGGTCGGGCCTCGCGGCCCAGGTCTGGGTGGTGGACAACGGTTCCACCGACGGCACGCCGCAGATGGTGGCCGAGGCGTTCCCCGCCGTCCACCTCGTCGCCAGCCAGGAGAACCTGGGTTTCGCACGCGCCAACAACCTGGCACTCAGAGCCATCCTCCGCAATTCGCAATTCGCAATTCGCAATTCGCCCCCCGTCTGGTTGCTGAACCCGGACACGGAGGTGCGGCCAGGGGCGACGGCGGCGCTGCTGGACTTTATGGAATGCACGCCGCAGGCTGGGGTGGCCAGCGCGAAACTGCTCTACCCCGACGGCTCCCTCCAGCATTCCGCTTTCCGCTTCCCCGGTCTCACACAACTGCTGTTCGAGTTCCTTCCCCTGCCCCCCCGTCTCTACGACATCCCGCTCAATGGTCGTTACCCCCGTCACCTCTACGAGGGGGAGACCCCCTTCCCGGTGGATCATCCTCTGGGCGCGGCGATGATGGTGCGAGCGGAGGCCGTCGCAGATGTGGGTCTCCTGGATGAGGGTTTCTGGATGTACTGCGAGGAGATTGACTGGTGCTGGCGCATGCGCAAGGCGGGCTGGCGGGCCTACTGCGTACCAGCCGCTCGGGTGGTGCATCACGCCGGAAAAAGCAGCGGACAGGTGCGCGTCGCTTCCTTCGTCGCGCTGTGGCGCAGCCGCCTGCGGCTATACGGCAAGCACTACCCGCCCCTGAAGCGTCACCTGGCCCGCCAACTCGTGCGGGCAGGCGTGCGCTGGAAGATGCACCAGACCCGCGCAGCCCATCGCCGGGGTGAGATCAGCGCCGCTGAACTGGCTGCCCGCCTGGAAGCCTGCCGGACTGTCCTGACCCTATGACCAACCAACCGGCTAACCAGCCAACTAACCAACCAACAACCCTCGCCGCCATCGTCCTCACTCTCAACGAGGAGCGCCACATCCAGGAGTGCCTGGCGAGCCTGGCCTGGGCGGACCATCTGGTGGTGTTCGATTGCTTCAGCACTGATGGGACAGTGGGCCTGGCCCAGCAGGCCGGGGCGGAGGTGATCTGGCACCCCTTCGAGAACTACGCCCAACAGCGCAACGCTGCCCTGGAACAGGTGGAGGCAGAGTGGATCTTCTTCGTGGACGCCGACGAGCGGGCCACACCAGAGTTGGCGGCGGAGGTGCGGGCGATGACGGCGGGGGAGCGGGAGGAGGTGGCCTGGTGGGTGCCCCGTCATAACTACATCTTCGGGCGGCTGACGCTGGGGGCTGGCTGGTACCCCGACTACCAACTGCGCCTGGTCCGGCGGGGCCGCGCCCGTTGGGAGCGGCCGGTGCACGAGGTGGCGGTGGTGGATGGGCCAGAGGGGTACTTGCAGAACCCTCTCATCCATTACAACTACGACGACGTCGCCGACTTCATCGCCCGGCAGGAGAAGTACACCGACTACGACGCCGGGATTCTCTTCGAGCAAGGGAGCCGCCCCCGCTTCTATACTCCCTACTCCCAGGGGGTGCGGCACTTCTGGTGGCGCTTCGTCACGCTGCGCGGCTTGCGCGACGGGCTGCACGGGCTGCGGTTGAGCCTGCTGATGGCGTATTATGAGGTGGTGAAGTACCGGCGATCAGCACAGTTATGGCGGGCGGCGAATCGTTGACGGCTTAGACCAGGTGTGTTATACTGGTCACCGGACAATCAGTGGACATTCTGCACCCTACGCCAGAGGGGATGACCGCTGTGCTGCTGGCCGCAGCAGAGGCAGAATCATTGGAGGCACGCACAGAGGGCTTATGAGGTGCAGTCCCACGACGAGTAGGGTGACTGATGAACGAGTCTGTCCTGGTACTCAATGGCAATTACGAGCCTATCAACGTCTGCAACACGAAGCGGGCCATGGGGTTAATCCTGGCGGGCAAGGCCGCGGTGTTGGAGAACGGCCGTGGGTTCATTCGTACTGTCTCCCGCACCTACGAGCGCCCATCCGTCATTCGCCTGGCCTACGTGGTGCGCCGGCCCCGCCCTTGCGTGCGGTTGTGCAAGCGGGAGATCCTGCGCCGGGACGAGTACCGCTGCCAGTACTGCGGGCGAGAGACGAGTCAACTGACGATAGACCACATCGTGCCCCGCTATCGAGGAGGGCAGCATTCCTGGGAGAACCTGGTGGCGGCCTGCCCCCACTGCAATCGGCGTAAGGGTGGGCGCACGTTGGCAGGGGCGCGGATGAAGTTGCTGCGCCAGCCTTTCGAGCCACGGCCCACGGCGCAGTACCTCTTCGGGCGCTACCTGGCGGGCGACGGCTTATGGGCTAAGTACCTGGAAGGGTGGTAAGAATGTAGGGGCGCGGTTACCGCGCCTCCTAAGTCGGCGGTGTGGGTGTAGGGGCGCGGTTACCGCGCCCCTACCCGTATTGAGGAGGCATCCATTGGGTAAAACATTCAACTACGGGGGACAGGCGGTCATCGAAGGGGTGATGATGCGCGGATCGCGCACACTGGCGGTCGCGCTGCGCCACCCCGAGGGGCACATCGTCGTGAATACGGAGCCGCTCAACGAGGCGCTCTACCGTGGCCCAATCAGCCGCATTCCTTTCCTGCGCGGGTTGGTTATGCTGTGGGATGCTCTCGGCCTGGGAATCAAGGCACTGATGATGTCGGCCGACGTGGCGGCGGGCGAAGAGGTCTCGTTTTCGAGGCCTGTCAGTTGGGGGACCGCACTTGTGGGGGTCGGTCTGGGAGTGGGACTCTTCATGGTGCTGCCCTCGTTTCTGGTGGGATTGCTCGCTCCCCACATCCCCTCGGAGTGGCTTAGTTCCCTGCTGGAAGGGATCGTGCGTCTGCTCCTGATCGTGGGCTATATCTGGGCTGTCGGATATATGCCGGACATACGACGTGTGTTTGCCTACCACGGCGCGGAGCACAAGACGATCAACGCTTACGAAGCAGGAACGGGGCTGACCGTGGACGAGGTGCGTCCTTTCCCGACGGCTCATACCCGTTGTGGCACGGCTTTTCTCCTGACGCTGGTCGTGCTGACGGTCCTGATATTTGCCCCCTTCGGCCGGCCGTCGTTGATCTGGCGTGTGCTTAGCCGGGTCGTGCTACTCCCGGTCATCACCGGTGTGGCCTACGAGTTCATCCGCCTGACAGCCCGCCTGGCCGACCGGCCCTGGATGCAGGTGTTGATCGCGCCGAACCTGGCGCTCCAGCGGCTGACGACCCGCGAGCCAGACGACGGCATGCTGGAGGTGGCGATTGCGGCGCTGAAGGCAGTGCTGGTGGGTGAGGGTGTCCTCGTCGGCGAGGGCGAGGCAGCGCCATGAGCGAGGGCGGGATGGATGTCCTCGCTGCGATCCGGCAGCGGGTAAGCGTGCGCAGTTACGAGGATTGCCTAGTAGAGCCAGCCTTGCTCGACCGGCTGCTGGACTTGGCGGACACGGTTGATCATCTGACCAGTGTGCCCCCGCGTGTGGCGCTGCTCAGCGGCGTGGAGCGGACGCGGCGCGTGCTCACCTATATGATCGGCTCCTACGGATTGGTGCAGAACCCGCCGCACCTGCTGGTGGGGGTGCTGCCCGAGGAGAGCGGTGCGGCCCGGCTCGACCTGGGCTACGTGCTGGAGCAGGTGGTGTTGGAGGCGACCCGTATGAGGCTGGGCACCTGCTGGGTGACTGGCTCCTACGATGCGCAGCGTGCTGGGGAGGCCGTGGAACTGGCAGTGGGGGAGGTGGCAGCGGCGGTCTGTGCGCTGGGCTATCCCGCCACGGGGCGCTGGGGCCGTTTCCACAGCCGCGCCGTGCGCCGGTTGGCCGGTGGTCACCGGCGAAAGCCCCTGACGGGAATCGTCTTCTCCGGGCGCTGGGGGAAGCCATGGTCGCCGGAGGGTGCCGACCCGACGCTGGTCACCATACTGGAGCATGCCCGGCTGTCTCCCTCGGCCCACAACCACCAGCCGTGGCGCTTCATCGTCAGGCCAGACCGCTTGGCGCTCGCGCTGGTGCGGCCCGCGCCGATTGATGCCGGCATCGTGATGGCCCACTTCTCACTGGCATCCTCCGCGCTGGGGCGCGAGGGGCAGTGGGAGGTGCGGCTGGAAGATGCAGCCCTGGCGCGGGAGTGCGGGTTGCCGCGAGGGACAATCCCCGTGGCGACTTTTCAACGGATTTGAGGAACGGATTGCTGTGTGGTGACCTCGATGCTTCCTCAATCGCTCCTTGAACG
>DAOUEC010000265.1:0-13251 GCA_034430655.1 Anaerolineae bacterium
AGGCCTCATAGAGTTCCTGCCGAAACTGCTTGAGTTGAGATATGCTCTCTTGAGTGATCATATCCCAATCCTGCTACAAACTTGTTAAAGTTCAAGTTGAAACTTGGCTCATGGTTTGTCCAAAGTCCAATACTGAGGGTGCCTGGTTTTAAACATCTGCTTACCTCTCACAATGGGAGTCGAGGGTCCGTGAGTAGGCAAGTGGTAGTCTGTGACTCCGATCGCCGCCGCCGATGAGTTGCAGCTACACCCTCAGTCTGCCAGGGTAACAGGGCGGAAGCATTGCTTTTGCATATGGGGATGCCGCCCAACGGCCGCATGAACCTGACCGGGCCTATCGGTCCGCGTAGCATCAGCGCTTCTGCATGTGTAGTCGGTCTTGTAGGGAAGTAGGTCTTGCATGGCCCGGCGGGTTATGCGGGTGCCGTTGGGGCCTCGTCTGGCTAAGATCCCGGCTGCCTGGTTCATGCTGTTGCCACCAGCCTAGGCCGTAGCATCTGCGTTGACCCCGATCTGGCCTATGGGGGCGGTGATCGCCGGCCTGGCCTTCACTGCCTGGGGCCTCTTTCTCGATCCCCAGATGGTCCGTTGGGGATTGTGGGTCTGGGATCAGCCTGGACGGTATTTGGGCATCCCTTTGGTCAATTTCCTGGGCTGGTTTGTGGTGGCGACGGCGCTGACTGCCTTGATCCATCCCACAGACCTGCCCATCGTGCCGCTCTTGCCCGTCTACACGACAATGTGGGGGATGCAGGCTTTGGGGCAGGTGCTCCCTTGGGGGCTGTGGCGGTCGGCCCTGGCCGGTTTCCTCGGCAGGGGGCTCTTTGCCCTTCTGGACTGGATAGCGGTCGGCAGGTGACAGTCACCTAGACAGACATTTCGGAGGTCCGGCGAGATGCGCGTGATCATTACTGGGGGAACAGGTCTCATCGGTCGGGCGCTGGCGGGCGAACTGGTTGCCGCGGGCCACCAGGTGATCATACTCAGCCGTTGGGCCGAGCAGGCGCGGAGGATCCCGGCCGGCGTCGAGGTGGTCGGCTGGGATGCGCGGATGGCCCACGGGTGGGGCCATCTGGCCGACGGCGCCGGGGGAATCGTCAACCTCGCTGGAGAGAACATCGGGCAGGGACGGTGGACCGCGGACCGAAAGCGCCGCATCCGCGAGAGCCGCCTGAACGCTGGACAGGCGGTGGTGGAGGCGGTGGAGGGGGCGGCCGGGAGGCCGCAAGTCGTGGTGCAGGCCTCGGGGATCGGCTACTATGGCCCCACGGGGGAGGAGGAGATCACCAAGGAGGCCCCGCCCGGAGCGGATTTCCTGGGGCGGCTGGCCGTCGAGTGGGAGCGGTCCACCCAGCCCGTGGGACGGCTGGGTGTGCGGCACGTGGTGATCCGCACCGGGGTGGTGCTGAGCGCCGAGGGCGGGGCGCTGCTCCGGTTGATGCTACCCTTCCGCTCTTTCCTCGGCGGGTCGATGGGGAGGGGCCGGCAGTGGTTCTCCTGGATCCACATCGTTGACGAGGTACAGGCGATCCGCTTCCTGTTGGAAAACGAGGCGGCGAGCGGGCCGTACAATCTGGCAGCCCCGAATCCCCTCACCAACGGGCAGTTCGCCCGCGTGCTGGGTCGGGTGATGGGCTGGCCGGCCTGGCTCCCTACCCCGGCCCCGGCCCTGCGGCTCCTACTCGGCGAGATGTCCGCCGTGCTGCTGACCGGACAGCGGGCCGTGCCCCGCCGGTTGCTGGAGGCGGGCTTCTCCTTTCGCTTTCCCAACCTGGAGGGGGCGCTGGAGGACTTGCTACGATGAGCCGGGTCGTCGTCGTGGGTGCGGGCATCGGTGAGTTGACGGCAGCGGCGCTGCTGGCCCGAGCCGGGGTGGACGTCGCCGTAGCGGCATCCACGACTGCACGGGCGATGCGTTCTTCTTTGTCGGAGATGGAGGCATATCTCTGTGTCTTTGTGTCCTGGTGGTTGACCTGAGTGCTACGCAAAAGATACGAGGAGGAAGACGATGGAGTGGATAGAGGTATTGGAAGAGACCCGCTTGCCCGAGGGAGCGCGTGAGGTGGTGGAAGTGGAAGGCGAGAGCGTGCTCCTCATTCGCCACCGGGGCGAGGTCTACGCCGTGGCGACGCGCTGCCCCCATATGGGCGCCCCGCTGAAGAACGGGCGGATCACCGAAGAGGGCTTCCTGGTCTGTCCCTGGCACCGCAGCGCCTTCGACCTGCGCACGGGAGACGTGGCATCGTGGACTCCCTGGCCGCCGGGGGTGGGGCGGATGCTGGGTGCCCTGCGCCGCGAACACGCCCTTCCCGTCTTCCCGGTCAAGGTCGAGGCCGGGCGCGTCTGGGTGGGGGTGTGAGTCCTTGCTTGAGGCTGTGTTCCTCTGGCCGCTCCTGGGCTTCCTATCTGGCTCGCTTCCCTTCTCGGTGTGGCTGGGCCATCTCATCGCCCGGGCCGACGTCCGCTGCTACGGCGACGGCAACCCCGGCGCCACCAACGCCTGGCGGGCCGGCGGGTGGCGGGCGGGGGTCCCGGCGATGCTGCTCGACTACCTGAAGGGGGCGGTGCCGGTGGCGCTGGCCCACTTTTGGGCAGATATCAGCCTTTGGGCGCTCGTGCCCGTGGCCCTGGCACCGGTCCTAGGCCACGCTTTCTCGCCCTTCCTTCGCTTCCGGGGCGGCAAGGCGGTGGCGACGACCTTTGGCATCTGGACGGGGCTGACGCTGTGGGTGGGGCCAACCACACTGGGCCTGACCCTCGCCCTTGCCGTCGCCCTTAACTCTGCCGATGCCTGGTCGGTCATGCTGGGCATGCTGGCGCTGCTGGTGAGCCTGCTGCTGCAACAGGCCTCGGCGCCGTTCCTAGCCGTCTGGGCGGGCAACCTGGCTGTTCTCATCTGGAAGCACCGCCACGGCCTGCGGACGCCGGTCCGCCCTCGCCCCTGGCTCCGCAATGTGATGAGGAGGTTCCGTTGACGGGTTCTTGGTTTCAGCATCAGATTGGCATCGTCATCTTCCTGGGGGTTCTGCTCCTCATCGCCCTGAGCAACCTCCGGGCGCTGCGTCGGCTGAGCGCCTATCCCCCCCCACCTTGCACGCCACGAGTCTCGGTGCTCATCCCGGCGCGGGACGAGGTGGAGACGATCGGCCCGTGCCTGCGCTCGCTGCTGGCTCAGGACTATCCCGATTTCGAGGTCCTGGTGCTGGACGACGGCTCGACCGACGGGACGGGGGCCGTGTTAGCGGAACTGGAGGCGCAGGACGACCGGCCGCGGGTGTTTCAGGGGCAGCCCCTGCCGGAGGGTTGGCTGGGGAAGCACTGGGCCTGTTGGCAACTGGCGGAGGCGGCCACCGGCGACCTGCTCCTCTTTACCGATGCCGACACCCGCCACGGTCCGGGCATGCTGCGGGCGGCGGTGGCCGCGCTCGAGGCGGAGGAGGCAGACTTGGTGACCGGGTTTGTGGGGCAGGAGGTGGTCTCCTGGGGCGAGCGCCTGACGGTGCCGGTCGCCTTTTGGTGTTTCTTCTGCGTGCTGCCCATCGGGGTGTCCCACCGGGTGCGGTTCCCCGGGCTCTCGCTGACCAACGGGCAGTTCATGTTCTTCCGTCGGGCGGCCTACGAGGCGGTTGGCGGGCACGAGGCGGTGCGGACCAACCCTGTAGACGACATCGCCCTGGGCCGGCGGGTGAAGGGGGCAGGGCTGCGCTGGCGGCTGGTGGACGGTGTCGAGTTCGTCCGCTGCCGGATGTACCGCTCCTTCCACCAGGCACTAGAGGGGTTCAGCAAGAACCTCTTTGCCGCCTTCGACTTCCGGTTGCTGGAATACCTGTTTGTCTGGCTCTGGATGACGCTGGTTGTCTGGGAGCCGCTGGCCGTGCTGATGTTGAAAGCAACAGGTATTCCGCTGTCGCAGTTTGCCCTGTGGCCCGCAGCGCTGGCGGTCGCGGAGATGCTGGCCCTGTGGACCATCGCGATGAGTCGCCTGCGCTTCCAGCGTTACCTGGCGCTTCTCTATCCGCTCAGCGTACTGCTGTTCCTGTTCGTCGCCTTCCGCTCCCTGGCGTGGACAGCGGCGGGCCGAGCTGCGTGGAAGGGCCGGCCCCTGCCCCGCCAGCGGGTGAGGCTGGTTTAGAGGACCTCATCCCCAACTCAGCCGGCCTTCGACAGGCTCAGGCCGCCCTCCCTCTCCCGCCGGGAGAGGTGGAGGGAGTGAGGTAAGTGTAGGAGGTGAGCATATGATTCGCAACCAATGGTACATCGTTCTGAGTTCTGGGGAGGTGAAGGACTGCCCCGTTGGGATGACGCGGATGGGGGAGAAACTTGTCCTCTGGCGCGATTCCGAGGGCCGTGTCGCCTGCCTGCGCGACCGTTGCGTCCACCGGGGCGTGGCCCTCAGCGCGGGCAAGGTGCTGGGCAATGGCCGTCTCCAGTGCCCCTTCCACGGCCTTGAGTACGACCCGTCGGGGCGGGTGACGGTCATCCCCGCCAACGGGCGCAGCACGCCCGTCCCCGAGCGGTTCCGCGTCCACCACTACCCCACCCACGAGGCCCACGGCTTCATCTGGATCTGGTGGGGGGATGACCCGCTCGCACACCTCCAGCCGCCCCGTTTCTTTGAGGACCTGGAGGAGGGCTTCCGCTGGGCGCAGATCATTGACCCCTGGAACGCCCACTACTCGCGGGTGATCGAGAACCAGTTGGACCCCATCCACCTACCCTTCGTCCACCACAACACCATCGGACGGGGCAACCGCACGGTGGTGGACGGGCCTGGGCTCGAGTGGGTGGACGAGGACCGCTTCCGCGTCTACACGCACAATCGTGTGGACGATGGCACGCCGCTTCTCAAGCCGGACGAGGTGGACATCGCCAGGAGTCAGGTCTACCTGGACTTTATCCTCCCCAACCTGTGGCAGAACCACATCTCGGACGACGTGCGAGTGGTGGCGGCCTTTGTACCGGTGGATGAGGATCACACGCTGCTCTATCTGCGTTTCTACCAGCGCTTCCTCCGCCTGCCCCTCCTGGGCGACCTGGTGGCGCGCCTGGCGATGCCCTTCAACCGGCTGGTCGCCCACCAAGACCGACGGGTCGTGCAGACGCAGGAGCCCAAGGCGAGTGGGCTCCGGATCGGCGAGCAGCTGATTCAGGGGGATCACCCCGTCGTCGCCTACCGGCGGCGGCGCCAGGCGCTGATTGAGGTCCACGGCCAGAGATGATGCCGATGCGATTTGTGCGCAACACACTGCATCCGGAGCGCTACCAGGGCGGCCACCGCCGCTATCCCTACTTCGAGGGTTGGTACTACAAGCTGATCGATGCCTCCGAAGAGCATCGGTACGCCGTGATCCCCGGCATCTACAAGGGAAGAGACGCGGCGTCCAGCCACGCTTTCGTGCAGTTCATGGACGGGATGACGGGGGAGGTGACGTATGTCCGCTACCCGTTGACAGAGTTCCAGGCAGAAGAGCGGGCGTTTGAGGTGCGGATTGGGCCCAACCGGTTCACGGCGGAGGCTACCAGCCTGCATCTTGAGACGCCGGAGCGAAACGTCAGGGGATCGTTGCGCTTCTCCGGTATCAACCCCTGGCCGGTCACGCTGCTATCGCCCGGGGTTATGGGCTGGTATGCCTGGGTGCCGTTCATGGAATGTTATCACGGCGTGCTCAGTCTAGACCACACCATTGAAGGTATCCTCCATATAGATGGGACCGCAGTGGACTTTAGCGGAGGGCGTGGATACACCGAGAAGGACTGGGGGCGCCGCTTTCCAGCAGCCTGGGTGTGGTTCCAGAGCAATCACTTCGACACGCCTGGCACCAGTATCACCGCCTCGGTCGCGATCATCCCCTGGCTGGGCAGCACATTCCGCGGCACCATCGTCGGCCTGTGGCACGGCGGCAGGCTCTATCGCTTCACAACCTACACCGGGGCGCGCATCGAGCAGTTGGCGATCGAGGACGAGGCGGTGACGTGGGTCATGCGGGATCGGCACTACCGCCTCGAGCTCTATATACGTCGAGCGGAGGCAGGCTTGCTCCACGCCCCGGCCATCGAGGACATGAGCGGAAGGGTAGCGGAGACGTTGCAGGCCACCGCAACGGCGTGCCTTGTGCAGCTTGACCGGTCGCGACCCACGGCGATTCTCGAGGACACGGCTCGCAATGGCGGCCTGGAGGTGGTGGGCGATGTCCAGCGGCTTATGACGCTAAAGGAGAGATCTAGGTGACAGTCACCTGAGGTAAGAAGATGAGCCAACTGGCCTCTCTGCTCGATTCGGGAAAAGGGAGGGAAATTTGAGATGCGCATAGGCTACCCTTGCATCAACCTGAGCCTGGTGTGTCGGCCCAGCCGCACCTTTCGGCTTGCATCCCTCTCCTGGGAGCGACTGCGGGAGACGGTGGCCGGGAACCTGGCCTGCCTGGAGGAGATGGTCCGCTGGAACGCGTCCCACGGGCTCCTCTTCCTGCGCATCACCTCCGACCTGGTCCCCCTGGCTTCTCATCCGGCCAACCACTTCCCGTGGGACCGGGCGTTCGCCCCGGACTTGGCCCGCATAGGCCAACTGATCCGGTCGTACGGGATGCGCATCTCCATGCATCCGGGGCAGTACACCGTCCTCAACTCCCCGCGCCCGGAGGTGCTGGAGGCGAGCGTGGCAGAACTGGCCTACCACGCCCGCGTGTTGGACCTGCTGGGGCTGGACCGGACGGTCAAGATCCAACTCCACGTGGGCGGCGTGTATAAGAACAAGGAGGCGGCGATGGCCCGGTTCGTCCGGCGGGTGGGTGACCTGGACCGGACGATGCGCGATCGTCTGGTGGTGGAGAACAACGAGCGGTTCTACACGCTGGAGGACTGCCTCCAGATCCACACCGCGTGCGGCATCCCGGTCCTCCTTGATGCCTTCCACCACGAACTCAATCGCGACGGACGCTCCCTCCCCGAGGCCCTGGCCGCGGCGGCGGCCACCTGGGGCGAGGGGGATGGCCTGCCGATGGTGGACTATTCCTCGCCGCTGCCGGACGGACGCACGGGGAGCCACGCCCATGCGCTGGACGAGGCCCACTTCCGCCGCTTTCTGGGGGAGAGCCGGCCCCATGACTTTGACCTGATGCTAGAGGTGAAGGACAAGGAGCGAAGCGCGCTCCTGGCGGCGCGGATCGCCTCCTCGGATCCCCGGTTTGTGAGGACGGTGTGATCGAAGAAACGCGGTCGGCTGGTGCTTTGGTCTCCATGACCACCCCTTTCACGAGCGGTCGATCTTTGGAAAGGTACGCTCGATGACGCCGCAGGGACTGGCCAGGAAGTTCGACCTCCGCCCTTACCTGCGAAAATCTGGCGGAAATCAAATATAAATCTAACGTTTATCTGGTATACTTAGCCAACCATGACGCCGTTAGATCTGGATCACAGCCAGCTTGACCAGTTGACAGGCGTATACAGAAGTGCGGCGTGAAGTGAGGTGTAATGTGATCAGCAAATCCACTGCCATCCTTGTCACAGAATTCCTGCTTTTCGTCCTTGCCATCGCTGGTCTGTTGGCCTGGACGCGTTTCAAGCCTGTGCCACAGGACGGTACGATGGACTCGGAAGCAGGGACGGAAACGGGCCGCGATGAGGTTTCCCCCGGATCCTCCGATGGGGAGCCCAGACCCTGGATGGACTTTCAAAAGCCATCCGAGAGTGAGTTGAGAGCCATGCTCACACCCCTGCAGTACCGCGTCACCCAGGAAGGCGGGACGGAGCCCCCCTTCCAGAACGAGTATTGGGACAACCATCGGGAAGGCATCTACGTGAACATGGTGTCCGGGGAGCCGCTCTTCAGTTCTCTGGACAAGTTCGACTCCGGCACCGGCTGGCCCAGTTTCACCAGGCCGCTGGAGCCGGAGAACATCGTGGAGGTCGAGGATAGGTCGCTGGGGATGGTCAGGGTGGAGGTGAGGAGCCGCTACGGGGACTCTCACCTGGGGCACGTCTTCCGCGACGGCCCGCCACCCACCGGTTTGCGCTACTGCATCAACTCCGCCGCCTTGCGCTTCATTCCCACAGAGGATTTGGAGAAGGAGGGGTACGGTGAATACCTGCCACTTTTCGCCATCCCTCCCATAGACGCCGCCGCTCCCGCCAACACGGCGACGGCGACGTTCGCGATGGGCTGATTCTGGGGACCCGACTCCCAGTTCGGGAGTCTCCCCGGTGTGGTACGGACCCGCGTCGGGTACGCCGGCGGCACCACCGAGAACCCGACATACCACAACCTGGGCGATCACACCGAGACGGTCCAGATCGAGTACGATCCGACCCGGACTTCGTTCCAGGAACTGCTCGATGTCTTTTGGGCTGGCCACGACCCGACCCGGCCCGCCTGGTCGCGGCAATACGCCTCCATCATCTTTTACCACGACGAGGAGCAGCGACGACTGGCCCAGACGTCGAAGGAGCAGTATGAAACCCGATGTGGCTGTCGGGCCTATACCGAGATCGTCCCCGCCGCCACGTTCTACCTGGCCGAGGACTATCACCAGAAGTACCGCTTGCGACAGTCGTCCACCTTTATGGACGAGTTCGCGGCCATATATCCCGACCCGGCCGATTTGGTCAACTCGACGGCGGCGGCGCGGGTGAACGGTTACCTGGGCGGTTACGGCACCCTCGCCGATCTGCAGGCCGAGATTGATGATCTGGGATTGTCTCCCGAGGCGCGAGAAGAGTTACTGGAGATCGTCCTGAATCGCAGGTGATAGCAGGTGACTGTCACCTGCGAAAGGATACTCGATGGAGAACAAACGTCGTGCATTCACTCTGCTCTTTCTCTTCGTCTTCATGGACGTGTTGGGCTTTAGCCTGATCCTGCCGCTCTTGCCCTACTACGCCGAAGCCTTTGGCGCGACGACTGAGGTGGTGGGGCTGCTCCTGGGGGCCAACGCGCTGACGCAACTGGTGGGCGCACCCATCCTGGGCCGCCTCTCCGACCGCTACGGGCGTCGGCCCCTGCTGCTGACCAGCATCGCCGGGACGGTGGTCAGCTTCCTGATGCTGGGGCTGGCCCGCTCGCTGGCGATACTCTTCGCCAGCCGCATCCTGGACGGCTTCCTGGGGGGCAACGTCTCCCTGGCCCAGGCCTACATCACCGACGTGACGGACAACAAGGAGCGGGCCAAGGGGCTGGGGCTGATCGGCGCGGCCTTTGGCCTGGGTTTCATCATCGGCCCGGCACTGGGCGGAACCCTGGCCGGTGACGGGAACTATGCCCTGCCCGCCCTGGTCGCCTCGGGGCTCGCGTTCCTCAACCTCCTCGGCGTGCTCTTCTGGCTGCCCGAGTCGCTGCCGCCGGAGGAACGGGAACGGCGGGCCGGGGAGCCCAGGGCCGCCTTCACAGCGCGGGCGCTGTGGGAGGCGTTGCGGCTGCCCTGCGTGGGGCCTCTTCTGCAGACCCAACTCTTCTTCGCTCTGGCCTTTACCACCTTTGAGACCATCTTTTCCCTCTTCGCTCAGAAGCGACTGGGGCTGGATGCCCGGACCACCAGTTACGTGCTCACCTATGTGGGCGTTCTGGTAGTGCTGGTGCAGGGGGTAGGCATTCGTCTCCTGGTGAAGCGTTTCAGTGACAAACAACTCGTCTTTGGCGGGGCGATCCTGGCCGGACTCTCCCTCCTGGCCTGGGCGCTCACGCCCTCGCTGGGGGTGCTCCTCGTGGTGTTGGCCCCGCTGGCTCTGGCGTCCGGCACGCTGCGGGTCTCCATCAACAGCGCGCTGACCAAGTCGGTCTATCCGGAGGAGGTGGGCGGGACGCTCGGGTTATCCGCCTCCCTGGGAAGCCTGGCGCGGGTCGTCTCGCCGACGGTGGGCGGGTTCCTGCTGGGCCGGGTGGGGGCGGCTGCGCCGGGGGTGCTGGGGGCGTTCTTGATGGGCTGGCTGGTCTACTACACGTGGAAGCAGGTGCTCTTTGTGCCGGACCTGGACTGCCCGGCGCCGAGGGAGGTGCTGACGTGAAACCCTGGCTTCACAGACTGCTGATCGGGCTGGGCGTACTGCTGCTCCTTCTGCTGGTCGGCCCCTTCCTGGTGCCCGTGCCGCCGCTGGAGGGGACCGTCCCTCCGGAGCAGCTGGCCGACCCCGACAGCCGCTTCATCGAGGTGAACGGGCTCACCGTCCACCACAATATGGCGGGGGAGGGGGAGCCGGCCGTTTTCCTGCTCCACGGCTTCGGTGCCAGCACCTTCTCCTGGCAGGAGGTGATGGGGCCCCTGGCGGAGATGGGGACGGTGGTGGCCTTCGACCGGCCCGCCTTCGGGCTCACGGAACGCCCGATGCCCGGCGAGTGGGAGAGGCCCAACCCGTACACCCCCGAGGCGCAGGCGGACCTGACGGTGGGGCTGATGGACGCGCTGGGCGTGGAGCAGGCGGTCCTGGTGGGCAACTCGGCCGGCGGGACCATCGCCCTCCTGACCGCGTTGACCTACCCGGAGCGGGTGGTGGGGCTGGTGCTGGTGGACGCGGCGGTCTACGTCGGCGGGGGCACCCCTGGCTTCCTGCGCCCCCTCCTCAACACTCCGCAGATGCGCCACCTGGGACCGCTCCTGGTCCGCCGATACCGGGATTGGGGGATGGACTTTGCCCACTCCGCCTGGCACGACACCTCCGGGATCACCCCGGAGGTGTGGGAGGGATACCTGAAGCCGCTCAAGGCCCAGAACTGGGACCGAGTGCTTTGGGAACTCACTCGCGCCAGCCACGCCCTCGACCTGCCCGAGCGGCTGGGGGAGGTGGCGATGCCGGTGCTGGTGGTCACCGGCGATGACGACCGCATCGTGCCCACCGGGCAGAGCGTCAGCCTGGCAGAGGAACTCCCCCAGGCTGACCTGGTGGTCATCCCCAACTGCGGGCATGTCCCGCAGGAGGAATGTCCGGACCCGTTCTTGCGCGCTTTGGAGGACTTTCTGTCCAGATAACCTTAAAGGAGGTAAGCAAAATGTCAACTGCAAAGGGAACAGCCATAGCATCCCCGTCGTCCGATCGGACGTACCGTGGGCTGCGCCGCTTCAACCTGGTCATGGGCTTCCTGCACCTGATCCAGGGTATCTTCATGTGGGTGGTCAGCAACGACAAGACCTACCCCATCTTTACCAACTATCTCACTTTCGACCGGTCCACCTTTACGCTGAAGCCCAACCCGCAACTGCTGTACGAACTACGCTTTGGACCCGCGGTGGCGCTCTTCCTGCTCATCTCGGCCGTCGCCCACTTCTACCTCTCCACCATCGGCTATGGGCGGTACGTGGAGAACCTGAAGAAAGGCATGAACTCCATCCGCTTCTACGAATATGCCCTCAGCTCCTCGCTGATGGTCGCGCTGATCGGCATGCTGGTCGGCATGTGGGGCCTGGGGGCGCTCATCCTGATGTTCGGCATCAACGCGATGATGAACCTGTTCGGCATCATGATGGAGGTCCACAACCAGACGACGGCTCAGACGAGTTGGCGAGCCTTCATCTACGGCTGCCTGGCCGGCATCGTCCCCTGGATCGTGATCTTTTTGTACTTCGTGGGGGCGGTCAGCTCAGGAGACGCCAAGCCCCCGGCCTTCGTCTACGCCATCGTGCCCACCCTCTTCGTCATGTTCAACATCTTTGCTATTAACATGGTGCTGCAGTATAGGAAGGTAGGGCCGTGGCGCGACTATCTCTTCGGTGAGCGGGTGTATATCGTCCTGAGCCTGGTGGCCAAGACGGTGCTGGCGTGGCTGATCTGGGTTGGCACGCTGGCGCCGGTCTAGGGACAACACCTCTCCAACGATGCGCTATCTAGCAATGGGATGACGATGGGCCGAATGAGGCCAGAGAAGCTACACGTGCGGTTCACCCGGGGCGTGACACGGGAGGGGCCGGTCACGCCCCGGCGCTACACACTAACCCACTCCGACACAACAGGGGAACTGTTCCTGACGGTGGGTTCGGAATACGACATGAAGCAGATTTCGGGCCTGTACACGCGCCTCATGCGCGATGAGGTACTGGCCGAGTGGCGCGAGGACAAAGATGGGCCAGCGTTGCACGTAACCTGCCACGTCAGCGGCGGACTGGTCCTCGGCACGGCCGCCCTCCGCGATTTCATTTTCCGAAAAGAGTTGCCCCTGGCGCTGGAAGCGCTCCGCTACGGCGACCGGAAGTTCTTCGAGGCTCATCCCGAGATGGACCGTGCACCGATCCTGGTGCACTTTCTCTCCAGCCGGCGGCGCTACCGCCGTTTGGAACGCTGGGGCACACCGGCCGAGTACCGTAAGCCAGTAAGGTGACAGTCACCTTGCGACTCTGAAGGGAGGAATGATGGCTAAACGAGTCGAAATCAACGTGGAGGCCCCTGATTTCGCCCTGGAGGACTTTCAGGGGCAGACAGTGCGGCTTTCCGACTACCGTGGACAGAAGCACGTGGTCCTGGTGCTCAACCGGGGGTTCATATGACCCTTCTGCCGCCGCCACATGGCGCAGTTGCGCCAGGACTATGACGAGTTCGTCCGTCGGGGCGCCGAGGTGATCGCCGTGGGGCCGGAGGACGCGACCGCCTTTGCCCGCTATTGGGAGAAGGAACAACTGCCCTTCGTCGGCCTGCCGGATCTGAAGCACACGGTGCTCAAGCGATACGGGCAGGAGGTCAAATTGTTCAAGCTGGGACGGATGCCCGCGCAGATGATCATAGACCGGCAGGGACAGGTGCGCTATATCCACTACGGCCACTCGATGAGTGACATTCCTCCCAACGACGAGATCCTGGCCCTGCTGGATGACCTGAACCAGGAGGGGATGCAGTGACAGCAACCTCAAAGGTGGCTGTCACCTGAGACCGCTCGGGTAACACGATCATTCGAGTTCCCCATGCGCGCTGGCGCATCACGACGGATGAAAATGACCGGCAGATGTGGTATACTGTGCTTGGACGGTCAACTCTTCGGCGTGCAGGCGCGCACTCTCTACGCCCGCGTCAACCCTCACGCGCCAGAGAAGGGAGCCTCAATGAACGTCTACACGCACGTCGCCGACAACCTGAGCCCCTTCTATTCCCAATTGATCGAATCCACGTCAGGCGAAGCTGCCTACATCTTGGACGGCTTGCTGTATCAATCACGAGACCGACCTGCGGCCGCGAGAGCACTACGCCGACACGAAGGGGTACACCGACGCCCTGTTTGGGCTCTGCCACCTGCTGGGGTTTCGCTTCGCCCCGCGCCTGCGCGACCTGAGCGAGCGGCGG
>DAOUEC010000266.1:0-40442 GCA_034430655.1 Anaerolineae bacterium
CCGAATAACTCGCTGGTCATCAGTTCGCGGGGGACAGCCGCGCAGTTGATGGCGATGAACGGGCCATCGGCCCGCCGGCTGCCGTTATGAATGGCCTGGGCAAACATCTCTTTCCCAGTCCCGCTCTCACCCAGGAGTAGCACGGTGGAATCGCTCTGGGCGATGGTGCGGGCATAGTGCAGCGTCCGTCGCATTTTCAGACCCTGCCCTAGTATGTCATCGAACGTGAAATGAGCTCGCGCCCCCACCATGCAGTGCACCAATCGCCGTACCTCGGCGGTGTGTTCCAGCGTAAAGATAAACTCTAGCGGACGGGCCCCCTCTCTCAGCACATCTATGCTCATCAGGCAAGGGCGAGGTCCGTCCGTTGCCTGGAAGACGACTTCCTTTTCCGCCATCGAAGTTTGCCGGACCATCGCCATCTCCATTTCGGTGGGAGGCCCGATCAAGGTGCTAAGCCTACGCCCCATCGCCAGCCGGTGAGGAATGCCCAGAATGTCACCAGCACAGGCGTTGATGTGAGTGACTCGCCCTTCGGGGTCGAGGAACAGAATCCCTGTGCTCGTAGCCTGCAATGCGGCGTTCAGTTCCGCCAAATGCTCATGTGCCTCGGAGAAACTCTGTTCTGCCTGCAACAGGTTCTCAATAGCCCTGGCTGCTGCCATGACAATGCTCAAGGTATGGGGATGACTGTTCGGCTCCAGCGTGACAATGCCAATCACTCCCATCATCTGACCACTGGGGGCGTGAATCGTAGCCGCTGTATCGGTGAGGGAGTGATAAGCCAGGCAGAAATGCTCCGGCCCTACGATCTGCGCTGGCAATCCTTCGCTCAGTGCCATAGTCGCCGCATTTGTGCCGATCTGCTCCTCAGCCAGCCATACTCCATCACCCAACCCCATGTCTTCCAGCGTGTGCTGCAACGCCTCGTCCCCCAGAGAGTCCAGGACGCAGAGTGTTTCATCGACCAGGTACACAATCATATCAGACTCGCCGGCGAACTGGTAGACATCCTCCATAAATGGGCGCGCAATAGCGATCAAGTCGAAGCGATCCTGCCGCCGCTGTTCCAGTGCCTCTGTATCGCAGCGTTCCGGGTGCGGAGGAGAGCAGGGCTCCAACCCGGCCTCTTGGCAATAGTGCCAGGAACGCACAACAGCCGGATCCAGAGAGGTCGAAACAATGACCCCTTGCTGGACAAATTGTGTCCAGGCGGCTTTCAACGTCTGACAGTCATACGGGTAAGCTGAAGGCAGCATCGGCCTACCTCCGTGCGCGCAACTGGAAAAATCCGATTCCTGTACGTCGAGTATAGCACAGGTGACATCTACACCAAAACTGAGGTGTACTACATCACGGCGGGGCTGAAGGGAAAACCCAAACTAGCCGTCACTGTCCGCGGCCTGCCCCCAGGTCAATCCGCCGCTCCTCACCACGCAGGAGCCGGCGGATATTGGGCCGCAGTGCACACAGGATCAGCGCGGAGGCAAGCGACCCATGAACCAGGTAGGCCCATGGCCCCAGGCCCAAGGCGGCACACGCGGCAAAGACTACAGGGAGTAACAGGGCGAGCGCGATGGAACCCATAGAAGCGTGGCGGGTGGTCAGCACCACCGCCGAAGGCGCAGACAGCAGAACTGCGCCGCTCCATGGCCAGAGAGCCATCGCCCCGCCGATAGCGGCCATCGCCCCGGCGCCGCCTCGGAAGCCCAGGAAGAGCGAATAGTTATGGCCTAACACCGCCATTGCGCCAGCTAGAGCCAGTACCAGCGGTGGCCCATCCAACCAGCGGGCTACCAGCACGGCCAGCGCTGCTTTCAGGACATCCCCCACGACGGTCAGCAACGCGGCCTCCCACCCGCCCGCCCGCAGTACGTTCGTTCCCCCAGTCCGCCCGCTACCAATCTCTCGCACGTCCACCCCGCGCAACCAGCGAACCACGAGAAACCCGACAGGGATGGAACCTAGCACGTACCCAATGACAAGCACTCCGATCCAGCGCCACATGCCCTCCTCCTCTCGTATGAGATGATCTTCGTTGGCCCATTCCATCGCGATTATAGCACCCCAGTGGGGCGCGTGCAAGCGAGCGCATGTCACCACATGGTGCTAACGGCCATCGGCTAACTGCTAACTGCTAACCGCTGATATTGCCAGCGCATCGTCGCCAGCACGCGGGGCATCACGCCGGTGTAGAGCCAGTAGCCGGGGCGCGAGACGGGGAAATCCCAGGCCCCTATGTATCTCACGAACTCCCCGCCGAACCCCCGCTTGAAGCGATACACCCCCCACAGCGGGTCCGACTCGTCCAGCACGTCCGGCGCGCCCCACATATCGTAGACCGTGCAGCCCTGTTCCCGTGCCCACTGCATCGCTTCCCACTGGAGCAAGTGATTGGGCATCTTATCACGGTGGCCAGCGCGGGAAGCCCCGTACATGTACCACGCCCGCCCCGCGAAGCGGAAGATGAGCACCATCGCCATCGGTTCCCTCTCCACCTCGGCGATGAGCGGCTGCGCCAGTCCCGCCTCGATGAAAGCGCCCCAGGCGTCGTGATAGTAGACCTCGGGACGGATGACAAACCCGTCGCGGGCTGCGGTCTCGGCGTACATCTTGTACAGCAACGGCATGTCGGTCAGCGTGCCCCGGCGCACCGTCACCCCTTTGCGGGCCGCCAACCGCACGTTGTAGCGCCACTTGGACTTCATCGCCGCCAGGAGTTCGTTGGGGCTGCGGGTCAGGTCGAGCAGGATGGTGTTGCGGAACTGGATCTGCTCGCAGGAACCGCGCCAGCCTCGGCGGCGCAGCGTCCCCACGACCGCTTCCCCTTCGGGGGTGTCAGCCCGCACATCGGGGTCTATTTTGACGAACAGCGCCCGCTCTCGCCGAGCCGTGGTCTCCAGGTGGGCCAGCACCTGCTCCAGGAGAGCGGCATTCTCGTAGTCCAGGGCTGGGCCTTTGGGGACGTACATCACCGCCGTGGGCCAGCGGCCCAGGCGGCGGGTCAACACCGAGGCGGCTGCGCGGGGCCGGTCGTCATCCAGCCACAGGTAACGGACCGGCTGCCACCCGTAGCGGGACTTGAACGCGCCCCACTCCCAGGTTTGCAGGACGTGGGCGGCGGGCAACTCAGCCAGTGCTGCGTTCCACTGAGTCCGTGTTGCGTGTTGCGTGGTGCGTAGTTTCATCTTCGACGCCAGGCATCCAGTATCGAGTATCCAGCATCCAGTATCCAATACCGCAGCGGCGCGTAGACCCGGTCCCACGCGCCCACGCTGCGCACCAGGTGCCCGCCGAAGCCCCGCTTGAAGCGGTAGACGCCCCACAGCCCGTCCCGCCGCCGCGTGAACTCCGCTTCCAGTGTCGCCTCGTCCTCGTCGGGGACGCCCCACAGGTCGTAGGTGGTGCAGCCCAGAGACTTGGCCCAACGCATCGCCTCCCACTGGAGCAGGTAGGTGGGCATCTTCTCGCGGTGGGCGTCGCCTGAGGCCCCGTAGAAGTACCAGGCCCGAGGTGGGAGCGCGAAGACCATCAATGCTGCCACCGGCTCCGTAACCCCCCCCGCCCCCCCCGAAGCGGGGGGGAGTTCGGCCAGGAGCAGCCGTGCCCAGTCCCGGGGCGCGAACAGCCGGTAAGCCGCCTCGTAGTAGGCCGGGGAGTGGACGCCGAAGCGGTTCCGCGCAGCGGTGGCGGCCATCAGCGCGTGGAAGGCGGGCAGGTCGGCCTCGCTTGCCTCCCGCACCGTCATTCCCTTGCGTGCTGCCAGCCGGACGTTGTAGCGCGTCTTCGACTTCATTGCCGCCAGGATTGCGTCCTCGTCGGGGGAGATGTCCACGACGGTGGTGCGGCGAGGCTGAAGGCTACCGAAGGGTGACGGGCGAAAGCCAAGCGCGTGCAGCCTCTCGCGGTGAGTGGCCTCATCGGGCAAGTCGGGCTCGACGATTAGGACGACGGCCCCCCGCGATCGGGCAGCGCGGTCGAGGGCCACCAGCAGCGCCGCCAGTTGCTCCTCGTCGGCCCAATCCACCAGTGGCCCTCTGGGGACGTAGGCCAGGCAGCCCAGCCCGGCCGGCAAACGCCGGTAGAGCACCTGCGCCCCGGCGATCAGTTCATCCCCTCGGGCCAGCCCTACCCGCTCGTCGGCCCACCCGAACTGCGCTTTGAGCGTGCCCCAGTGGCTGGTCTGGAGGACGTGTCCGTCGGGGCGGGCCGCAATGAACCGGTCCCAGATGTCAGGCGCAATGGAGAATATAGGTTGTGTTTTGGTCATTGTTCATTGTTCATTGGTCATTGGTCATTGGTCATTGTTCATTGTTCCGCCGGGCAACGACGAGCAGGCCGCCGCCCTTCTCGCCGGGAGGTACGTCCGCCTCATAGTAGAGTCGCCAACGGCGGCTAAGACAGCGTACGACGGCACGGCGCAGAAGTGCCTGATAGCCTAGGGGCCGCAGCCGCGGTGAGACCAGCAGCCCCCACGCCGTTCGCGGTTGGCCCACGCCGTAGCGGTTGTTCATCCGGTCCCACAACCGCTCGACTCCTTCCGGGATGTAGTAGCGTGCTTTGACCATCTCCATCCCGGCGGCGGCCAGCAGACCGCCCCATTCCTCCGGCGTGTGGTAGTGGTGATGCTCCAGCCATACGTCCACGGCAGCTGCGTACCACTCCGCTTCCTCCATGTTTCCGGCTTCCATCGGCCGGATATAGCCGTCGAGCAGGTGGCGGAAGGCGTCGGAAGGGACGGTGAAGATGAAGCGACCGCCGGGTCTCAGCACCCGCCCCACCTCGCGCACGACCGGCTCCACTTCGGGGATGTGCTCCAGGACTGAGTTGCTGAAGACGGTAGCGAACGTGCCGCCAACGTAGGGCAGGCGGTGGCCGTCAGCCAGGTCCACGTGGCGGTATGCGCCACATCGGGCCGCCTGGTGCAGTTGGTCGGCCCAGGGGTCGAGCCCCACGTCCACGCAGGCATCCGTCCCGAAGAGCACCTGCGCGATCAGCCCGTCGCCACAGCCCAGGTCGAGCAGGGGGCGGGCGTATTGCTCCGCCGCCGCCACGCGCAACTCAATCGCCCGCCACAGTGCCACGGGCGGGGCGAACCAGTAGGTCGTCAGCGACTCGGTGAGATAATCTCGTGTCATCTTAGCCGTTAGCGGTCAGTCTGGGATCACACAGTAGGGGGCAGTATACCGCAGGGAGCGTGAGGTGTCAAAAGGTTGTGTTGCGGCTTCCATGTCCGACGGCCCGGTCATTCGCCCTTTTGCGGTAAGTTGTGCTATAATAAAGTTTGGTCACTGGTCATTGTTCATTAGTCATTGGTCATTGGTCATTAGTCATTGTTCATTGTTCATTGTTCATTGGAACGGAGTTCCCTATGCGTTTCCTCGTCACTGGTGGAGCCGGATTTCTTGGGGCGGCCCTGGCTAACCGATTGGCTCGCGATGGGCATCAGGTGCGGGCCATTGATGACCTCAGTGCCGGGGACCCTGCCCGGCTGGACGAGCGGGTGCTTTTCACCCGGGGCGACGTAGCCGACCGGCCCAAATTGTGGACGTTGCTGCAGGACGTGGACTGCGTTTACCATCTGGCGGCGCGTGTGCTGGTCAGCGAATCCATCCTCTACCCACGTGAGTACAATGAGGTCAACGTTGGCGGCACTGTCAGCGTGATGGAGGCGATGCGGGACGCCGGGGTGCGTCGCGTCGTCCTCACTTCCTCCGGTGCAGTCTATGGTGAGCAGGCCGAGCAGCCGGTGCGCGAGGACGCCGCTCCTAACCCGCAGTCTCCCTACGCCGTCAGCAAACTGGCTGCAGAGTACTACGTTCGCACCATCGGCGCGCTGTGGGGTATTGAGACGGTGATTCTGCGTATCTTCAACGCCTATGGGCCAGGACAGAACTTGCCGGTCTTCCATCCACCAGTGATGCCGCGCTTCCTGCAACAGGCGCTGGGTGGGGGGTCGCTGGTCATCTTCGGTGGCGGTGGGCAGACCCGCGATTTTGCCTACATAGACGATGTGGTGGGGGCGTTGGTGGCGGCTGCCACTGCCTCCGACGTGGACCGCCGTATCATCAACGTGGGCAGTGGCCGTGAGACCAGCGTCAACGAACTGGCGGCGCTGGTGGCAAAGGCGGTGGGGCGGGGGGTAGAAGTGCTCCACAGCCCCGCCGAGGGTGGCGGCGTTTCCCGCCTCTGCGCCGACATAGCCGTCGCGCACAGGTTGTTGGACTACGAGCCGCGCGTGGACCTGGCGCAAGGGTTGCGCCTGACGCTGGAACGCGACCCACGTTTCCAACGGTAAAGCAATGAGCCGCCTGAGCCGCGATTTCTTTGCCCGTGATACGCTCACCGTCGCCCGCGAGTTACTGGGGCAGCGGCTGGTGCGGGTGCTGGATGGAGCGCGTCTGTCCGGGCGCATCGTTGAGGTCGAAGCCTACATCGGAGAGGATGACCGGGCCTCTCACGCGCACTGCGGCCCTACCGGGCGGAACGCCCCAATGTTTGGCCCGCCTGGTTACGCTTATGTATACTTCATCTACGGGATGCATCACTGCTTCAACGTCGTCACCGAGCGGGAGAACTACCCGGCGGCGGTGCTCATCCGGGCACTGGAACCGCTGCAAGGGATTGAGGCGATGCGGGCACGGCGGGGCGGTGTGCCTAACTTGCGGTTGACCAGCGGCCCGGCCCGGTTGTGCCAGGCGCTCGGGATTGACCGGCGGTTCGACGGGGCCGACCTGTGCGCGCCGGATGCGCTTCTGTTCATTGAGGAGGACACCGGGGTGCCCGACGACGCTGCTGCCACCGGCTCCCGGGTCGGCGTGCGGGGCAACGCGGCGGCGTTGACCGCCCCATGGCGTTTCTACATTCGCGGCAGTCGTCACGTTTCACGTCAATAAGGGAGTGACAATGTCAAATCTTTTCCGCATCTTCCTGCCTTTCATATTCAGAGATCGAAAGGAGAAAACGATGACTGTGCTGCGCGGCAAGGGGTTGTGGGCCCGTGGCAAGAAAGAACTGGAGCGGGCCGTCCGAATCGCCCCCCAGACGGGGGCTACCCACATCATATACAAGGTCGGGCAGGGCTCGACCTATTATCCCGGAATGGCCCAGGCCGTCCAGAAGATCACCGAAGCGGGCCTGGTTCCTTTCGCTTGGATGTGGCTGCTGCTGGATGACCCTCAGGCAGAGGCTCAGGTCGTTGTGCGGGCCTTCCAGGATGGCTTCCAGGGCTTCGTCTTCGACACCGAGGCAAACCAATGCAGCGGCCGCTTCGAGCAGGCTACTCAACTTGGCCAGCACCTGCGGGCGGCCGGGCTTGACTTGAACAGGCTGTACAACTGCTCCTTCCCCAATATCTCTCATCACAGTGATCTACCCTACGTTCAGATGAACGGGTTCTGTAAAGGTGGGTTGATGCCGATGTCTTACGGCACTTTCTTTGCCCCGGACAGCACGTTGCCGTGGGAACAACAGGCGCAGCGCGTGATTGACGAGTGGACCTACGGCCACTATGAGTATTGGTGCCGCCGTTGGGGTTACCGTCCTCCCCTCTACCCGATCCTGGGCCCCTACCACGACGAGGATGGTCACGTGCGCATGAGCCTGGCGGAGTTCCGGGTCTGGCTCAGCCGGTTGGCAGCACATCAGCCGACTTTTATCAGCGTCTTCACTGCCGCTGTCATCAACGACGATCTCCTCTCACTGATCTGTGCCTTCCCGCTGGCCGAACAACTACCTGCTCCGCCGATGCTCAAGGTGCAGGTGGTGAGTCCGGAGGTGGGCTACTTGAACGTTCGCCCGCAGCCCTCCACCGCCCAGCCGCCCATCGCGCGGGTGGACGACGGGACGGTGCTGGAGGCGATGGAGCCTGATGCCGACGTGCGGGCCAAGGTAGGCCGGGAGGGACAATGGCTCCACGTTCGCGCTCCCACAGGTGTCGCTGGATACGTCGCTGCCTTGTATCTCCGCCTGTACGAGGAAGTGCCGCCGCCATCGCCAGCCGGCGTGCAGGTGCAGGTGGTGAGTCCGGAGATGGGCTACCTGAACATTCGTCCGCAGCCTTCCATCACCCAGCCGCCCATTGCGCAGGTGAACGATGGGGCGATGCTGGAACCGCTGGAGCCAGAGGCCGATGTGCGGGCCAAGGTAGGGCAGGGGGATCAGTGGATCCGCATCCGCACCTCTGAGGGGGTTGAGGGATACGTTGCTGCCTGGTACCTCCGCCTGTACGAGGAGGCCCCTGTGCCTCCTCTGGAACCGGTCACCTACCTGAGCGTCAATAGCCCTGGTGGGTTGAACATACGTCGGGGGCGGGGTAAAAACACCGCCCGCGTCTGGCGCGTGCCTGACAAAACCGTATTGAAGGTGCTGGGGGATCCCAAGGAAGCAGCCGCCAAGGTGGGGAAGGATCAGTGGGTCCGCGTCCGCACACCAAGCCTCCATGAGGGATACGTGAACGGCCGCTACGTCAACGCCAAGCGATTGGCCGACAAACGCCAGCTGGTGGACGATGCCACGTTACCTTACGGGGAATGTGCCTGGATCTTTGGCATCCACGCCGCCGGTGCCACCACTCCCGCCGACTTTCGCTCCCTCTTCCAGAACAAGCACAAGACCGGCTGGGTGCTTTTCACCGAGGCGGTGGGCGCTGATCCCCATCACGGCGGCGGTCACGACTATACTTCGTGGTCCCACAGTGGCTATGGCGTCATCGTCCGCCTCAACCACGGCTACGAGCCGGGCGGGACGCTGCCAGTTCGCGCTAAATACGCCGACTTCGCCAGTGCCTGTGCCCGCTACGTCCAGAACTCCCAGGGATGCCGCATCTGGATCATCGGCAACGAGCAGAACAACGTGCGCGAGCATCCTGGCGGAGCCGAGCACCCGGTCGAGCACATCACTCCGCAGATGTACGCCGAGGCGTTCAACCTGGCGCGCCAGCGCATCAAGGAGGTGCAGCCAGAGGCCATCGTTACGCCGGGCGCGGTGGACCCCTACAATACCTATCCCTGGAAACTGTTGGGCAACCGACGCAACAGGCCGCTGGAGTACTTCAAGGAGATGCTCGACTGCATCTATAACCTGGACGGCATTGCACTGCACACCTACACCCACTGGATGGATGTGGGGCTCATCACCAGGAAGACTGTCTTCACTGACGAATTCCTCCAGCCGGGCACGCCGCGGGAGCACTACTATGACTTCCAGGCCTACCGGGCCTTTGCGGAGGCCGTCCCGGAAAAGTGGCGCGACCGCCCGATCTACATCGCCGAGTCCAATCACTGGTTGGCGTTAGAGCACCAGCCGCGCAACCAGGATGAGGCAGGCAAGGTCGGCTGGGTAGACAAGGACAAGGGCTGGGTGCAGGCGGCCTACGCGGAGATGCACCGCTGGAATAGCACCCCCCACGCTCAGCAGATTCACTGCCTGCTGCTCTACCGCTGGACGGGCGATGCCTGGGCCATTGAGCGCCTGGGAGGGGTGCACAAGGACTTCAAGAAGGCACTGGGCCACGATTATCGCTGGCGGCGGTAGAAATGTTGTCACCGAAGTCGTTCTGGGGATAAAGGCGCTTTGCGCTGGTCGTAATCTTGACCCTCGGGTTGGTTGTGGTATAATATTACTACGCCGGCGTAGCCCAAGCGGCAGAGCAGGGAGTCTTATGCCCGAATGCCGGATTTGTGGAGAGGAAAAAGCCGAAGAAGAATTCGCATGGCGCAAAAAGGGTGTTGTGCGTCACAAGGTGTGTAAGGCTTGTCAGCGAGTATACAACCACGGATACTATGCTCAGAATAGAGATAAGGAAATACTCGGGCGGTTCGGAAGCTGTGCGAATTGTCACCGTAGGAGACATGCAGCGGAAAATGACAACTTTCGCTTAGGATTCTGATGATGCGCTGATGTAGCTCAATGGTAGAGCGGCTCCCTTGTAAGGAGCGGGTTACAGGTTCGAATCCTGTCATCAGCTTGGTGGTCGTTGCTCTTGGCAGATTTTCAAATCTAACATCCCCAAATCTAAAACCAAAATGGGTCGGTGTCCCGAGCGGCAAAGGGGGCGGACTGTAAATCCGCTGGCTCAGCCTTCGCAGGTTCGAGTCCTGCCCGGCCCACCTCCTGACTTGGCAAGGGAGCGAGACAAGGGGGAGTGTTGTGGTAGCGCCCGGTGGCTGCATGTCCGCCGGGCGCTTGGCTTGTATATCAACAGCGGTGAACTTGTACTTGCTTCCAGCCGATGGTACGGTGCTGTGTCGGCTGCTACTCGGATACAGTGGCTGAGGCGCGGTCTGGCACCTCCTCCACCGGCACCGTGAAAGAGAAGATGCTTCCTCCCTGTGCTGTACTATCCACCCAGATACGTCCTCCGTGTGCTTCCACGGCCAGGCGACAGTAGGCCAATCCCAGGCCCATACCGCTCCGCTGGCGGCCTGGCACGTGGGTGAATTTTTCGAAGATGCGTTCCCGGTATTCCAAGGGGATGCCTGGCCCTTGATCGCGCACCCAGAAAGTGACCGCTGGCGAATCCGCTTGGGAACGGTGCGCGCCGATTATGACCGTGCCTTCAGGGGGACTGTACTTGATCGCGTTGTCGAGCAGATTGCTCAATATCCTCACCGTTAGCATCCGATCAACCGGTACTTTCGGCAGGTGGCTTGCTACCTCAGTGCGCAGTTTCAGGTTCCGGATGTCGGCGAGGGGCTTTAGTTGGCTGATCGTTTCTCGCACCAGTGTCAAGGGTGTGACGGCCTCTCTTTCTCCCAGCGGCTCGCCAGCCTCCAGTTTATTCATTTCCAACAGTGTGTTGATCAGGCGCTCGAGTCGCACCTGCCCCTGTTTGGCAATCTCCAGCCACTGGCGAGCCGCTTCTCCTTCCTCGAGTGCACTCAGTTCATCTTCCAGCGCGCTGTAAGCGCCGGAGATAATGCTCAGCGGGCCTTTCAGGTCGTGTACCAGCATGTCAATCATGTCTTTACGCAGCAACTGTACTTCCTGCTGCAGCCATCGGTTTTCTATGGCACGCGCCACTGTGGCGATCAGTTCCTGGCTCTGGCAAGGTTTTCTCAGGTAGTCGTAGGCTCCGCGGCGCAGCGCCTCCACCGCGGTGTCAATAGAGGCGTAGCCGGTGATCACGATCATTCGAGTCTCAGGCGCAACCTTGAGTCCCTCTCTCACGACCGTGAGCCCGTCTATTCCGGGCATTCTGATGTCCACCAGCGCTGTGTCAAAGTCCGATTCTGCCAGCAATGCCAGTGCTGCCTGCCCGTTTTCTGCTGTTGTCACCTCGTACCCGGCGGCTGCCAATTCACGGGCAAAGCCGGCTCGCACGAAGTCATCGTCATCCACGATTAGAATGTTTGCTGTCTTGCTCATAACTCCTTCGCTTTCTCCATTGCTTCGATTGTGCGGGGTAGCCTGATTGTGAAAGTAGTACCCTCGCCAATTTGACTGCGCACGTCAATCCGACCACGGTGGTAGGTGACAATCTGGTGGCTGACCCACAGCCCAAGGCCAGTACCAACCTCGGTGCCTTTGGTGCTGCAGAAGGGCTCGAAAAGCCGGTCCACTGCCTCCGCTGGCATCCCGCAGCCTGTATCCTGAATTTCGATGCACACCTCGTCGGGCGTGACTTTCGAGCGCACCCAGATTTCTCCGCCCTCTGGCATCGCGTCGGCGGCATTGAGCAGGAGGTTGAGGAACACCTGGTTGAACTGACCAGGATAACTCATAATCTCGGCCCTACCTGGAGCCAGTGCTTCGTGGACCGTGATATTCGAGGCGGCGAATTGCGGTGCGACGATAGCGAGCGTTTGTCTAAGAGAGTGGTGGAGATCGGCCGGCTGCAGCGTGGCTTTGCTATCACGCTGAAAGGCCAGCAGTCCCTGCACGATAGTGTGGATCCGCTCCTGGCCGGCTCGCACCATCTGCAGGTCCTTTCGCCCGGGATGGTCAGGGGTAAGGGTTCGTTCCAGGGCCTTGAGGAAAAGGGTCATCCCCTGGAGTGGGTTGTTGATCTCATGGGCGATGGATGCGGCCAGCCGCCCCGTGGCCGCTAATTTCTCGCTGCGTATCAGGTGCTGTTCCATTCTGCGTTTCTCTGTGACGTCGCGGATGACAGCCATGATTACCTGCTGGTCACCCAGGTCAATCACCCGGGCGCGAATTTCAGCGGGCACCAGATGACCCTCTTTGTGTTTGATCGGGAAATCATCCGCCTCTCCCTGTCCCTGCTGCGTGATGTGTGTGAGAAGTTCACGCACACCATCCGCCACTTCCGGGAGATGTAATTGCCAGACCTTCATCCCACGTAGTTTGGTCAGGCTCAGGCCGGTCATGTCCTCGAGCGCGTGGTTGCCGTCCACGATAGTGCCATCGGCGGTATCTATGACTACGATGCCATCACGTGCCTCCGTCATCAAAGTTCGATACCGGGTTTCGGCCCGCCGGATTTCCTCCAGCATACGGGCGTTCTCGATCGCCACCCCCAACTGTTGCCCAATAGCGATGAGGGTGTCCACCTCTGAGTGAGAGATGGCCCGTAGGGCGTGACTCCCCACGTAGAGCGTGCCCAGCCGGTTGCCAGCCGCCTCGACTGGAGCGATGGCCAGGGCAGCCACCCCCGTTTGGGTGCACAGGCTGCAGTCCGGCATGTGGAGTGATCCGGATTCGGCGGTGTTTCCCACAACTGTAGGCTGGCCTGTCCTGCTCGTCCACTCGCTCAAGGTCCTGTCGGGGCCTGCTTGTTCCTCGAAGGCAATGAACTCCGCAGGGAAGCCTTGTTGGGCCGCAAATCGGGAGGTTCTCGTTGCCTCGTCGCGCAGTCGCACTGCCACCATCTCCATGCCGGTGACACTGGCAATGACGTCCAGAGCGCTATTGAGCATACTTTCCTGGCTCAGCGAGCGTCCTACAAGCGCCGCAATCGCGTTGCGTGCTTGCAGTTCCCAGTTGCGTTGATTGATCTCTTCTTCGTAATGTTTCTGAGCGGTGATGTCGCGTGCGAATAGGATCGTTGCTGTGTGGTCTTGATACTCTGTGGTAGCAGTGCCCACGGCGACAGGTAGACGACGACCGTCTTTAGTCACCAGTACGGTCTCGTAGGCCCGACCTGGTGTTCGCTCTGTCTTTTGCTCACGATGCCTGGACAGCACGGCCCTCAATTCTTCAGCAGGCAGCACGTCGGTTATAGTCAGGTTCAGCAATTCCGGAAAGGTATAACCCAGCATACGTCCAAATGCCTTGTTAGCATAGAGGATGGCTCCCTCTCGTCCGTCTGCGTCCTGAAGCAAGACAATACCCTCGCCAGCCGTGCCAGCGGCGTCAATCAACAAACGATGCAACTCCTGCGTTTCCTGCAGTTCTTGTGTGCGTTCCTCTACCTTCTCTTCCAATTCCTCATACAGGCGCACGCGCTCCAGAACCAGCCCGATCAAATTGCCCAGTTCCATCAGTGCCTCTACGTCTTGTTTGGAGATAGGACGGTGGCTGGTCACATTATCCACGCCGATCACGCCAAGCACTTTTTCCCCGGCGATGATTGGCACGGTGGCGAAGGAGGAGATACCCAGCGCCTGCAGCATGTCGTGCAGGCCCTCGCAGCGCGGGTCGTGCGACGGATCATTGATGAGAACAGGGGTCCGTTCAAGTACACAGATAACGGTGGGAGGGGCAGGTTTGGAATCCAGCGGGATGTTTTGGTGGATGACTCCTCGTGTGACGCCAGTGCCGTATCCCCCTCGCCCTATTAGTGTTTGTTGCTGTTCGTCTATCAAGCCCAGCAAGCAGCGGTCAAACTGGAATTCTTCGCGAACGATGTTCACGATGGCATCCAGGGCCTCATTGAGGGTGAAGGTGCGAAGTAGGCGCTCGCCTGCGCGATGCAGCGCCATCAGTATGCGTCTTTTGTGTTGCTCGGCTTCGTGCAGTCGGGCGTTTTCTATCGCAGTAGCGGCCGGTGCCGCTACTGCTTCCAGTAAAGCAACGTCGTGGGCGTCGAAATCACCTTTTAGTTTATTCAGTGCCTCGACGACCCCTATAACGCGGCCCTTGATCTTCAAGGGGACGCAGATGAGGGAGCGAGCAGTGAACTTAGTGTTGGCGTCAATGCCAGCGTAGAAACGTGGGTCCTGGTAGACGTCTGGCACCACTTGAGGGGTTTGATGTTGTACCACCCAGCCAGCGATGCCTTCACCTGGTCGCAGGCGCAGCCCTCTGGTCTCGGCGGCAGCGATGCCTGAAGCCACATGGAAGACTAATTCCCCTGTCTCTTGGTCAAGCAGTGCTACCGATGTGGCTTCTGTGTTCAACACTTCGTTTATGTGGTTGAGTAGCCTTTTGAGGATGGTCTCAACGTCCAGAGTCTCCATCAGTGTGTGGGCGATGGCACTGAGGGTGGCAAGTTCACGGCTATGTGGTCCTGCTGCCTCTCCAACTGGCTCTGTCGCGTGAGATTCAGCCAGAGCGTTGGAGGACTCAGACCCCAGCCCGTTGGTTGATACCCTATCTGGTGTCTGTTGCTGTTCCACTGGTGTTTGCGAGCCATAAGGAGTTGACATAGTGTTGCCTTTCGGGACCGATAGGAATTTGCCGATTGCTATGATACCAAATGGTGAAATGCGACTGCAAGGTGACGCTTCAGGGGGCCACATCGCTACCGTAAATATACAACAGTTTTGGGGTATTAGTCAAATCCACGCGGCCGTATCTCGGATCGCGTGGGGGAAGCGAGAGACTTTAGGCTTTCTAGGAACTTCCTAGACGACTTGTTCACTTTGTCTAAACCATTCTTTCACTTTCTTATGATAGTATTAGAAATGATGGTGTTAGAGCAGCAGTGCGCATTGAGAGAGTGAGTTCGCAGATTCTACGGGAAGGAGGGGGCGTGAACGAGACAATCTTGGTAATAGACGATGATACCGGACTGTTAAGGCTCCTACAATTAGGTTTGGAGCGAGAAGGCTTTTCGGTCATCACTGCTTCTGGGGGAAAGGAGGGTCTCCGACAGGCCTATCAATCTCGCCCAGATCTGGTCATCCTGGACGTGATGATGCCCGACATGGATGGCTGGACAACCTGCCAGCGGCTGCGGGAGATCTCGAATACGCCGATTATTATGCTCACTGCCAGGGGTGGTGAGAAAGACGTCCTCCGGGGTCTCGTCCTGGGCGCCGATGACTATGTCGCCAAGCCGTGCAGTTTTGATGAGTTGAAGGCGCGGATTCGCGCTCTTCTGCGGCGCGCGAAAGCGCCTGTTAAACTGGCCTGGCGGACGGTCTACGATGATGGCAGACTGGTGGTGGATTTGTCTACTGGAGCTGTCAGTCTGAATGGCTCCATTGTGAACCTCACCCCCACTGAGTCCCGCCTGCTGATGTGCCTGGTGAGCCAGGCAGGGCATGTCGTACCCCACGAAGAGTTGCTGGCGCGGGTCTGGGGTCCGGAATATAGCGGTGAGGTGGGCTATCTGAGCGTGTACGTCCATTACTTGCGCGATAAAATTGAGGACGACCCGGGGAGCCCGCGATATGTCCGCACTAGGTGGGGAATTGGGTATTATTTCGCGGGGGAGATGTAGTCACCTGCTACTCCCGCTGCCGGGGTTTGGCCCCCACTAGCAGCCGCAGAACCTCGACCTCGGTCAGCACGCGGTCCGACTCCTTCGCTACCTCCAGGATACGCCGGATCACCTCGTCGCTGGCTTCCAGGCCGTACTCGGCGAGTTGATAATGCACGTTGCTGACCCCGCTCATCGGCCCGATCTCGATTTTCTGGTACCGTCCGACCAGCGTGGCGGGAACAGCCGAGTAGACTCGATCAGCCACCCAGTCATCTCCCTTTTGTTGGGCCTTGTAGATCGCGGCCGCGTGGACGCCCGACGCGGTGCGGAAGGCATCTTGACCCACAACCGGGTGGTTGGCTGGCATTGGTACGTGGCACACTTTGGCGACCGTGCGGCAATATAGCGGAAGTGGGGTCAAATCGCGCTGGATGTAACCCAGGAATTGAAGGTTGGTCAACAGCAGTTCCATTGAGGTGTTACCTGTGCGCTCGCCAATGCCCAACGCGGTGGCGTGCAACCGGTCTGCGCCAGCCTTGAGGGCTGTGATCGCGTTGACCAACGCCAGTCCCCGGTCGTTGTGACCGTGCCAGTCAATGCCGATCCTGGGGCCGACCAACTCGCGGATGAAGCGCACGAGCCGTGCTGTGCCCTCGGGCATGGCATAGCCAGCTGTGTCGGACAGGCATATACGTTCGGCACCGTGCTCGATGGCGGTCAGGTACAGTTGGCGCAGGGTCTCCGGGTCAGCGCGGGTGGTATCTTCAGTGACGAACATGACAGGCACGTCGTGCTTCACAGCGAAGTCTATAGCCTCGCGTGTGCGACGCAGCATGAGGGCCAAATCCCACCCCTCGGCGTAGCGACGGATGGGACTTGAGCCGATGAACATGCCCACGCCGACGCGGATGCCAGCCTGCTGTGAGATCTCGGCGATGGGGGCAATGTCTTTCGGCAGAGTGCGGGCAGCGCAGTGGCACGCCAGGGGCAAGCCCTGGCCCACGATCTCGTGTGCCAGAATCAGACATTCTTCCGCGAAGCGTGAGCCAGCCCCTGGAATCCCCAGGTTTACGTCATCCACGCCCAACTCGGCCATCAGCGCCAGCAGGCCGAGTTTATCTGCCACGGAGGGTTGGGTCACAGAGGGTGATTGCAGACCATCTCGCAGCGTCTCATCCACGATCCCGACAGTCCTGGTCGGGGGGGCGCTGGGACTCGCGTTCCAATCGTGGATTAACTCACTTCGTGTAGTGTTATTCATGTTCGTCACCTTTGTCGCGGGCGTAGTTTAACAGTCCACCGGCAAGGAGGATTTGGACCTGGCGAGATGTGAGATCGCAGGTGACATCGAAGGTTATGTCCTGTGTTTGGTTGCGGATGCTGACCGGGTGGCCAGTGCGGAGGCGTTCGTGCAGCCCGATGATCTCCCATTCATCGCCCACTCGAATTTTATCATAGGCCGCGTGGTCAGCAAAGATCAGGGGCAGGATGCCAAAGTTGACCAGATTGGCCTGGTGTATGCGGGCGTAAGATTTGGCGATGACAGCTCGTAACCCCAGCACCAAAGGCCCTTGCACAGCGTGCTCCCGGGAGGAGCCGAGACCATAGTTGTGGCCGGCCACGATGAAACCGCCGCTCCACTCGCGGGCACGCGCAGGGAAGCCGGGGTCTATCCGACTGAACGTTAAGTTGCCCATGGCCGTGACGTTGGCACAGGCGGCGATGGTCTCAGGCTTGGCGGGCATGATGTGGTCTGTGGTGATGTCGTCGCCCAGCACGATCAACACTCGCCCCTGCAGCCTGTCGGGGAGTGGGGTCACCGCTGGTAGCGGGGTGTGATGAGACCCGCGGATAATCTCGACAGTGGCGCGGTCCGCAGGTGGAGGTGTGATCTCGCGTAGGTCTGGATACCGGGGCGGCGGCTCGATGCGGGGAGGGGTGTCTCCTAGATCGCGAGGGTCAGTGATCACTCCGGTCAGTGCCGACGCTGCCGCAACGGCCGGGCTGCACAGGTAGACCTGGTCGCCAAGTACCCCCGAGCGGCCAGGAAAGTTGCGCGGGTAAGTGCGCAAGGAGACTGCGCCCTTTGGCGGCTGGAGGTCCATGCCTATGCACGGGCCACAGCAAGGCTCCAGAATGCGTGCTCCAGCCGCAATGAGGTCGCTTAGTTCGCCGGACGTGGCCAGCACGTGGTACACCTGTCGGGTTCCCGGCGTCACAGCCATCGTGACGTGGGGCGGGACGTGTTGCCCGCGCAGCATACGAGCGACCAGCGCCATGTCTTCATAACTGCCGTTCGTGCAACTGCCTACGATGACCTGATCCACTGGTGTGCCAGCCACCTCGCGCACTGGCACCACGTTGCCAGGGCTGCCTGGCAAGGCAATCAATGGCTCGATGGTGGAGAGGTCGAGCCGCATCTGCTCGTCGTAGGTAGCGTCGGGATCAGGGCCCAGGGGACAGAAATCAGCCTCGCGGCCTTGAGCGACCAGGTAACGCCGCACCTGCTCGTCGGCCGGAAAGATCGAGGTTGTGACTTCCAGTTCCGCACCCACTGAGGTGATGGTGGCGCGTTCTGGCACACTGAGAGTGGCGACACCTGGCCCTGTGAACTCGGCTGCCCTGCCAACGCCCCACCGTGTGCCCAGGCGGCGCAGCAGTTCCAGGATCACGTCTTTGGCGCTCACCCAGGGGCGGAGTTCGCCGCTCAACTCGATCCCCACGATGGCTGGCATGCGCACGTGGTAGCGGGCAGTGCCCAGGGCGACGGCCACCTCCACCCCCCCCGCTCCGATGCCGAGCGACCCGACGGCTCCCGCTGTCGGTGTATGACTGTCGGCCCCTACCAACAGTGCGCCTGGCCGGGCGAAGTGCGCCAGAAAGAGCAGGTGACAGATGCCGTTGCCGGGTGGGGAGTAGTAAAATCCGTGGCGGGCTGCCATCGTGCGCAGATAGTGGTGGTCAGCGGCGTTCTCAGGGCGTACCTGGAGGGTGCCGTGGTCCACCAGCGACACGGCCTGCAGGCCGGGTGCCAGCGGCAATCCCAGGGCCTCGAATTGAAGATGGGCGGTCAGGCCCGTGGCATCTTCGGTGAGGATTTGGTCAACCCGGAGGACGATTTCACTATTAGGAGAAAGTTCGCCGTCGAGCAGATGCCCGGTTATGAGTTTGTGCGTCAGGTTCATAGTCAGTATGTACCTCAGGATCATCTTTCACGGTTGAGAAGCACGTGCGCCAGTTCGTGGAGCGCCTGGACGGCTGGGCCCTGCAGTTTCGCCTGCCCCAGTGCGGCCAGTGCCTGGGCGTGATGCTTTCGTGCCAGTTGTTCAGCGTATTCGCGGCTGTTTGTCTCTTCCAGCAAGTGCGTCGCGTGGTGGACGTTGGCTGCTGAGAGCGTCTCCCGTGCCAACAGCGCGCGCAGTTCCGCGCTTTGCTCCAGGCCGTGGAGGATAGGGAGCGATTTCTTGCGCCGGGCGATATCGGCACCGCCTGGCTTGCCGGTGACGGTCGGGTCTCCCCAGATGCCCAGGACGTCGTCGCGCATCTGAAATGCCAGCCCCAGGTGGTGGCCGAAGGTGCGCAGATGCTCACGTTGGGCGTCGGGGGCAGCGGCGATGAGGGCGCCTATCTTGCAGGCACAGGCCACCAGCGCGGCGGTTTTTCCCTCGATCATCGCCAGGTAGTCCGCGGTGGAGACGCTGTCGCGGCTCTCGAAGCCGATGTCGAGGTACTGACCTCCAGTAAGGGCCAGGCAGGCGCGGTTCAAAAGCCGAAGGGCGGCCACGAGGGTCGTGGCGGGCACGTCTCGCTCGGAGAGCCGCACCAGAGCCAGTTGAGCCAGGGCGAATAGTGTATCCCCGGCGTTGATCCCCTGTGCCTCTCCCCACAGTGCCCAGACGGTAGGGCGGCTGCGGCGGGTTTCGTCCCGGTCCTCGATGTCGTCGTGGATGAGGGAGAAGTTGTGCAGCAGTTCGATGGCGGCTGCAGCGGGTAGGGCCTGCTCCCACTGGCCACCGCAGGCTTCGCAGGCCAGCAGGCAGAGCACGGGCCGCACCCGCTTGCCGGTTCGCGCCTGACAGGGGTTGAACGCCGCGTCGGCCCAGCCCATGTGGTAGCGCAGCATACCAAAGAGGCCCGCGTGGCGCGGGTCGGCCGTCTGGACGACGGCGCGCATTTCTGCTTCGAGAGGTGGTAGGTAGCGGTCGAAGAATGTTTGAAGGGACATTATCAAGTTGCTTTTGCCCACACCTCACTTTTGAACGATGGGCGGGACAGATATCTGTAGTACCAGGCAAGCCAATGATTAGACCAGCCGAACAGTTTCGTATCGCGCATGATCCTCTTGACTTGATCGCGGCTCATTTTCGCTCCGGCAAGAAGCACATTGACGTTATTTCGGCTGAGCGCCAGCGTTTTCACGGCGAAGAAGCAGGGCCACATACAGGCTAGCCGAATGCGATGTTGGCAGCGTGGAAAGGCCATAATGTAACTGGCCCCATGCTGCAGATGGCGTTCCGCCTTGTCGGCTAACATATCTATGACTCTTAAGGCCGGTTCTATGTTTGCGGGGTCGAAGAGCCCGTCGCAGGTCAGGCCAACCTGTTCATAAAAGGTGCGTGGCACAAAGACCCAGCCTCGCTCGTAATCCTTGCGCATCCCCCGGATCACATTGACTGTCTGCAACGCCAGCCCAAGCTCCCGTGCCAGGGGCATCAGTTGCGATTTGCGCTTGCGGATAATGGGCGAGTACCAGGCAAAAACGTCGGTTAGCAAATAGCCTACCCGGCCCGCTACCTCGTGCATATAGTCATTCAGCGCTTCCTCATTCTCTACGAAGGGACCATGCTCCTGCCAGCGGGCCATACCCAGTGAAGTCTCGATCACACGTAGTCTGACGGCCTCTTGAATTTCGGAGGGGAACTGGTCGAGTTGCTCGATAATCTCACCGGCGTGTTGGGCGACGAAAACTTCGGGGTCGCTATGGTCCAGGTCGGAGATACGGGCGGTCAGGTTCTCTGGTGACACCTCCCCGCTTAACACGCGCGCCCATAAATGGAGCAGTTGGACTTTGCGTTCGACTTCCATTGTCTCATGATCTTCCAGACAATCGGAGACGCGAAAAAGTAGATAAGAAACGGTCACGATGTCGCGCAAGGTTTGCGGCAACTGTTCGATAGATAGTGCAAAAGTGCGGCTAACCTTGCGTAGCATCTCGTATTGGTTCATAGGACTTGTGCCTTCATTGTCTTTAGTATGCCAGGTGGATACTCCACCAAATCATACTTCACAACCCGTAAGCACGGCCAAGGCCATGGTTACGGCGTGGTGGGTATGATGGGAGTGTGCTTGAGCGCCTGGATGTCGGCAGCACCGGCGGCGAACATAGCGACGCGCAACTGGGTCACAAGGGTGGCGATGAGTTCGGCTACGGCTACGCTGGATTCGCTGGCAGCGCGGAGGAACGGCCCGGCAACGCCACACGCGGTCGCGCCCAATGTGATGGCCTTGGCCATCTGGATGCCGTCGCGGATGCCGCCACTGGCGATGACGGGCAGGCCAGGCGCACCTCGACGGGCCATCAGCAGACTCTCGGCGGTGGGGATGCCCCAGTCTGCGAAGGCTGCCGCCACCTGCCGTTGGCGCTCGGTCGTAGCGCGGTGCATCTCCACCTGGCTCCACGAAATGCCCCCGGCCCCGGCGACGTCAATCGCTGCCACGCCGGCGCCCGCCAGTTGGCGGGCCACCTGCTCCGAGATGCCCCAGCCCACCTCCTTAGCGACCACCGGTACCTCCAATGCCTGGCAGACTGCCTCGATTCTGGATAGCAACCCGGCGAAATCGGCCTCTCCTTCGGGCTGGAGCGCCTCCTGCAGCGGGTTGAGGTGTAGGATCAGACCGTCCGCTTCTACCATCTCGACGGCGCGGCGACATTCGTCGGGGCCGTAGCCGTAGTTTAGTTGCACCGCGCCCAGGTTGGCCAGCAGCAGGATGTCGGGGGCGACGTGACGCACGCGGTAGGTATCTACCAGAGCAGAATCTTCGATAGCGGCGCGCTGTGAGCCCAGGCCCATCCCGATTCCGGCAGCCTGGGCCGCTTCCGCCAGGCGTTGGTTGATCGCGCTGGCTTCCGGCGTGCCACCGGTCATTGAAGAGATGAGGAGCGGGGCTGCCAGGCGCTTGTCCAGCAGTGTCGTGGCAGTATCCACCTCTTTGAGGCCGAAGCCTGGCAGCGCGCGGTGGATAAAGCGGTATCGCTCGAAGCCGGTGGAGACGTGCTTGAAGTCAACGTCCTCTTGCAGGTTGATGCGGATGTGGTCGGACTTGCGTTGTTGGTGCATGCGCTCCTTCGTAACCTGAGATGCGCATCTGTGTTCTTTATGGCAGACGCCTATGATACTGGCAGTGGCGATACTTGTCAAACTGTGCAATTTGAGTAGAATATCGCATCGGTAGTCTGAAAAATCGAAGGGAGGTAAAGCCAATGGCAGATACGTTTGAACGGGTCAAGAAAATCGTCGTTGATCTGTTGGGGGTGGAGCCGGACAAGGTCACGCGAGAAGCGTACTTCCGCGAGGACCTGGAGGCGGATTCCCTCGACCTCGTCGAACTGATTATGGCGTTCGAGGAGGAGTTCGAGGGGACGATCTCCGACGAGGACGCTCAGCAGATCAAGACGGTGGGCCAGGCGGTGGACTACATCGAACAGCACATGGTCGCTAGTGCGTAGATTCCACGCTGGCTGGCGTAAGAGCACGAGGCTACCGGTAGATACCGGTGGCCTTTTGCTTTGGAACAGTTCGTGCTATACTTCGCCCCAACAGCCAACGTTGGAGGTGAAGGATATGGAGTGCAAAATAGAAGAGAACCTCGCGCAGTGCCCCTGCACCTACGAGCCCTGCTCCAGGAAGGGCAAGTGCTGCGAGTGTATCCGTTATCACTGGCGGATGGGCGAGTTGCCGGGCTGCCTTTTCCCGCCGGAGGCGGAGCGCACCTACGACCGCTCCATTGCTCACTTCATCCGTATCTACGGCCGGCGGTAGTGATGACCTAACCCCCCGGCCCCCTTCCCTACGAGGGAAGGGGGAGTGGGGGAGGGGTCGAAGCGATGAGAGATTGGCAAACCTGGACGCGCGTGGGAGTGATTGCCATGCTGGTCGCCGTGACCGGCGGGCCGGGGACGGCACCGTTGCCTGCGCGTGCTGAGATTCCTCCCCACCTGGGCTACGGCATCAACGTGCGCTTCCAGAGCCATGTTGTTCCTCTTTTTGAGCCACTAGGCTTCGAGTGGCTCAAGCTGTGGGAAGAGTACGAAACGGAGCAAAACCCAACGCTTCCTGAGACCCGCTACCCCTACCAGGTCCTTTTCCTCATAGACTGTACCCAGAAATCCGGCGACCTAGATGCGTGGGGAGACGCCGTCGAGGCGATTGCCGAGGCTGGCCGGGGCCTGATCGAGGCCTACGAGATATGCAATGAGCCCAACCGCGCCGGGTGGCTGAACAAGGACGTGCATCCTCCTACTCCACCCGACCCCGGCCTCTACGTCCAGATGCTCCAGAGGGCCTACGAGCGCATCAAGGCAGTGGACCCGGCCGCCACCATCGTCAGCGCGGGGCTGGCGCCGGTGGGCCGTATTGAGGGCACCTGCCACGGGTGGGACGGCAATGATTGCGGCGCGATGGACGAACGGGAGTACGCTCGCCAGATGTTCCTCCTGGGCGCGGGCAACTACTTCGACGCTTTTGGCTATCACCCTTATGGCTTCGCCTACGCGCCGGAGATCGGCTACGAAAGCGTCTCCAACGGCTTCGCCTTCCGTGGCATCGAGGTGATGCACGACTTGCTGGAGCAGCATGGCCTGGGCCATAAGCCCGTATGGGCCACGGAGTTTAATTGGCTGCGCGACCCGTCTGAGGATGGCGCTATCCCGGATTGGTGCCATAGAAAGCCAGCCTACGAGGATAACTTCGGCTGGATGGACGTGCCCGAGGTGCAGCAGGCCAACTACATCACGCGGGCCTTCCAGTACGCCGACGAGAACTGGCCCTGGATGGGCGCGATGTTTGTCTGGAACCTGGATTGGCACGACTACGGCTGGCTGTGCGACCCTGCGCGCTATTTCTCCGTATTGAAGGTAGACTATACTGATTACGATCCGGAGGATCCTCCGCCTGCCCCATACACGACCACGCTGGCCTACGACGCGCTGGCGGAGATGGAGAAGCACCCCGGGCACTTTGGTCCGAGGCTGGCAGTTGTGCCTCCTGTCCTCGCCTTCCTGGCCGATGTGGACGAGCCAGGCATCCACGCGGGCGTGGTGGTGCCGCTGAACACAGGCTACCGCGTATTTACCTGGACGGCGACGGTGGCGGTGGGAATGCAGGCGACGGGGACGGGGACGCTGGGGGTTCAGGTGACGCCCACGCTGGCGATCACCACCGGCCTCCAGGGGACGCCGCTGACGGTGACGGTGGACAGCACAGGCTACACCACAGGCACCTTCACGGGGGCGATCACGGTGACGGCCACGACGACCGGCGTGCTGGATGCGCCACAGAGGGTGCCGGTGACGCTGCTCGTCGTGCCGGAGGTATATCGCGTGTACCTTCCGGTCGCGCTCCGCTCTGCGCCTTGACATAGAGCCTGTCCGAGAAGTCAGCACAGGTGACTGCCGGACTGCCAGGCTTTCGTTTTCCCTTTTGCGGGAGTTGAACTATAATAACTACACCGCAGCAACAGCACAAGGAGTATTCACTATGAGACGGTTCCACTGGGTCCTGCTTCTGACCCTGGTAGCGGCGTTGGCCTTGACCGGGGTGGTCCACGCTCAGAGCAAGTCCCTCTACTGGGAACGCTTTGACGTGAACATCACCGTCTTGCCCAACGGTGATTTCGTCGTCGAGGAGATACAGGAGATCGTTTTCACCAGCGGGGAGTTCCATTATGGCTATCGCAACATCCCGATGGACCGGCTGGAGAACATCACCGACGTGGAGGTGCAGGAGGGTAGCCGGCGGTATGAACAGGGCCACGGCGCTTCCTACACTTTTGAGACCTTCATAGACGAAGGGGATTTCAACATCAAGTGGTACTTTCCCTACACCTCCAACTCTTCTCACACCTTCATTCTCCGTTACACGGTCCAGGGCGGCCTGCGCTACTACGAAGGCGGCGACCAACTGTACTGGAAGGCGGTCTACGCCGATCGCGATGCCCCCGTCCACAACTCCACCGTCATGGTTCACCTGCCGGGGGGGGCGGCGGCCGATCCCGTGGCTACCTACGGCGCCGGGGCGGCGGTAGTGGGCCAGGGGAGCAACACCGTCGTCTTCACAGCCCAGGAAACGCTCGATCCGGGGCAGGAACTCGAGGTGCGCGTACAGTTCCCCCATGGCATCGTACAGGGCACCCAACCCCGCTGGCAGGCGGCCTACGACCGCCAGGCAGAATGGGAGGACCGCTACAAGCCCTGGGCCGACCTGGGGTTGGGGTTGACCGGGGCATTGCTGCTGCTGGGCGGCCCGTTGTCCCTGCTGCTGCTATGGTACCTGCGCGGGCGCGACCCCAGGATTGCACTCCCGGCGGCCTATCTGGCCGAGCCCCCTTCCGACGACCCGCCCGCTGTGGCCGGTACACTGGTGGACGAGAAGGCCGATATGCAGGACATCATCGCCACGCTGGTGGACCTGGCGCGGCGAGGGTATCTCACCATCGAAGAGGAACAAAAGTCCGGCTTGTTTGGCTCGACCGACTTCGATTTCACCTTCCGCCGTACCGACAAGCCCACCGGCGACTTACTGCCCTACGAGCAGATGCTGCTGGGGAGGGTGTTCGGTGGGCGCAGGGAGCGACGCATGTCCTCCTTGCGCAACAAGTTCTACACCACCATTCCCAGGATTAAAAACCATCTCTACAAGGAAATGGTCAAGCGCGGCTACTTCCACACCCGCCCTGACAAAGTCCGTGGGCGGTACGTCGGCCTGGGGATCGTGCTGCTGGTGGGGACCATCGCAGCCGGTATTTGCTTGATGATCCTCCTGGCGGAGTACACCAGTGCAGCCATCTGCCCCTTCATCGGATTGGCTGCCACGGGTCTCACAATGCTTATTATTGGCAACTGGATGCCGGCCAAGACGCGCAAGGGAGCCAAGCAGGCTGCCAGGTGGGACGCTTTCAAGCGTTACCTGGAAGAAATCGAGCGTTACACCGACCTGAACGAGGCCACCGACCAGTTCGAAAAGTACCTGCCCTACGCTGTCGCCTTTGGGCTGGACAAGAGTTGGGTGCGCAAGTTCTCGCGCCTGGAGACGGCCCAGGTGCCTATTCCGATGTGGTACATTATGACGCCTGTCTACACTGATCGCAGGCGGAGAGCGCCAGGGCTGGGTAGGACGGTGGGGGCTGGCGGTGCCGCGCCTTCGCTCGACTCGTTGAGCGGGGGTCTGGGGGCCGGACTCGACCGTATCTCGACCGGCCTGGGTCACATGCTCGATTCGGCGGCTAGCACGTTTGCCAGCGCGCCCAGCAGTTCGGGGGGCGGTGGTGGAGGCTTCTCCGGCGGCGGTGGCGGTGGGGGGGGAGGAGGAGGAGGAGGGGGCGGAGGATTCGGGTAGGCCGTTTTGTCTGCAGAACCGAAGTTCAAATCCAGGAAATCGTTGCCCCGGATGGCGCGGCATAAACTGCGGAAAATAGGCTGAGGAGAGCGCATCAATGAATACAGGCAAAATCATCGGGCTTATCCTTATCATCGCTGGCTTGGGCATCTTCCTTGTCGTAGCGGCGTGGGCCTTCTCGGGAGCCGCACAGACCACGGGCGGCCGCATCTTAGGGTTGGTGATTGCATTCGTCATCGCTGTGCCCCTCATCGGCGTGGGTATCTTTCTGTTCATCAAGGGCCAGCGGGAGGCGGCCGAATTCGCTGAGGTCGAGAAGGAGCGCAAACTGCTGGGGATGGTGCAGGCCCAGGGCCAGGTCAGGATCTCCGACGTGGCGCTGGAACTGGACGCCAGCCGTGATCGGGTCAAAGGGTGGATCTACGACCTGGTGCACAAGGGGCTGTTTGCTGGCTATGTCAACTGGGACGAGGGTACGCTTTATTCCCGCGACGCGGCCCAACTACGCGGCAACAAGTGTCCCAGTTGCGGCGGCGAACTGGAATTGGCCGGCAAGGGTGTGGTCCAATGCCCTTTCTGTGGGGCGGAGATATTCTTGACGGAGTGAGTAGGTGAGACCGGACACGGGGTAGTTGCGTAATATGTGTAGGTGTTGAGACCGACCAGGAGACTGGTCAACAAGAGCAAAGGAGGAATACAAAATGGGAGATATCTACGAGAAAGTAAAGGATAGCCGCACAGCGCTGGAGAAATTGACTGACTTCATCCCCGGCTGGAGCGGATATCAGGAGCGTCAGACCCGGCGCAAGGCCGATCAACTGCTGCGCCAGACGCTGGCCGAAAAGTTGGCCGATCAGCGCCGGCGGTTCGACGTAGCGCAGAAGGAACTGATCAATCACGGCCGGATAGATTTGGTGGACGACGTTGGCAGTGCCGTGACCCAACTCCAGACCTTTATTGACCGCGTCCGCTTCGCCAGTTACGGCTACTCAGGGCTGTTCGACGCCGCGAAGGTCAACCAGGCCGAACTGGAGCAGATGTACAATTTCGACGTGGCGTTGGTCGAGTACGTGGAGCGACTGGACGCGGCAAACGACCGCCTGCGGCAAGCCATCCCCAGCGGCGAGGGGCTGGTCGAGACGATCCGCATCGTCCAGGACATCTGCCGCGAGGCCAACAGCACGTTTGACCAGCGCGAGCATTTGATCCTGGGAAGTGTGTAGAAGCGGGTGTAAGAGCCCCATTAGAATGAGGAGGTAAAGTACGATGGCACGGATCTTCGATATTGTACAGTTTGTGGACGAGGCCGGCACGGAGATGGTGCACCGCATACCTGAACGGGGGTCCGGTGACTTCCGCATCGGTTCACAGGTTATCGTTCGCGACAGTCAGGCGGCGGTCTTCTTCCGCGACGGCCGGGCGCTGGACACCTTTGGTCCAGGCCCCCACACGATCACCACCGCCAACATTCCGTTGCTGGTGGACCTGATTGGTAAAGTGTTCTCTGGCGAGACCCCCTTCAAGGCCGAAGTTTACTTCGTCAGCCTGCGCGAGTTCACAGACCTGAAGTGGGGCACCCCGACGCCCATCACGATCAAAGACCCGGAGTTGGGTATGGCCCGCGTGCAGGCGCGCGGTTCTTACGCACTGCAGATCGTGGAGCCCCAACTCTTCGTCAATAAGATCGTTGGCACGCAGGGTGTCTACCGCACGTCCGATATTCAGGGCTTCTTCCGCTCTATGATCCTGACCAAACTGACCGACCTGGTGGGCGAGATGGGCAAGTCGGTCATTGAATTGGCCGGGATGGCGGAAGAACTGACGATGGGGGTACGGGCCAAGACGGCCGAGGAGTTCGCCGCCCGCGGGGTGAACCTGACCTCGGTCTACATCGAGTACGTCGGGCCGACCGAGGAAACGGCCAAGGCGATTGACGAGCGGGCTTCGATGGGTGCCCTGGGCGATATGAGCGCCTATATGCAGTTCCAGGCCGCGCGGGCGATGCGCGACGCGGCTCAGCAACCCGGCGGTGGCGCTGGCACGGGCGTGGGCCTGGGCGCAGGCGTGGGCATGGGCGCGGCGATGGGGCAGATGCTGGCTCAGAGTATGCAACAGCCAGCCCAGCAACCTGCGCCAGCCGCCCCGGCGGCTTCTGCTGCCCCCAAGACGGCCGGGGAGATCCAGGCTACGTTGGACAACCTGGACATGCGGCTGGCCGCGGGGGAGATCAGCGAGGCGATCTACAATAAACTGTACGCCAAATGGGAGGCCCGGCTGAAGGAGTTGGGCGGATAACACAGCAGAGCCCCGGCGCAGAGATGCCGGGGCTTTTCTTATGGGGCGACGACTTGTATCTGACCCAGGATGATACCGTTGTCGGCGGCGACTGGTCCGCCGGCGTCCAGTACCGGCAGGCGTGCAAGAGTCGGCCACTGGTAGAAGCCCATGGCGAGGTCGTAGTTCCCCGGCGGCGTCTCGGCGGGGATAGATATGGTGAACTTATCTATCACTATCTCCCCTACGTCCCAGGATGAAGTTGGATAGAAGCACCTGCATGGTTCGCTATCGTCCTGGCCCCAAAGGGGACCGTCGGTGGCCGGGTTGTACGGCCCCAGGAGGTGCGTGAAGACAGTGTAGTCTGTCCCCATCTTGCTTAGGCCCTGGTAATACAGAGTTAGGTGGATCGTCTCCCCCGCTTCGTAAGTGGGGGCGTTGAGATCGTAGCCCAGGAGCCCTATCTTGTTATCCCAGTTGGCCTCCAGCCGATGGGAGGGTTCGATCTGAACCTCAGCGCCAGCAGGGACACGATAGGCCAGGAAATAGGGCTTTTGGTAATGTAGTGGCCCCTCATCAACAATCCTGCCCTGAGGAAAGTATTCCCGCAACAGATCCAGGCTGTTCTTATCATCGCCGGGTACAATCACGTAGGTTGTGTCGTGTGCCACCCGTGTGGGCAAAACCAGGCAGACCCGGCCGTTGTAGCCCTTGACGTCCTCTCGCAGTTTGGAGTGGAGAACGACGCTAGAATGTTCCGGGAGTACGGGTGAGAGGTATACTCGTTCCTCAAATGGGAGTTCCCCTATGTACTCTCCTATCGCAGACAGTCCTACCTCGAAGTGGGTGAACAAATTCGGATTCTGGCCCCAGACCACGAAATAATCACGATAGGTCACGACCCCGGTATAAGTGAAGCCGGCTCCAACGGCGATCAATAGAGCAGCCTTCAGGACCTTTGGCCACGGTGATGGGCGATGAGCGGTCCGACGGCGGAGGACATCATACGGCACGAGTAAGCCGATGGCGACTAGCATTGTCACTGCTGGCATCGTGCCAATGGCTCGTTTCATTGTGGCACCGTATTGGGCCAGGATTGCTGGTACGCTCATGAGAGCCAGCCAGGTCAGCAGGAAGAGATAGAGTGGCTTTTTGATTCGAGAGAGACTGATCCCGACGCCCGATAGGAAGACCAGTGAAAGGAAGGGGTTCAATGTTGGTCGCCCCGGTATGGTCACTCTTGGGTCCTGGTCACCGTGGACACTGAAGGCCAAAAGGGTCTTCACTATCTGGTTGAAAAGGATGCGGGCATTGGCACGCAACCCTTGGGAAGAGTTCACTACGAGAGTCTGTTCGATCCTCTGACTGGAACTGCCAGGATGCGTCAGATAATAGTGCCCCAGAGGAGCAAAGACGATCAGGGCAACAGTAAAGACGAGGATCAGGTTCAATAGATCACGTCTGGAGAACGCCTTCCGAGACCAGAGGACGTATGCGAAGCCAAGAAGCATAAGCAGAGGAAAGATCCGGGCTGCCTGGTAGGTGTACATACTGAGGCCCAGGGAGAAGCCACACCCGGCAAATGCCCAGCGGCTGTCGGTGCGCAGCCCTCGCCAGAGAAAGCACATGGTGATCGCTGCAAAGAGTGGCACCAGGATGGCCCGCATCCCGAGTCGGCTCCAACTCAAGTGCCAATGAGCGACCGCCATGGCAAGCGCTGCCAACAGGCCTCCCCACTGTGCCAGGGCGCCTTTTTCAGCGGAGAACATCTCCTCGGCAACGAGATAAATGGCAGGGATGGTGAGAACGCCAACGATGGCCGAAGTCGCGTAGACAGCCGTGGAGACATTGCCCAGCATCAAGAAGCAAATGGCCACCAGATAGCTGAACAGAGCCTCTCGTCCTGCAATACGGGTAGGGATAAAGATCGGTCGTTCCCCCTGGAGAATGGCCAGGGCGTCCAGCCCGTAGTCTGCTTGATCGTATCCGTCGCCTGGAGGCAGGCTGTCAATCCTGTATAGGCGAAGGAAGGCAGCCAGCAGGGTTATGACAAGCAGCAAGGGCAGTTTGACTCGGGAGGATCGAAGTTTATCCATGCCGATGTATCTTCTCCGTGGAGGTTTGTTCACGTTTCGCTTTCACGCCAGGGCTGGCGGTCAGTCAGAGTGCGGCGGTGTAATCGGTGCTCCCGTTGTTGACGGCGACCCATAACTCCGCCCCTTGACTACGTATTGGCCTCCAATGCCGCAGTCAATTGGTGATGTATGGCTGCCGGCAGTGGTTTGAGCCTTCCTGGCCCCCGCAGCCAGGCTTTCACCTTCTTGCCGTAGAAGGCTGGCATGGGCGAGGCGGTGGCATCCAACGTGACGTCGGGATTGACGAAGACGATGGCCCCCCGCACTGGAACCTCGACGTTGGGCAGTTGGCTGGCCAGATGGCGCTCCAGTTTGTGCACCTGGCGCTCGGCCTCGAAGTGGGGAGCGCCCAGTCCTTCCTGGCCCGCGAACTGCCGGAAGAACTTGCCCCGCTGGCGGTGTTTCCACCGGCCATCCTGGTAAGTCACCTGCCCTTCCTGCGCCTTGACCACGAACACGGTGCAGCCACCGGGTTCCAACAGGACGTGAGAGGCAGGGAGGATGTACTGCAGGAGCGTGTACCGGTCATCCAGGCCCTTGAGGACTCTAGCCAGCGCGTCGTGGTGCGCGAGGGGGCTTGCGTAACGGTCGGCGAAGAAGCCCCCCACCACCGACAGGACCATGCCTAGCGTCACGCTCAGCAGCATTGGCACGAGCCACTCCGGTTTTGTGAAAGAGATGACCAGTCCGGCCAACAATGCCAGCAGCCCGGCCAGCGTCGTGTACCGGCCGACAAAACTCAGCACGCGGATATGGCGTTCGTTGCGAATAATGCGCATTCTTACTCCTCGAAGCGGCCCGTCACCAGACAGGCATTCTGTCCGCCCAGGCCGAAGGAATTGGAGAGGGCGACGCGCGCGCCGGTTTTGCGCGCTCCCTCCGGTACGTAGTCCAGGTCGCACGCCGGGTCGGGTGTCTCCAGGTTGATCGTTGGATGGATGATCCCCTGCTCCACTGTCAGTACGCACACAGCAGCCTCGATGGCTCCGGCTCCTCCCATCGCGTGGCCGATCATGGATTTGGTCGAACTGATGGGGACCTCGTGGGCACGCTGGCCGAAGACGCGCTTGATCGCCCGCGTCTCGATCGGATCGCTGATCGGCGTGCTGCTGCCGTGGGCGTTGATGTAATCCACGTCGGCTGGCGTTAGACCGGCGTCCTCCAGCGCCCACTGCATGGCCCGACTGGCCCCCATGCCTGCCGGGTCTGGCTGTGCCACGTGGAAGGCATCGGATGAGGAGGCGTAGCCTAGCACCTCGGCACGAGCGCGCGCTCCCCGCGCCCGGGCGTGTTCCAGCGCTTCCAGCACAAGTATCGCGCATCCCTCGCTGTAGACGAAACCGTCCCGCTCGGCGTCGAAGGGGCGGCTGGCTCGTTCCGGCTCGTCGTTGCGGGTGGAGAGTGCCCGCATGGCGCAGAAACCGGCGATGGGAGCGAAGTGGATCAGCGCCTCCACCCCTCCGCAGATCACCACATCGGCCGCGCCACGACGGACGAGCTCGGCTGCCTCTCCCACGGCCTGTGTGCCTGTCGCGCAGGCGGCGACCACTGTGCTGATAGGTCCCCTGGCCCCAGCCCAGTGGCTCACGTGGTGAGAGGGCATGTTCGCTAAGGATGAGGTGATGACGAATGGATTGACATGCGCCAGCCCCTTGGCACGAAACGTGTCCACCCCCGCGATGGCACGATCGAGGCCCCCGACGCCGCTCCCAATCAGCACGCCCACGCGCTCTTCGTCGGCCAAAGGCAAGCCCAGGCCCGCGTCCGCCAGCGCCGCCTGGGCCGTCGCGACGGCCACCTGCGAGCAGCGCGCCATGCGCCGTGCTGCCTTGAAGTTGATGTACCGCGTGGGATCGAAGCCCTTCAGTTCGCCGGCGATGCGTACAGGCAGCCCCGAGGCGTCAAACTGGGTGATAGGGCCGACGCCGGAGCGCCCGGCCAGCAGCCCCTCCCAGGTCTCCTCCAGCGTCAGACCCAGGGGGGTCATCGCCCCCATGCCGGTGACGACGACGCGCCTGCATGTGTTCATCCCTGCTCCTCCGTCAGCCCGTCGCGGATCGCTTCCACTACCCTGCCTTGCACTGCTTTGCGTGCCTGCCCGATACTGTTCTTGATTGCGCGGGCGTTGGAGCGCCCGTGGGCCACGATCACCACGCCGTTGACGCCCAGCAGCGGCCCCCCACCGACCTCGAAGGGGTCCACCCGCCGCGCCACGCGGCTGAAGGCCGGTTTTGCCAACAGTCCACCCACAGCCGTCAGCGGGCTGGCTTTGATCTCATCCCGGATGAGGTCGGTCAGCATCTTGGCCGTGGCTTCGGTTGTCTTGATGAAGACGTTGCCAGTGAAGCCATCGGTGACGATGACGTCGGCGTGACAGGCCTGCGCCTCCTTGGGCTCGACGTTGCCGATGAAGTTCAGGCCGGAGCCGGTCAGCAGTTTGTAGGCCTCTTTGACCAGTGTGTTCCCCTTACCTGGTTCCTCGCCGTTGGAGAGGAGTGCCACGCGGGGCCTGGTGCAGCCCAGCACCGCCCGTGCGTAGATGTCGCCCATCAGTGCGAACTGGAGCAGGTATTCGGGCCGGCAGTCGGCGTTGGCACCGATGTCGAGCGCGACGACGCGGCCGGCGGGCAATGGCAGGATCGTGGCCAACGCCGGGCGCTTCACGCCCCGGATGCGCTGCAGGGTATGCAGCGTGGCCACCGCCAGCACGCCGCCCGTGTTGCCAGCGGTCACGTAACCGTCGGCCTGGCCATCGCGCACCAGGTTCATCCCCACGTGCATCGAGGAGTCCTTCTTCGCCCGTGCGGCCCGGGCCGGCTCGTCGTCCATCTCGATGACCTCGGCAGCGTGGACGATCTCCAGTTTGAGCCCGGCGGTATTGTGGCGCGCCAGTTCTTGCCGGATCATCTCTTCGCGTCCGACGAGGATGATCTCATCACCCCATTCCCGCGCCGCCATCACTGCTCCAGCGACGTCGGGGGTCGGGTAGTTATCAGAACCCATTGCGTCGAGGACGATTCTCATGCTTCTATTTCTTATATAGAGTGTAACACCAAGGCCGGCTCACCGGTGTGCTTGCCGGTCGTGCTTACGGTTGGGCTACGGCCCAAATCTAAACCTGATATTGATCCCGCTGGTCGCAATTCCAGGGATTGTACACTGACTACCCAACCCGTGCAAGTGCCCGTACGTGCAGTCTTCGACGCCGGAACTGACCGGGAGGGAGACGTACGCCTGGAGGCGGTATACGTCCACTTCAGGCCACCGCTTTCGTCCGCTCGCCGATGATTTTGACCAGGACGCGCTTCCTGCGCCGGCCGTCGAACTCCCCGTAGAAGATCTGTTCCCAGGGACCGAAGTCCAGCCGGCCATTTGTGATCGCGACGACGACCTCACGGCCCATGACTTGTCTCTTCAGGTGAGCGTCGCCATTATCCTCGCCAGTGCGGTTGTGGCAGTAGCGGCTGATGGGCTCGTGGGGGGCCAGTTCCTCCAGCCAATCCTCGTAGTCCTGATGGAGTCCGCGTTCATCGTCGTTGATGAACACCGAGGCGGTGATGTGCATCGCGTTCACCAGGGCCAGTCCCTCCTGGATGCCGCTTTCCCGCAAGCACGCTTCAACTTTGGGCGTGATGTTGATGAATGCCCGGCGACTGGGGACGTTGAACCAGAGTTCTTTTCGATAGCTTTTCATCAGGGGGGTTCCTCCTCCATGCTACGTTTTACGTCGCGCTGATTGTACCCCGCCCCGCCCGCCTGTGCAAGTCGTCCCGTGCGGGGATTTCGAAGCAGGTCAATTATATACGCACATGAGTCAATAGCTCGCATAATATGCTCGCAGTCCCCATCTCGGGGGCGGCCCATGCAAGGCGATGCTTGGCGTGAGACGCCCCCGGGGACGGGGCCTGAGAGCAATGTGGGCTGGACGGCGCCTCCGACCTGCAGCGGCTGGGCCGGTCTGCGTGGTCTGGCTGGCTTGCTGGGTTGACAAGTGGGGCAAGGGGGGTATAATAATTGGCGAGCCCCGGTGGCGGAATAGGCATACGCGGCAGGTTGAGGGCCTGTGCCTTTTTAGGCGTGCTGGTTCGAATCCAGTCCGGGGCATCGTTATGTGAGTAGGATGTGTTATTAATCACTGTTATTTGCATATGCAACCTACTCAAGAGATCACCATATCTATGGCCGCGATGCGAGGGCGGGGACCTTCCCCGCTCTATTTCCGACTTTCCCACACAACACTTCTGCCCTGAAATCCTCCCCGCGCCAGCATCAAGACAAAGGCACGGCACGCCTTGGCTTGACACCCATGTTTTTCGCCAGTATAATGGCGATAGGGGTGACGAATGACCTATGATATTCAAATCACCGAGGATACGTATAGTCTGCTGCGCAGGCGTTCACACGAGATGGAACGTGATCCGGACGAATTGGCCGACGAGGTGCTGCGTGCGCATCTGTCCCCCGCTCATCCCTACATCGAGATGGTCACTACCCGTTCCGGCCCGAAGGCGATGATTAAAGGCACCCGCATCGCTGTGAGTACCATCGTTGGCTATATTCGGTTGAGTGAGTCCCCTGAGTCCATCGCGCAGAGTGTCTTGCCTCATCTCACGTTGGCGCAGATTCACGACGCGCTCAGTTACTACTACGACCATCAGGGTGAGATTGAGGCCGAGTTGGCCTACAATACCGAGGCTGCCTCTCAGGCACGATTGCGCGAGCGCCTGGGCGAGGCTGCTTTCCTCCGCCTGACTGGGCAGGTCGCGCAACCGTGACCGGTCCTGTCCCCATCAAACTCTACCTCGACGAGCATATCTGGAGCGGGTTGCCCCAGGCACTGGCTCAACGTGGTTATGATGCCGCACATGCCTGTGCTCTGGACCACATTGCCTGGGAGGATAGCGATCACCTGGCCTATGCTGCTGAGCAGGGCCGGGCTGTCCTCACGTTCAACACTGCCGACTTCGAATTGCTGGCGGCCGAGTGGTTCTTTGCCGGTAAAGAGCACGCCGGCATCATTATGTCGGACCAGATCCCTATCGGCGAGTTACTTCGGCGCACTGAGCGGCTGCTTCAGCGCGTTTCAGCCGATGAGATGCACAATTCCTTGCGCTACCTTCAAGCCTACAAGTTATGAATGCCTGCCCGACCGCAGTGGTCGGAGAATAGTGGTCTTGCCCAAGGACTGGTAGCCGAGTGTGACGAGGGCTACGGCAATCGGACATTCAAGGCCTGAATGATGTAGGATGCTTCAGCAACTGCAGGAACCGGGCCAGGGCGGTGCGTGGCAAGTGCCCCGGAGCCCAGTCCGGGGCATATTTACCGCGCATTTTGTTTTGGCGAAGCCCCCTGGTTGAGGGGGCTTTGGTCTAGTTATAACGAACCGTTCGAGGAGAAGATGGCGCGGTTGACGGCGAAACTGGAGGCGCAATTTGCCGAAAGCGCACGCCTGGAGGCCGCAATTCGGGGAAACTTGAGGACGCTAGAGGACCAGGGATAACGCTGTGCTGTTACCGCCACTTTGACGGTCGTCGCAGGACAAAACCATTGGCTTTGACGACTTGATCGGGGAACACGCTTTTGGCAAGCACGATTCGGTCGAGGTGGAGGCAAACGTCGCTGGCGTTCTTGAGTGCATTGGAATGTCGTTTGGGTGGAAACACGACGATCACGCGCTTATGAGGAAACAGTTGCTTGACTTTTTTGACTGGGCCAACGAGGTCGCCATCAGCAGAGATAAGCAACGCGACGTCGAAGTTGTCCTGGAAAGCGTCAGTTAACAGTTTCACAGCAATGTTCACGTCGGTCATTTTCTCGTGATGTGTCGTGTACATATGGCCACAGTTCCGACACGTGATCTTGTCCGCGAGGTAGTGCCCGTAGTAGATATGGAGATCAGGCAGCGTGTCCAGGGCTTCGAGGAACGTGGTCTTTTGATCATAAAGGGACAGCCCCCCTTGCGGGGGGCGTCGGGCCGGAGATGCTATCTCCGGCGGGGTTAATCTAAGCTTACCACATTTTGTGATACAGTCAACTGTTTGAGGTCATCGTCTACAGCACCCAACTGACCGACACCGCCCGCATCCACGTCGAACTGTACTGATGGACACCTACGCCCCTGACCTGGTTGAGACGCTGACCATCACTGCCGCTGGCCCTCCCGCCAGGCGACAATGTCGCGGCCCCGTTCGCTGCCCGCTGCGCCCAGGTGCTTGGCACGCTTGCATCCCTCGCGCTCTCTGATCCACCTGAGAGGTCAAACGACAGGTATACCATCCGCGCTACTTCTCTAAATCCTCCGCAATCGCGCGGAACTGCTCCAACGCTGCCTCCAGATCGTCTACGATCTCTGCCGCCAGGATGTCTGGGTCGGGGAGGTTGGCCGTCTCCTCCAGCGACTCGTCCCGCAGCCAGAAGATGTCGAGGTTGACCTTGTCCCGCGCCATCAATTCCTCGTAGGGGAAGCCACGCCAGCGGCCCTCCGGGTTCTCCTCCGACCACGTGGCCGTGCGCTCGTACCGGTTGGCCGGGTTGTAGCAGGCGACGAACTCGTCCAGGTCGGCGCGGGTGAGGGGGTTCTGCTTGAGCGTGAAGTTCATGTTCGTCCGCAGATCGTAGATCCACAGCGTCTTGGTCCACGGGGTCGCGCTGGCGGGCTTGCGGTCGAAGAAGAGGACGTTGGCCTTGACGCCCTGGGCGTAGAAGATGCCGGTGGGCAGCCGCAGCAGCGTGTGCACGTCGCACTCGTGGAGCAGCCTGCGCCGCACCGTCTCGCCCGCGCCGCCCTCGAACAGGACGTTGTCGGGCACGACGACGGCCGCACGGCCATTGATCTTGAGGATGGTCTTGACGTGCTGGACGAAGTTGAGTTGCTTGTTGCTGGTCGAGGTCGAGAAGTCATCGCGGACGACAGTCTGCGACTCGCGGCGGATCTCGCCCTCCTCGGTGACGTAGGTGACGCTGCTCTTCTTGCCGAAGGGTGGGTTGGTGAGCACCATGTCGAACCGCTCGCCGGGGTCGGCGGCCAGCGAATCGCCCACGTGGATCGGGCTGCGGCCGCCATTGGCCCCGCCTGCGGTGAGCGTAGCCGAACCGATGCCGCGCAGGTAGAGGTTCATCACGCACAGCCGCGCGGCGTTATCCACGATCTCCCAGCCGTGCAGCGCCTCGTGGTTGAGGTGATGCCACTGGTCGCGGTCGAGCGGGCCGTGGTGCGCGGCGATGTAGTCGTGGGCGGCGATGAGGAAGCCGCCGGTGCCGCAGGCCGGGTCGCATAAGGTCTGGCCGGGGCGGGGGGCCATCACGTCCACCATCGCCCGGATGAGGGGACGCGGCGTGAAGTACTGCCCCGCGCCCGACTTGATGTCCTGGGCGTTCTTCTCCAGCAACCCCTCGTAGATCTCGCCCTTGACGTCTATGCCCAGGCCCACCCAGGTCTCGCCGTCAATCAGGTTGATCAGGCGGCGCAGTTTGGCCGGGTCCTGGATGCGGTTCTGCGCCTTGCGGAAGATGACGGGGATGAGGCCCGACCCCTGGCCCAGTTCGGCCAGCACCGTGCGGTAGTACCGCTCCAGTTCGTCGCCTTCGAGGCCGCGCAGGCTGGCCCAACTGTACTCCGGCGGGATACTGCTGACCTTGCCGAACTCGCGCTCCTGCTCGTCGGCCATCTTGAGGAAGAGCAGGTAGGTGAGTTGCTCGACGTAATCGCCGTAGGAGACGCCGTCGTCGCGCAGGACGTTGCAGTAGTTCCACAACCGTTGGACGATGGTGGCGGATTCGTTTGCCAAGTTCCTTTCTCCTTCTACGTTCTCGTTTGTTTCACAGTGCCCTGGTTGATCTTCACAGCGGGACGCCCGCGTACCATTCTCATGATGCCGATTTCCTTGCCACAACCAGGACAGACAGGGCGGGAACCTGTCGGCATTCCTGAAACCCCCACGTGGTCCTCTCTAATCTCGTCCAGGTAGCACTTGATCAGACGCCCTCTGCCGCCCTTGAAGTACCTGAACAAGAGTTGACCGCATCGGCATTCTACTTTGATGACGCGCCCCTTCGACATGCTGCTTCACGATCAGCGTGATGGTTGTCTTGTGGGATTACACCGGATACGCTTCCAAACCTGCCCGCATCGCGCCTACAACGATGCCATCCAAGTGCCCTCCACCTGGGAACATCCACTTCTCAGGGTCATAACACTCGTCGCTGTACTTGAAGATGGCAAAGTCCCAGTTGTCCACGGCCCCGTTGTACTTCAAGCGGCAGACGTGGCAGACGCGCCCCCAGTCGTTTCTGTCCAGGTATAGGTGGCTCCCCCTGTAGCGCGTTATGTAGAAACAGTGCGGTGAACCTCCCAGTTCCTCTCTGTTGAACTGCTCCACAATGGCGTCCACTTGTGCTCGAACTTCATCTGGAATCTTCTTCTTGGCCATTTAGAGTAACTCCAATTGTTGTGGCTGTTTCTTCTTCCTGCTACTTCTCCTACTGTCCTTCCTCTTCCCATCTCGCCAGGCCCTCTCGGCCCTGATGCGCTCCAACAACACCGCCGCCGGCTCGTCGCTGGGGTCCTGCGGCAGCAGCCGGCCCTCGAATGCCTGCTTGAGCACGGTCTGCCGCAGCCTTCGAGCGCGCACCAGCGCCGCCGCCACCGCTGCCTCCAGCGCCGCGACCACCGACAGCCGCCGCTCCACCTCGGCGACGATGCGGCGTTGCTCGGCGTGAGGGGGGAGTGGAACGTGCAACGTTGCCAAAATGGTTGCATTCACGCCAGGCTGTGCCGACCCCTTCTTAACGGTCATAATCTGGGGCCAGTAAAGCGGCGAATCCAAGAACAATGCAAGGTACTTGACGTTGAGGGACTTGTTCATCTGTAGCCGAATCAGATAGCTGGCAAATACAGCATTTGGACAATGAGTTATCAGATAGCTTTTGCCAGTTGTTGCCCCAGTCCTCGCAAATACGATGTCACTTGGTCCCAGCTGGTACTTGGCGTGTTTTTCCTCTGGACACTCGCAATAGGGCACGGCATCCCAGTTCACACGCCCATCTTGTATATCGGTGATCCTCAAGAATTTCGGCCCGACAGGAGCATGCTTCGCGCTTTCCGTATAGCCGTATTGTATGTTCTCAGCCAGTTGTACAATACTCGCCCACATCCATCCTTCCGGCAACTCCGGCAGACTTTCCATATCTGGCAGGACAGGCTCCTTGTACCGCTTGCCGGGGTGCTCCGTCTCCCAACGGGCACGGCGCTCGGCCAGGATGCGGGCCAGGAGTCGGCCGGCGGGCTCGTAGTTGCGTCCCTCCGCGCGGGCCAGGGACGCCTCCGTGGGAACGAGCCGCCCCTCGTAGGCGGCCTTGAGCACGGATGCCTTGTAGCGCCGCAGGTTGGCCCGCGCTCGCTCCAGCGCCGCGACGCCAGCATCCAGCCGCGTGAAGTGCGTCTCAATCTCAGCCACGATGCGGCGCTGTTCAGGAAAGGGGGCAAGAGGGATAGGCTGAGCCCGAACATCCCCATCCCTAACTGCTGGATAGCTTGTCCCCCTCTGCAACTTGCCAAGTTCGCTTAGGAATCGGTCAGTGAGGGTGTAGTAGAAAAGATACTTTGAAGAAACTGCAGGTTTACCGCGCAACACAGAGAAGCCGGTTGAGGATATTTGTCCATTATAGGCCTCAGTCACCGAGGCAATGTTCCTGAGATACGTACGCACAGTGGAGAACAGAACATCGTTCGTAAGGTGTACAATACAGCGAGTTGCAAATCTTCTTACTTATCGGAGGAGCGAATGCCTACACCAAAGGTGCATATCTGTCAGTGCCCACATTGCGAGCAGGAAGCTGATCATCCCGATAAGGAACTGCATTGGCAGATGA
>DAOUEC010000267.1:0-36416 GCA_034430655.1 Anaerolineae bacterium
GGAAATTCAACCAGCGGCAACATAGCCCCACCTCCTGCTCAAGTTTCGGGCTCATGTTATCTCTGCTGGCTATCTTGTCAATCCTTCGGCCTGGATTATCTGGCTGTTAAAGTGCTGCAAAAGTCGAGTCACTGAGTCAGCAGATTGCCCATTTGCCCCGTTTGCCGATTTGTAGATTTGCCGATTTGCTGATTTGTATATTTGCCTGATTTGCAGATTCTCAGGAGGTGTAATGTGGATAAGACAAACTTTGGCCTCATCGGTCTAGCAGTCATGGGCCAAAACCTGGCCCTGAACATCGAACGGAACGGCTTCTCGGTGGCCGTGTACAACCGCACGGCGGCACGGACGCGGGAGTTCATGGCCCAATGGGCGGCAGGCAAGAACATCCAGGCCGGCTATACCATCGAGGAGTTCGTCGGCCTGCTGGAGCGGCCGCGCAAGATAATGCTGATGGTCAAGGCCGGCGCGCCGGTGGACGCGGTGATCGAGCAACTCAAGCCGCACCTGGAGACAGGAGACCTCATCATTGATGGGGGCAACTCCTTCTTCCGAGACACCGAGTGTCGGTCCCGTGACCTGGAAACGCTGGGACTGCTGTACATTGGCATCGGCGTCTCCGGCGGGGAGTACGGCGCGCTGCACGGCCCCAGCATTATGCCCGGCGGCCAGCCAGAGGCCTGGGAGATGGTCCAGCCGATCTTTGAGGCGATTGCCGCCAAAGTCAACGACGAGCCATGTGTGACCTACATCGGATCGCGAGGCGCCGGCCACTACGTCAAGATGGTACACAACGGCATCGAGTACGGCGACATGCAGCTCATCGCCGAGTCTTACGACATTATGCATCGCAGTCTAGGGCTGACGGCCGGGGAACTGCACCAGGTCTTCACCGAGTGGAACAAAGGGGAACTGGAATCATACCTCATCGAGATCACACGGGACATCTTCGCCCAGGTGGACGAGGAGACCGGCCAACCACTGGTGGACATCATCCTGGACGAGGCCAAGCAGAAAGGCACCGGCAAGTGGACCAGCCAGAACGCGCTCGACCTGGGCGCACCGACGCCGACCATTAACGCGGCCGTCGAATCGCGCATCATCTCTGCCTACAAGGATGAGCGCGTGGCGGCCTCGAAGGTGCTCAGCGGGCCGCAGCCGGCCATTGAGGGCAACCGGGGCGCAATGGCGGACACCGTGCGCGATGCCCTCTACACTGCCAAGATCTGCTCCTATGCCCAGGGGATGGCGCTCTTGCGGGCCGCCAGCCACGAGTACGACTACAACCTGGACCTGGGCGCCATCGCCCGCATCTGGCGCGGCGGCTGCATCATCCGCGCCGGGTTCCTCAACGATGTCAGCGCTGCTTTTCAGCGGGACCCGAAACTGTCTAACCTGCTGCTCGACCCGTACTTCAAGGAGGCAGTGGAGACCCGTCAGGGTGCGCTGCGCCGCGTGATCCGACTCGCCGTGCAGAACGGTATCCCCTGTCTGGCCTTCAGCGCCTCGCTGGCCTACTATGACGCCTACCGCACCGCCCGCCTGCCCGCCAACCTGACTCAGGCGCAGCGGGATTACTTCGGCGCGCACACCTACCGGCGGATGGACAAGGAGGGGGTGTTCCACACGGAGTGGACGGGGTAGCAAGCCAGCGAACGTTTTACGAAGATCCTCGAGAGCGTTACACGTTTGGGACAAAGGGATGAAAGTGTAGTTTGAAGCCGGAGCTGGGAAGATGCAGTTTTGTCTCCATGTGCGGGGGTTGACAGCGATTCAACCCCTGAAAATGGCACTTTCAAGCTCATTTCACTCCTTTCGCCAAAGACAATCGTCCGGTGGAAGGACGAGAACTGGACATTCGCGGCAAGTGTCCCCTGGAACTGACTGGCTACGATATCAGTCAGATGCCCATTGCCCGAGTTGTGCGGGGACAACTTCTCGGATGGCCGCCCGAAACTCTACAGGGGCTTGTCCCAAATGCGTAACGCTCGCTACCGCAGATTTGCGTCTTAGGTCGTTATGTGGTATAAAGATATTGTAAGCCCCCGTAGCTCAGTGGATAGAGCACCGGCCTCCGAAGCCGGTGGCCCGCGTTCGAATCGCGGCGGGGGTACTCAGGCAAGGTGGTTCAGACCACTTGCGAGAGAAAACAGCTTGGCCGATGCGCTGGGCTGTGCGTTTTCAGGGAGTATACTCTCTCGTGCAAGGCGAAGGTAAATCCTTGTGGATTTGACACATTGGCGAAATGAGGTAAAATTGGAGCCAAACCGGGTCAGCAAGCAGTGGCTTGTGATCTGAGTTAGCCCACGTAGCTCAGTCGGTAGAGCACACCCTTGGTAAGGGTGTGGCCATGGGTTCGAGTCCCATCGTGGGCTCTGTGCGAAACTCATACATGGACAAGGTGGTTTAATGGCTAAGAAAGCGATTCGACAGGTGATCACACTTGCCTGCACAGAATGCAGAGAGCACAACTATACGACCGAAAAGAATCGGCATAACGATCCTGGCCGTATAGAGTTGAAGAAATTCTGTCCCCGCTGCCGTAGACACACGTTGCACCGCGAGACGAAGTAGAAGGCTCACAGGCCAGTAGCTCAATTTGGCAGAGCAACGGTCTCCAAAACCGTAGGTTGCGGGTTCGATTCCTGCCTGGCCTGCCTGAGTGGGCTTCAAGACACCGCCGCGTGTAGAGGCGGTGTCTTGAAGTGTAGGGTGATCTGTTACAGGGGGACGCTAGACGTGGCGAAGGCAAAAGCAGCGAAAAAGAAAGCAAAGCCGAAGAAGGGAAATGCCATCATACGCTACTTGCGCGAGACGCGTGCAGAACTGCGTAAGGTGCACTGGCCCTCTCGTCAGGAGGCATGGAACCTGACGAAAATCGTCTTGGTCGTCACCATCTCTATGGCCCTTCTCTTGGGCCTGCTGGATTATCTGTTTGCTCTGGAACTGAGAGGGATCATCGGCAGCAGCGTGATCGCCATTGGCATCGCGCTCGTCGTTGTAGTCGCGAGCGTAGTGGTCGTCGTGATCCTGAGTCGACGGGCGGCCTGGTAGATTGGACTGGTAACCGCGATGTTCACGGAAAAAGTCGGACTCGACATCGAGGCTGCAGCAGAAAATAATGCTGATATGCCAACACTGACCTCGCCAGGGACCGGGGACGACACAGTCGCAGAGGCGCTGGTGATCACTCCTGACCCCGCAGCGGAGGAGGAGGGAGAGACACCGGAGCAATCTGTGGAAGAGACCTCACCGGAGGCGGAGGTATCTGAGGTGACGGAGGCCGCCGTCGAGGTAGCAGGGACTCAGGCCGAGGAAGCAGTTGAGGAGACTGAGGCCGAGGTGTCTGAATCTCAGGACAGCCGTGCCTGGTACGTCATCCACTGCTACTCCGGCTACGAGGACAAAGTCAAGCACAACCTGGAGCAGCGCATCGAGACGATGCAGATGCAAGATCAAATATTCCAGATTGTAGTCCCGACTGAGGACGAGATGGAGGTTCGCGATGGGAAGCGACGGACGGTCGAACGGCGCATCTTCCCAGGCTATATTCTGGTGCAGATGATCTTGACCGATGACTCCTGGTACGTAGTGCGCAACACGCCAGGCGTGACCGGATTCGTGGGGATGGGGAACGAGCCGATGCCCCTGCGCGCGGAAGAGGTCCAGGCCATCATGAAGCGCATGGAAGCCGAGGCCCCCAAGATTAAAGTCACGTTCAAGTCGGGCCAGAGAGTGCGCATCATTGACGGCCCCTTCAATGAGTTCATCGGCATAGTGGACGAGATTGACATGGAGCGGGCTAAGGTGCGGGTGCTGGTTTCCTTCTTCGGTCGCGAGACCCCGGTCGAGCTCGACTTCCTGCAAGTGGAGAAAACCTAGAGTGAGACGGAACACCTGTATCCGGGATGGAGGACGATGAAGAAGATCAAAGCAGTGGTGAAGTTGCAGATCGAGGCCGGGAAGGCCAATCCGGCTCCCCCGGTGGGGCCTGCGCTGGCGCAGCACGGTATCAATCTGATGCAATTCTGCAAGGAGTACAACGCTCGGACGGCTGGTCATGTGGGGAACATCATCCCGGCCGAGGTCACCATTTATCGCGATGGATCGTTCAAATTTGTGCTGAAGACACCGCCCGCGCCCGGCCTGCTGCGCAAGGCGGCGGGCGTGGAGCGCGGCTCAGCCGAACCCAACCGGGAGAAGGTCGGGAGCATCACCCGTGCTCAGTTGGAAGAGATCGCGAAGTTGAAGATGAAGGACTTGAACGCTATCAACCTCGAAGGCGCGATGCGACAGATTGCGGGCACTGCGCGGAGTATGGGGATCGAAATCATAGATTGATTGGTGGGTCAAACTGTGGGAGGGCATAGCCCGTCAGAACCACACAGGAGGAACAATGCCGAAACGAGGTAGGAAATATCGCGAAGCACTGGAGAAAGTAGACCGTATGCGGCTCTACTCGCCGCAGGAGGCGTTGAAACTGGTCAAAGAGACCAGTTACGCCAACTTCGATGCTACGGTGGACACCCACTTCCGGTTGGGTGTGGACCCGCGCCACGCCGATCAACAGGTCCGTGGTGTGGTCCTGCTGCCCCACGGTCTGGGCAAAGAGGTGCGCGTGCTAGTCTTCGCCGCCGGTGAGGCAGGTAAAATCGCCCAGGAGGCTGGTGCCGACTATGTAGCCTCCGACGACGAATGGACTAAGAAGATTCAGGGTGGCTGGACGGAATTTGACGTGGCCATTGCCGTGCCGGAGATGATGGGCAAGGTAGGGCGATTGGGACGTGTGTTGGGTCCACGAGGGCTGATGCCCAATCCCAAGGCCGGTACGATAGCCCCAGCCGATGATTTGCCACGCCTGATCCAGGAGGCAAAGGCTGGTCGCGTGGAGTTCCGCGTGGATAAGACCGCCAACCTGCACATACCCATCGGCAAGGTTGGTTTCCCAACCGAGAAGCTGCTCGACAACTTCACAGCGGTGGTAGATGCGGTCAAGAAGGCCAGACCCTCTGGCAGCAAGGGGATATACATTCACCGCATCACAGTCACGTCTTCGATGGGGCCTGGGATCAAGGTAGATCCAATCCAGGCGCAGGCGTTGGAGGTTGCGTTCTAGAGTCGTTTGGACAACCTGTGGCCGAAGATAGCAGGTGTGCCCCAGGGCACGTAAATCTGGCCTGCCGAGGCAAGACACGATCATCCACTTGTGGGTCGGGTGAGGGATGTCCCTGCGTCGGCACGGCGCAGGGGCTTTTTGCTTTTTGGGAAGGAGGTGAGCAAGGTTGGCAATTTCAAAGCAGCGAAAGGCTGAACTCGTCGCGCAGTACGTCGAACAACTCAAGCAGAGCCAGGGGGTTATTCTGGCCGACTACCGGGGACTGAGCGTGGACGATATGAACAAGATCAGACACGCGATGCGCCCCATCGGGGGCAAATTCCAAGTGGTCAAGAACCGGCTGGTGGCGCTGGCTTTGAGGGAAGTGGAGATGTCACTGCCTGAGGAGTGGCTGACTGGGCCAACGGTTATCGGTTTTTGCCACGACGAGGTCCCGCCGGTGGCTAAGGCGCTGAAGGATGCGGCCAAGGACCTGGGGGCATTGCGCGTCAAGGGCGGATTGGTGGGCCTAGCGGTGGTTTCGGCGGAGCAGGTGTACACTATCGCTGATCTTCCGCCACGGGAAGTACTCCTGGCCCACGTGCTCGGCACCATCAACGCTCCGGCCAGCCAATTGGCTGGCGTTGTTGCCAGCGGCATCCGACAGGTACTGAACGTCCTGCAGGCCTATGTGGACGAGCTGCAGGAGTCGGGCTCTGTGCCTGGCGCTGGGATGGAGCGGGCTGCGGTTAGTTAGTTAGTTAGTTGGTTACTCGTTAGGAGGAAAGAAGGAACTATGGCAGACCTGGAAAAGATCGTAGAGGAAATCAGTAAACTCTCGTTGCTGGAAGCATCTGACTTGGTCAAGATGCTGGAGGATAAGTTGGGCGTGAGCGCAGCAGCGTCAGTAGCGATGGCTGCTATGCCCGCTGCAGCGGCCACGGCTGAGCCGGAGGAGGAGCAGACTGAATTCGACGTCGTCCTCAAGGAGATTGGCCCTAAGAAGATCGAGGTCATCAAAGCCGTACGGCAACTCACCGCTCTGGGCTTGAAAGAATCCAAGGATTTGGTGGACAGCGCGCCCAGCACTGTGCTGGAGGCCGTCTCCAAGGGGGCAGCCGAGGACGCCAAGTCCAAACTGGAAGCCGCTGGCGCAGTCGTCGAGATCAAGTAGGCAGTCTCTGCTCACAGCAACACACGAGGCCGTCTCAATGAGGCGGCTTTGTGCTGTTCACCGATCGCGCTATACTGGTTTATTGTACCCGGTGCTGTTTCGCCTTGGTCCTTTCACCGTGCCCAGTTATACCGCATTACTCGATATCGGGCTACTGGGTGGTGTGGTGATCGCCCACCTGGCAGCGCGGCGACGTCGCCTCAACCACATACGAGTGTTGGATACATCCCTGACTGCCGCGCTGGGTGGGTTGATCGGTGCCCGCGTGGTGTACGTCGTGGCCAACTGGGCCTACTATGGCGACCGTGTGCACCAGGCGCTGCGGCTGTGGGATGGAGGGTTGGCCTGGCACGGGGGGCTTATAGGCGGGCTGGTCGCTGTGCTGGCCTGCTGCGCTATCCGGCGGACCTCGCTGCGGCAGACGCTGGATGTGCTGACGCCGGGCGCTGCTGTGCTGGCGGTTTGTGCCTGGTTGGGATGCCTGCTGGCCGGCTGTGCCTACGGGCTGGAGACCTATCCCGGACAAGGATTGCTGTGGGGGCTGAGTCTGGAACTCCCTGATCTCTACGGTACCCGGGTTCCACGAGTGGCGGTGCAACTGCTGGGAGCAGGCTGGAGCGCGGTCGTGCTGGTCGCTGTCGTCATCGCGGGGCGATGCACGCGGTTCGAGGGGCTCGCATTCCCCCTCTGGCTGGCGCTCTACAGCATTGGCTCATTCGGGTTAGGATTCGTGCGGGCCGATGAAATATTCCTGGTGGCAGGCTGGCGAGCCGACCAGGTGGCTGATTTGGTGCTGGCCGCGGCCGGAGCCATAGCGCTCTTGGTGGGCCTGGTCAAGACAAGACAGGTTGAGAGGACATAGTGTGATTGAGATCGAAGTGCCAGGATGTGGCACGTATCGCCTGAGATACCTCGTGCTGGACGTCAACGGCACCATAGCAGTGGATGGGCGGTTGGAAGAAGGAGTGGCCCGGCGACTGACCGAACTGCGCCGCCACTCGGTCGAGGTGCACATGCTCACCGCCGACACTCGAGGGCGACAGCAGATCATTGACGCACAATTGGGAATGAAGGCGACGCGCATCATGCCCGAAGACGAAGCCGCGCAGAAGGCGTCCTTCGTACGGGAACTGGGAGGCGAGGGGGTGTGCGCTGTCGGCAACGGCGCGAACGACGCCGAGATGCTGGGCGAAGCGGAACTTCCCATCGCCGTGCTGGGCGAGGAGGGGCTGGCCGTGGAGACGTTGAACGCAGCCGATGTCGTCGTCCCCCACATCAACGCTGCGTTGGACCTGCTGCTGAACCCTCTGCGGCTCGTGGCGACGCTGCGGCGGTGAGCGGTCGGGGGCTCACTCCCGCAATGTCTTGCGATACGTCACCTCTTTTTTCCACGCCCGGAAGCCCGCCGACAGCATTGGTCATAGTTCACACTCTTGTGCACTGCCCTTCCGCGCCGCGACCAGCACGCGGGCCGTCTCCGGCCCTGGCTTGACCACGTCTTCGGCGTGAGCGTCGTAGATAGCCAGCACCACCATGCCAGCCCGCTCCAACAACGCGCGTATCTTCGCTACGGGGTAACCCCGCTGGACGTGGGTCTCCGTGAACCGCTCCCACAGTTGGCCCCGGCGGATGAAGCCGTGGAAGATCAGCGTGTTGGTCGAACTTTCGTGATCCCAGTGGGTGCGGCCGACGATGAACCAGTCGCCGGTATCACACCGGATGAAGTCGCGGCTGTCCCACTGTTCCGCCAGGCCGAAGATAGTTCGAAGATATAGAGACCACTATCACACAGCGCCGCTGCAGCGCAGCGGAAGGCGGCCGCCAGGTCGGCCACCTCCAGCAGGTAGTTGAGGCTGTCGTACATGCAAGTGACGAGATCGGCCGGCTCATCCAGGGCGAAGTTGCGCATGTCGGCCTTGATGAACGTGACTCTCCGTAGCCCTGCCTCGGCACCCTGCTTGCGGGCCTGGGCCAGCATATGCGGCGAGCGATCCACGCCCGTGACGCGGTAGCCGGCCGCAGCGAACTTGGCCGCAGCGATGCCGGTGCCGCAGGCCACGTCCACGACGTGACGAATCTCGCTCAGGCCGTGCTCGGCTGCCAGTGCGAGCATTCGGTCGGCCATCTGCTCGGCGAAGACGCCCCACCCAGCATCGTCATACAGCGTGGCCAGTACCTCATAAGGCTCCGTCATGTCTTCTCCTTTGCTTGTCTCCCTATTACTACTCAGGCTGCCCGTGATGCGTCATTCCGAGGAGCGTAGCGGCCTGCCCTGAGCGTAGCCGAAGGGACGAGGAATCTCGTTCTTTGAGTGTCGAAACATTGCCAACGCGAGATTCTTCGCTTCCTTCGGCTTCGCTCAGGACAGGCTCTTTCGGTCGCTCAGAATGACGATGCCTGAGCAATTACTGCGCACTCTGCCACCTGCTTCTCAAACCAGATCTTGGTTGATTGCACGCGAAAACCGACCGATGCGGCCAACTGCTGCATCGCAACGTTCTCGCTGCTGGTGCCAAGCACGGCAGTATCCACGCCACGCTGTTTCAGCAGATGGAGTCCCGTCAGCAATAACGCGCGTGCCAGCCCTCGCCGTTGAAACGCAGGGTGTGTTGCGACCGGGTCGGTGTACCCCTCATTCCGCCCGGTGCGGGCGTTTTCCTCTTTGCTAATCGAACACATGCAATAGGCTGCGGATGTGCCATCGGGCGCGACGACGATCAAGTCCAACTCTGGGTCGTACTCCGGCACACGCATCCAGGAGAGCCGGTCCTCAATCGTCAGATTCTCCGTGCCGAACGCAGCGCGATGGAGCGCGACGAGTGGTTCGACTTCGTGCTCGCCCGCGACGTGGCGCACGACGAAGCCATCTGGCGCCTGCGGCGCAGGGATGGGCTCATTGAGCGGGCGGGTCATGTGCAGGGAGCACACCGGTTGGGGCACAAAGCCAAACTGCTCTAAAAGCGCGATGCGTCCGGTGTCATCGTCGCGGCAACTCGCATCGAGCGTGATCGATTCGCCGGGCCTTTCCTGCCTGGCGCGTCGTATGCACTCCATGCCCCAGGCGATCATCTGCGGCTCGATTTCGCCGCCGGCCGCCTGCGGTGCGACCTCGAACAACAAATTGTTGTACGCATCCACGAAGGCAAAGCCCACGAGTTGGCCATCGGCATCTTGCCACAAGCGCGTATTCGCTTGTATAGCGGGCGTGCCCAACATTTCCTGCAAGTCAACGATGCTGGGGTAGTCCGTGATTCGTTCGGCGGGCCTGACTGCGATCAGCAGATCAATCATCGCTTGCAGGTCTGCCGCGCCCGCGTAGGGTCGGCTGGTGAAGACTGTCACTGTTCATCCCTTTCGGCAAGAAGCATCCTTGCTAATTCTGTCGCGTGCTCGTCAGCAAGGGTCGGGTGTGGATAACTCAACTGCTCCGCTGTCTCAATAGCCAACCAGCGGAACAGATCCATTGTCGCCAACAACGCGCGCCTGACGTCCTCCTCCTCCTCCTCCTCCTCCTCCTCGTCGTAGTGGGCATACGCATCGCGTAGCCCTTTCACAGCACGCGGGTCTGCCCATCGTTCCAGAAAACGGCCATGATGCCAAGTGTCGTAATCCCAGCCGTTTGTTGCACGGGTGTGCCACTCTATCATCCGGAGCAACAGGTGCTTCATATACATTCGCAGCTCGACTTGGCCCACCATAACTCACCACGCCGTAGATGCTTCGCTGTCCAGACAGTGTGATACCAAAAGTCGTTGATGACCTCAAGAAACTCGGATTGCGTCGGTGGACGAGGGGACGGAGTTTCGGTGGTGACTAGCGCCAAATGGGCCGCTATTCCATCTTTGTCCAGAAGTACACGTGTCCCTCGGCGGAGGGTATCGGAGAAATCGGTAATCCCTTGCCCAATCTGCCGGACCTTGGCCTTGGGGAGCAGGCCAGTATTTGCGGAAAACGCTTTCGGACCCGCAGCAAGTACGCAAGTTGCTGAACTCTTCTTTGAGGGATGAGGGCGAAATCAACGTCGAGTCCACCCTCGAACAGGACGCGACGTTCCATTTCATCTCCCGTCGCCGTCCTTTCGAGAAAGGTGATCCAGGGATTGCCGATGTTTTCCAACCAATCGGTCTCTGACAGGTAGCGCCCTGGGTCGGTGGTGATGACGGCAATGTCCAGGTCTGCTCATTCGTCAGCGGGGCGGTCGGCCCAAGCCCGCGAGCCTATAACAAGGGCAGCGCGGATGTCAGGCTGGGTTTGAGCCCACTTGACGAACCTTTCTATCAACTGCTCGTAAGCCACTGCGGCTTGGTCCATCTTACCTCCTCCCACAAGGTTATCGCTTCGGAATCTTCCCCTCCGCCCGGCGCTGCTTGATAATCTGCTCGGCGATCCCGTCAGGCACGAAGTCGTAGCGGCGGAACTCCAGCGTGAAGGTGCCCCGGCCCTGGGTGAGGCTGCGCAGGTCGGTCGCGTAGCCCCGCGCCTCGGCCAGCGGCACCTCACCGTCCACGTTGCGCATACTGCCCCGCACGCGCATCGCGTTCACGCTCCCCCGCCGCCGGCCGATGTCGGCCATGATAGCCCCCAGGTGCTCCTCGCCGACGTTGATGTCTACGTGCATTATCGGCTCGAGCAACGCGGGGCGGGCGCGGCGCACTGCCTGCCGTACTGCCATTGAGCCCGCGATCTGAAAGTCCATTGCCGCCGAGTCCACCTCGTGGAACTTGCCGCCCAGTAGCGTCACGCGCACGTCGGTGACCGGGTAGCCGGCGATGATGCCTTTCTCCAGCGCGTCGCGCACGCCCAACTCTGTGGGACGCACAAAGTCGCGGGGAAACTCGGATGGGGGAGCCTCGTTCTCGAAGACGACCCCCTCCCCGTGCTCCAGCGGTTCGACGCGCAGGCGCACCTCGGCGAAGTGGCCGTGGCCGCCAGTTTGCTTCTTGTAGATGCCGGTCGCCTCGGCTCCCTGGCGTATCGTCTCGCGGTAGGAGACCTGCGGCGGGCTTACCTGCGGGACAATGCCGAACTCGGTTCGCAACCGGTCCACGGCGATCTCCAGGTGCAGTTCACCCATCCCGGCCAGCGTCTCCTCGCCCGTCTCCGGGTCGAAGCGACTGATCAGCGTGGGGTCCTCGGCGGACAGCCGTGCCACGGCCTGGCGCAATCTGTCGCCCTCGCCGTCGGAGGCTGGCGTCAGCGCCACCGCGATGACTGGCTCTGGGAACTTGAACGTCTCCAACTCGATGGGGTGGGCTGGGTCGCAGAGCGTGTCGCCGGTGATGGCCGACTTGATGCCTACCAGCGCCACCACATCGCTGGCTGCCATATAGTCCACTTGCTCGCGCCGGTTGGCGTGCATGCGGTAGATGCGTCCCACCCGCTCCTCCACGTCGGCGCGCGGATTGTAGACCATCTCCCCGACCTTCAGGCGGCCGGAGAAAACGCGCACCCAGGTCAGATGCCCCACGTGTGGATCAGTGACGATCTTGAAGGCGGCGGCACACAAGGGGGCAGCGGGATCGTCTGGCCGCTCGACAATCTCCTCCGTACCCCCCTCAGTCCCCCCTGCGAGGGGGGAAGCCTTGCTGCCGGGGACAGTGCCCAGCACGGGAGGCAGGTCCACCGGCGATGGCAGGTAGGCGACGACGGCGTCGAGCAGCGGTTGCACGCCGATGCGCTTGCGCGAGGCACCGCACAGCACCGGCACCAGTTTGCCAGCGATGGTGGCACGGCGCAACGCGGCCTGAAGTGCCGCCGCGTCGGGTTCGAGCCCCGCCAGCCGTTGCTCCAGCAGTGTGTTGTCTGTCTCGCAGATGGCGTCCAGCAGCGACGCACGGGCCGAGGCAACCTGGGCCTGCATCGAGGGTGGAATCGGCTCCACAACCGGATCATCTGCACTGGCTGCTTCCTGCTTCCTGCCTCCTGCTTCCTGCCCATCGCGCCAGATCAATGCCCGTTGGCCGATGAGGTCCACGATGCCATTGAACGCGCCTTCGTGGCCGATGGGGAGTTGCAGCGGTACGACGTGTGGCGTGAGTTGCTCGTGAACCTCGCCCAGCACGCGCTCGAAGTCGGCGCCCAGCCGGTCGAGTTTGTTGACAAAGATGATGCGCGGCAGATTCTCGCGGTCGGCGTGCCTCCAGACCGCCTCGGTCTGCGGCTCGACACCGCCGACGCCGCACAGCAGGATCACCGCGCCGTCAATGACACGGATGGAGCGCACCACTTCGGCGGTAAAGTCAATGTGGCCCGGGGTGTCAATCAGATTGATGCGATGGCCCTGCCAGTGGCAGGCGGTGGCGGCGGCGGTGATCGTGATGCCGCGCTCCCGCTCCTGCTCCATCCAATCCAGTTGCGTCGTGCCTTCGTCAATGCTGCCGACGCGGTGGATGCGCCCCGCGTAGTACAGAATCGCCTCCGACGTGGTCGTCTTGCCGGCGTCCACGTGGGCGAAGATGCCGATGATGCGTACTTTCTCGATAGGTGCTTCTTTCTTCTTACCCATATATTTCTCCGTCGTGTTAGATCGGTGGACGCTGCCAGCCGCCCAATGCTGTCTCGATTTGCTGAGCCACCGCCAAAACCACATCCTCGCGCCAGGGACGGGCCACCACCTGCACGCCGATGGGCAAGCCCTCAGGCGATGTGCCAGCGCGAACAACCACACATGGCCATCCGGTCAGGCTGTAGGGCAAGGCATAACTGAACTCGATATCTTGCATGGTGCCGTGGGGCACAGCCGGACTGTAGCAAGCCGGGCAGAGGAGTACATCATAGTTTTCCATGAACGAGAGCAAGGTGCAGCGGAGGCTGTCCCACTCGGTCATCAACTGCTCAATCTTCTCGCCGTTCAGTTCGCTTTGTCGCCAGTAGCGGCGCGAAATATCAAGCGATGCGTCTATTCGGCCTGGGCGTCTCTCCTCGACGAAGAGGCCCGCCCCGGCAAGCACGCTTGCAGTCGTGCTCACCAGATCGGCCGTCTCAGGAGTAGGTGTGGCGATCCCATCATCTATGTAGAACGCGACGCGCAGTCCCTCGATGTCAATGGCCTTTGGATCACCAAGCGGCATCGGGATGACCCCCGAGTCGCGCCAGTCTACCCCAGAGATAACTGACAGGGCCAGTCCCAAGTCTTCCACGAAGCGCGACATCGGGCCAATTTGCGTTCGAAGATCGCTCAATCCGCCAGGATGATTGAAGACACCCGTGTTCGGTACGCGCCCGACAGTTGGTCTAAGACCAGCAACACCGCAGAAATGGGCAGGTACGCGAATACTTCCCCCTGAGTCGCTGCCGAGGCCCAATGGCGATCCTCCCGCCGCGATGATGGCTGCCTCCCCACCACTGCTACCGCCTGGGGTGCGCGTCTGGTCATAAGGATTGTTCGTCCGCCCATAGACCGGATTGTCGCTCTCACCGCCGGCGCCCCACGGGGGGCAGTTGGTCTTACCAAGCAAAATCGCTCCGGCAGCCCGCATACGCGCCACGACAACCGCATCCTGCTCAGGCACATACGAGGCGCGTTCCTCGATACCCACTGCGGAGATAACCCCCGCTGTATCAAAGACGTCCTTGACCGTAAAAGGGACGCCGTGGAGTGGCCCTTTGATCTTTCCCCGGGCGAGGGCTGCATCGGCTTCGCGGGCCTGAGTGCGGGCGGTATCTGCCGTCAGTTGCACGACGGCGTTGAGCTGGGGATTGACCACCTCAATACGCTGAAGACAGGCGTTGACTATCTCTTCCGAAGAGACATCTTTGGCGCGAATGTGCTGTGCCAGTGTTGTGGACGATGCATAGAGTAGTTGATCCATAACCTGTGCTTCTTTTCCTTTCAAGAATCTGCCAGTTGCCTGGTCAATCCGGGTTGCGTCTGAAAGTCGCATCTCTTGCTCACGAAGTCTTTGCTTTCGCTGCCTGGTAGTCACTGTAGCCGCCGAGATACTCGGTCAGCGCTCCCTCGTCCAACTCCACAATGCGATCCGCCACCCGGTCGAGGAAATACCGGTCATGGGAGATCACAAATACCGTTCCCTCAAAATCGGCCAAGGCGTCTTCAAGCACTTCGGCGGAAGGGATGTCCAGGTTGTTGGTCGGCTCGTCGAGCAGCAGGAAATTGGCGTCTGAGAGCATCAGCAAGGCCATATGCAAGCGACTCCGCTCCCCGCCCGACAAGTCCGCCACCAATCCCCGAGACTGCTCGTAACTGAAGAGAAAGCGGGACAAGAAGCGCACCGCTCCCTCTTCCGAGAGTCTCGCCGCCTGCCGCACCGTGTCAATCAACGTCCGCGTGTAGTCGAGCGTCTCGTGCTCCTGGGCGTAGTAGCCAATCTTGACGCTCGGCCCGATTTTAATCTTGCCACCGCTAGGCGTCTCCTGGTCGAGGATGAGCCGGAAGAGGAGCGACTTGCCAGCCCCGTTGGGTCCGACCATCCCCACCCGCTCACCTCGCCACAAGAGCAGATTGAGCCCGGTCAGGATAATCGTTTCGTCGCGCTGTCTTGGAAACACCTTGTCCAGGTCCACGACCTCCAACACCTTGTTGCTGCCGCGCCAGCCGTTGAGTTCCAGCCCCATGCGCTTGCGCTCCAGCGTAGGCCGCTTGATGCGCTCTATCTTTTCCAGGCGCTTGAGGATGTTCCGTCCGCGCCGGGAGAACTTCTCGTTGTCGTATACTTTGCCCCAGGTCAGCAGCCGCTTGGCGGCCTGTTCCAGCCGCGTGATTTCCTTCTGCTGCGCCTGGTAGATCTGCTGTTGTCGCAACAAGCGCATCTGCTTCTCGAAGGCGTACTCGGAATAATTGCCCGGGTAGTGCGTCAGCCGGCCATCCTCCAGTTCGACGATCTCGTCCGCCACCAGGTCCAGCAGGTAGCGGTCGTGGGAGACGATGATGACGGCTCCATTATACCCGCGAATGAACCGCTCAAGAAATGCTTTACCTTTCAGGTCCAGATGGTTGTCAGGCTCGTCGAACAAGAGCAGGTCGGGTTGGGTGACCAGCAACCTGGCCAGACCGACCAGTTTCTTCTGGCCGTCGCTGAGCGCTTCCACCGGCAGGTCGAAGTCGGCGTTGGTGAATCCCAGACTGCGCAACGTCGAGCGGACGCGCCCCTCGTAGCCCGGGCCACCGAGTTGCGTGTACTCGTCCAGCGACCGCGCCTGCTGCTCTAGCACCCGCGTCAGCGCTTTCTCATCCCCGTAGACAGCCGGGTCGGCCAATTGGGCCTCAATACGGGCCAGTTCCCCCTCAACACGGGCCAGTTCAGTCGAAGCGTCCAACGCCTCTTGCCACACAGTGCGCCCCGGTTCCAACCGGGGCTCCTGGTGCAGGTGGCCGATGGTCAGCCCCTTGCGGCGGACAGTGAAACCAGTGTCGCTGGTCAACTCGCCAGCAATGAGACGCAACAACGTGCTCTTGCCACAGCCGTTCGGCCCGATCAACCCCACACAGCGGTCGTCGTGGATTTCCCACGAGAGGTTTTCAAAAACCGGTTCCGAGATGTAGGTGACGCTTACGCGATCCAGGTTTACGGCGATCATAATGTTACTCCATTGAGAACACGGATTGCAGGACATTAGCGGATCGGCAATCTCACGCGCACCTCCCAGCGAGTTTCTCCAACTCACGCCTCAACCTGGCATCTTTGCTATCCAACAAGGCAATCTCTCTCAGGCTCATACTTGTTTCCAATTGCCTGATGAGTTCATGCCCCAGGAAATACCCACACTGTTTCCGGTCACGGATCTCGAACCACGAGCCGAAGAACGGACGGATTGATTCCCCTTCGTCCATCAGTCTCAGGAACTCGGCAGCCAGCCAACTCTCTTGCTTTTGACACCAATCGAGCCAATCATCGCCGTAATTGCCGCCCCGCATATGCCAGGTGTCCCGGCCAAGAATGACGTGTTCGCACCGTTGCGCGAATCCCTCGCAGTAGAGTTGCCACCAGGGACCGGAGCCTTCAGCCTGTCTGTGTTGCGCCCGCCAATGCTCATGCACGAGATGACCAGTTTCGTGGGCGACCAGACCGGTGATTGCCTGGGGCTGGCTCCAGCCGCACTCGGCGATGTTTTCCAGCCCAAACAGCACAGCCGGCGAGTCGTGAAATCGCGTCACCCATCCTGCGCCGCAGCCGATGCCGACGTAGATGACGAATATCACATCACTCTCGAATCCCAGCACTTCCTGGGCAGTTGAGTAGGTTGGCTCACATATCTCCAGCAGGTTCTTGTGAGCCACCTTCATCGTCGGCAGTCTATCGCCCAGGAACGGGAAGACTCTCTCTCGCGCAATCTGCCGCCAATCCTCGTCCTGGCTGGCATAGTCGTCCAGTTGTTTTTCCAGCAGTTCTGGCCACTGCGACATATAGTCCGCTGCCCAGGTCTCTACCTGTGCGTCTACCGGTTTGTTCTGTGCTTTTGTCCAATAGGCCAGGAACGCTGGAAAAGTATCAATGATCTCGCAAATGGTAGCCCTCCGCTCTCACCTTTCTCTCATTGGCTTGACAAAAACCAAAAGCCGGTGTATCTTCTTAGTAGATACGTAAAAGGAGACATGGTTATGAGAACGCAAGTGCAGAAATGGGGCAACAGCCTGGCCCTACGGCTTCCCAAACCCTTTGCAATTGAAATCGGACTACAGCGTAATTCGCCGGTCGAGATTACGCTGGTTGATGGCAAGTTGGTCGTCACACCGGTCGTCGAGCCAGTCTTGACCCTCGAACACCTGTTAGCGCAAGTAAACGAAGACAACTTGCACGGTGAAATCGAAACTGGCCCCGCGGTAGGAAGAGAAGCGTGGTAAGTTTCATGACATACATTCCTGAACGTGGTGATGTCATCTGGATTACCTTGAACCCACAGGCGGGGCATGAACAAGCGGGACGGCGACCCGCTGTAGTGCTCTCACCCGCCGCCTACAATGGCAAGGTGGGATTGGTTATTCTCTGTCCTATCACAAGTCAAATCAAGGGTTACCCATTTGAAGTGCGAATACCCAATGGTTTGGCTGTCACCGGAGTAATCTTGGCTGACCAGGTCAAAAGCCTGGATTGGCGCGCCCGCAAGGCCAAATTAGCAGATACTTTACCGGCAGCAACAGTGGCCGAGATGCTACAAAAACTTGATATGCTATTATCCAGATAGTTGCCAGGATTGTGAGCCACATGTCCATGTGTGCAATGCCAGCGTGGACCAGAATCAACGGGGCGCTTTGAATACATCGTACTCCTGCTCCAACTCGCGCCGGAGTTGCTGCGTGTACAGCCGGTAATAGTGTCCCTCGGCGTGCAACAGTTCCGCGTGGCTGCCCATCTCTGTGATGCGCCCGTCCCCGATGACCAGGATGCGGTCGGCCCGCTTGATCGTCGAAAGGCGATGGGCGATGACGAAACTGGTGCGGTCCTGCATCAGTGCCTCCATCCCCTTCTGGATCAGGGCCTCGGTGAGCGTGTCAACCGACGACGTGGCCTCGTCCATGATAAAGATCTCCGGCCGCGCCAGAATCGCCCGCGCCAGGCTGACCAACTGCTTCTGTCCAACCGAAAGCAGCACGCCGCCTTCGCCCACCTCTTCGTCGTAGCCCTTTTCCAGCGTGACGATGAAATCGTGGGCGCCGGCCAGTTTTGCCGCCTCGACGACTTCCTCGTCGCCGGCGTCCAGCCGCCCGTAGCGGATGTTCTCGCGGGTGGTGCCGGAGAAGAGGTGCGGCGTCTGCAACACCACCCCGATCCGCGATTGGATACTGTGCAGCGACAGTTCGGTATAGTCCCGCTCGCCGATGCGGATGATGCCCTGCGTCGGCTCGTAGAAGCGGCACACCAGGTTGACGATAGTAGACTTACCCCCGCCTGTCGGCCCGACCAGCGCGATGGTCTCGCCGCGTTTCACCTTCAGCGTGAAGTCCTGCAGCACCGGGTTGTCCTCCTCGTACCAGAAGTCCACGTGGTCGAACTCGATGTCGCCCCGGATGGTGCCTGGATCAACCGCCCCCGGCCGGTCGGTCACGTCGGGCACCGCGTCAATGAGCGAGAAGACGCGCTCGGCCGAGGCGATGGTGTGCTGCATCTCGGCGTAGACGCGGGCCAGGTCCTGGACCGGCCAGAGCATGAAAGTGACGTACCCGACGAACGCCTGGATGCCACCGATGGTCAGACCGCCCACCTGCACCTGCAGACCACCGTACCAGACGATGCTGCCCAACGCTACCGCGCTGATCAACTGCACCATCGGCAGGAACAGCGCCGACAGATACGCCGCCCGGTAGGAGGCATTGTACATCTCATCCGTGAGTTCGCCGAACTCGCGCAGGTTCTCCTTCTCCCGGCAGAGCGCCTTCACCACGCGCACGCCCTGGATGTTCTCGTTGTAAGCGCCGGTGATCTTCGAGTTGAGTTTGCGCACCTTCCGGTACTCCACGATGATCTTTTTCCTGAACTGGGTTGCCACGACCACCAGTACCGGGATGGTGGCGAACACCACGAGAGCCAGCCGCCAGTTGATGATCATCATAAAGTAGACGCCCGTGGCGATGTTCATAAAGCCCCAGGTGACGTCCAACAGCCCCCAGGTCACCAACTCGGCCATACGACTCGAATCGGATGTGACGCGCGACATAATCCAGCCCACCGGCGTCCGGTCGAAGTAGGAGAAGGACAACTCCTGCAGGTGGTTGAACATCTTTTTCCGCAGGTCGTACCGGATGCGCTCCCCCAGGATGCCGGTCAGGAAGATGAAAGCAAAGACGGCCACAGCCTGCACGACGATCAGTGAGCCGTACAGAGTGACGAGCCGGATAAGTGTTTCCTTGTCGCCTGCCAGGATACCCTCGTCCACGATCCGCTTGCTGATGAAGGTAAAGTATGAGTCCATCGCCGACACAAACGCGACGGCTACCAGAAAGCCGACCAGCCACGGCCAATGCGGTTTGGTCTGAGCCAGGATACGAAGGACTGTCTGGCCGCTGAACTGGGTCGTAAATTCTTCTTCTTCAAACTCAAAGTGCGACACTGGCTATCTCCTTCTCTACCCTCCCGCAGGCTTGAAAACTGCCCCGATCAGCGGGTAACACCCGAACCCGGGCGCTTTTCTCGCCACAACATCTCATGCAGCCTGCGGGAGGGTGGCACCGGCTATCTCTTTCCCCAACTCGTCCTCAATGCGGGCCTGCATGTCGTAAATTCGGCGGTAGATGCCCTCTTGCGCCATCAAGTCGCTGTGCGTGCCTCGCTGCACGATCTGGCCCTGGTCGAGCACCAGGATCAGGTCGGCGTTCATCAGACTCTGGACGCGGTGGGCGATGATGAAGGAAGTGCGACCATGCATCAACCGCTCCATCGCTGCGCGGATCAGCCCCTCGGTCTCCGTGTCCACCGACGAAGTGGCATCGTCCAGGATGAGGATGCGCGGGTCTTTGAGCAGCGTGCGGGCAATGGCAACGCGCTGCTTCTGCCCACCCGAGAGCGTGACCCCCCTCTCGCCGACCAACGTGTTGTACCCACCAGGAAACGACTCGATCACGTCGTGGATAGCCGCGGCCCGGGCGGCGGCTTCGACTTCCTCGTCGGAGACCTCCCGCCCGACCCCGTAAGTAATGTTCTCACGGATGGTGCGGGAGAACAGGAACGGCTCCTGCTCGACGATGCCGATCTGCTGGCGCAGGAAGTGACGCGGATACTCCTTCAATTCCACTCCATCGAGAGTCAGACTGCCGCTATTGTACTCGTAGAAGCGGGGTAGGAGGTTGACCAGCGACGTCTTGCCCGAGCCGGTCGAACCGAGCAAAGCCACGACCTGCCCTGGCTCGCACCGGAAACTGATGTCGTTCAGCACCGCACCGTCCGCGCCGTCGTACTCAAAGCGGACGTCACGGAAAACAATCTCCCCGTGCACGTTATCATAAGGCGTGTAGGAGCCTGTGTCCAGGGGCTCGCGCTCTTCCTTGATCAATTTAATCACCCGCCCATAGGAAACCAGTCCAGTGGACATGTGCACAATCAATCGGCCCAGGTTGCGCATCGGCCAGATGATCCACACGACTAGGCCGGCGTAAGCCAGGTAGGTGCCCACCGTGATCGTGCCGTTCAAAGCCATCAGCGCACCGGCACAGAAGCCCCCCAACATCTGTGCGCCACACAGGATGTTCGAGAGCGGCCAGAATAGTGAGTGCATCGTTACCAGCCGCCGTCCGCGCAGGAACTGTTCCCAGTTATCCTGCTCGAACTTATCGTGCTCATAGGATTGCCGGGCGAATGCCTTGACCACCCGCACGCCGGTCAGATTCTCCTGCAAGGTCGTGGAAAGTTTAGCCTCCTGCTCCTGAAAGGCCTCGTACGCCTTTGAGACCTTCTTGAAGAAGAAGGCCGACATGATCACGATCAGCGGCACGATCACAATCGAAAGCAGGGCCAGGTGTGTGTTCAAGTTTAACAACGCAGCGAAATTGATTCCAAAGAGCAGCACGATACGCCCCATGCCGATGGCCTGGTCGGCAAAGAACCGGCGCACAGCATCCATGTCCGAGGTGGCACGTTGGATCAGTTCGCCGGTCTGGGTCTTGTCGTGGTAAGTAAACGACAGTCGCTGGATGTGGTCGTACAGGTAGTCGCGCAGGCGCCGCGTGATCCCCTCCGCTGTCCGGGCAGCCCACCGTCCGCTGAGGAAGGAGAACATGCCCTGAACCAACGCCAGGCCCACAAAACTCAGCGCGATCAGCGGCAAGGTGCGACCAAATTCCCCCTGTCCCAAAACATCGTCCACAAAATAGCGCAGCAGCAGATAGTTGCCTGTTCGGAGAGCGGCCACCACACCCACGCTGAGCACTGCCCCCAGGTAGGTCAGGCGAAAGCCGGTCAGCATGCGCCACAATCCCACCAGGCGATTGTCGGAGACCGCGTTTTTGAAGTCAAACTTGGGCAGTGCAGTAGATGCCAACATGGTGAACAAACCTCGCAGGATTCGTATGTTCGTAAATTCGTAAGTCCGTAATCCGTTAATGTCCTGAAATCCGCGTTATCGGATGTCCCAGCAGTGCCTCCAACTCCGCCAGCGATGCAGCCGGGTCAACAAACTGCACCGTGTGGATGCCCAACTCGCGGGCGGAGTCCACGTTGCGCAAGCCGTCGTCCAGGAAGATTGTCTGCTGAGGTGTGATGTCAAGTTGGCCCAGTGTCAGGTGGAAGATGGCCGGGTCGGGCTTGCGCAGGCCGACGTAGGCGGAGTTGACGTAGGCGTCGAACTCGGCGTACACGTCGAGCCCGAACTGCTCGCGAATCCGGTCGTCCTGACCGGGCGAAGCATTGGTCAGCAACCCAACCTTGTAGCGACCCCGCAGAGCACGAGCCGCGGCGACTACCTCCGGGTTGAACCGGTCGCCAGCGTAGAATTCATCGAGGAAACGGTTCGCCGTCTCCGCGTCGGGGAGGCCCAGTCGGTCGGCGATGTGCTGCATGGCGTCGTCGTTGGTGATGGCGCCGACCGACAGTTGGCGCCATACCTCCCCCCATAGCACCTCCGGCAACGTACCCGGCTCCAGTGCCAGCCGCCGTTCCCACGCCGCGATGTGCGCCTCGTCCGGCAGCCTCTCCATCACGCCGCCCCAGTCGAAGATGACGGCGCGGACGTCGGGCAAGGGATCAATAGGGGGATCGGGGATAGGCACGCCCAGACTCTGTAGCCATTTGCGCAGCGACGCAAACCCACGGAAGCGCGTGGCGTGGAGCCCGATCTGCCGGGCTGCGACTACGTTCATCCGTGAGTCGTCCACAAAGACCGTCTCCTCTGCCGCCACACCCAGCCGCTCCAACGCCAGTTCAAAGATGGCAGGGTCAGGCTTCAGCAGCCCCTCGCAACCGGAGACGATGATCGCGTCGAAGTCGCCGGCAATGCCCAGTTGCTCCAGATGCCGGGGCCGGCTGGCCGGGCCGTTGCTGAGCAGTCCAGTGCGGTAGCCTTCATCGCGCAGGTGGCGGATGAGAGACACCAGTTCCTCGTCAAGCCGGTCACCAGCCCGGAAGGCGTGCCGAAACTCTGCCGTGGCCTCGGTATCCAGCCCCAGCCGCCGCCCCACATCGGCCCAGAACTCGGCGTTGCTGATGCGGCCCAGCCGGACGTCGTCCCAGAGCGGGCTTTCGAACAGCGGCAGCCCGAACTGCTGCTCCAGTTCACGGCGGGGAACGGGGTTGACGGTCCGCATCAGCACACCCCCATAGTCGAAGATAAACGCGCGGATGGTCATAACAGTCCCCTGCGTTCGATTTGATAGCGCAAGTCCGGCGGTGTGGTGAATGTGATGGTATCCATTCCCAGGCTGGCTGCGGCTGCCGTGTTGCTGGTCAGATCATCCACGAATAACGTCTCGTGTGGCGCGACTCCCAACCGCTGCAACGCCAGTTCGAAGGCAAGTGGGTTAGGCTTAGCCACCCCCTCAATAGCCGAGATGACGACGGCGTCAAAGAGATAGCGGATGCCAAGTGGGTCTACCAGCCAGCGTTCGAGCCGGCTGCTGGCATTGCTCAGCAGCCCGATTCGATAGTGGTCGCCCAATCGTTCTACGATGTCCACGACTTCCCTGTGCAACCACCGCGCACCGTAGTATACACGCGGGATGATCTCCAGAGCCGGGACTATCCAGCGGAAGCAACCAATGCGGCCAGTATAGGCATCCTTCCAGGCCGGCCCATATAGTGTTTCCATCCAATGCTCAATCGGCAAACCCAGCCGCTCCGCCAGGTTGTAATACCATTGCGCGTGCGCTCCCTGCACCAGCACACCGCCGAAGTCGAATACGAACGCTCGAATCATGCTTTCTGCCTCCTTTTGTCTTCGGGAAACAACGCTGCTAGTTCCCCGAAGCCATTCAGAATGATCACCCGCTCTGGCTCGGCAACCTCTTCCTGCTCCATACGCCAGGTGTTCGGATGTGGTACGTAGATGGCGCCGATACCCGCCTCCAGCGCAGGGTTTATGTCGGAGCGCGGGCTGTTGCCGACCATCCAGGTCTGCTCCGGCTGCAGCCCATAGCGGACCAACAGTTCCCGAATCACCTCAGTGTCCTTCTCCGGCACCACGTGCACCCTGTCAAAGAGATGCCCCAGGCCCGACCGCGCCAGTTTGCTCTCCTGCACCTGCTGATCCCCCTTGGTCAGCAGGAGCAGGCGGCAACGATCGCTGAGCCGGGCCAGGGTCTCTGCCACGCCGTCGAGCAGCACGATGGGATACCCTATCACCGCCTGCCCGATCTCCCACACCCTATCCGACACTTCGTCCTTGACGGGCCGGTCGTGGCTCTTGCACAGGTGCTGGTAGGCGATGACCAGGCTACGGGCGAATTCAATCGGGCCGTAGCCCACCAGAAGCACGCGCTCGTGCTCCACTTCACCCGCAGTGTGCTCCGCTTCCTCCCGCCCAAAGCCTTGAGCCACCATCAGTTCTGTAAAAGCAGCATTGCACTGTTTATAGTAGACCTCGGTTTCCCACAGCGTGTCGTCAGCGTCAATGATGAGCGTCGGTATCATTTGATCATTGGTCATGGTTTATATGGTTGTACTCCTGATCAAGGCACAAAAAAGCCGTGGACTGTGCCCACGGCCTCGACAGGGTGCTGGAGTGAGATAAACAGAAAGACCGTGGGCGTCGCGTGCGCCCACGGTCTGTAGTGACTTTATGTCAACTCTCAATCAGGCGCACTGCGACAAAGCAGCATCCGATCCCCGCTGCTACCGCGGAGCGGGGGCACGCTAGCGATGAACTTTGCAGTGCGCATGTCAGACCTCCTTACAAAATATAAATTATATTATATCCTAATCTGAGGGGTTGTCAAGTCTGGGCAGAACGTCTATAATTGCCACATTATTCGGAGCAAGGAGATCAGGATGGTACAGTACGATACACCCATCACTGCCAACGACGCAAGTTTTGAGCGGGCAGTGCTACAAGCCCCCCTACCGGTCGTAGCGATCTTCTGGTCGGCACGGGAGAATCCGCGCCAGCAACTCAACACTGTGCTGGAGCAGACTGCTCACGAGTACGCAGGCGAGGCGCTGGTGGTGAAACTGGAGGTGGCCGATGCCCCACAGGCACGGGCACGCTACAACGTAGAAACACTGCCGCAGTTTCTGTTCTTCCACCAAGGAAAGTTGTTAGCGCGGGCCAGGGGTGTGCCCAGCGCAGAGATGCTGTGTCCGTGGGTCGAGTATCTGTTGGGACGTGGGCCGAAGCCAGCGACGAAGCAGCCGCGCCGGTAGGAAGCACCGGCAGGCGATGAGCGTAGCGTATCGAAACCAGCGTATCGAAATCAAGCGAGCGAGGCCGTATGCATAACCCGCTTGGTCTCGATACGTCGCTTGTTTCGACAGGCTCAACACAAGTCGTTCCTACTCGACCGGCGCTGGGCTCGTTCCCATGAACGGTTACTGTGCTGTTTCTACAACAAAGCGGTAATAGGACAAAAATACCATTGCGTTTCGGACGACGTCTATGGTACAATGTCTGTGAACAATCCAGCCAATGCGGCTGACCATTGCCGAATGAGGTGACGTGATGTTCTGGACTATTGCAATTAGTGTCTTTGCTGGTATGATGTTGGGCACCTGCCTGGGGGTATTGGTGCTTAGTCTCATGGTCGCGTCAAGCCGTGCGAATGACCAGACGTAGGCTTCCCAGCAACCTCACCTTGCCTGCTCAACCATTCGTGAGCAATCACAACAGGGTTTGCATATTTGTGGGTTGCAGCGACAAGAGGTTTGTCTTTCCGGACGAACTTGTCCCGCAGATATGCCGTTTTTCGCCCCAAAGGCCGCCTGTTGGCCATAGTGGTTACCTCCTCATTTCTGGTTCTATGAAGCTGTCTTAAGGGCATCCAATACGTTGGCGCTGGGCTTGGGGGTTGGGCTAGTCGTAACTGTACTGGCCCTATGATCCAATCGATCCACCTGGGCGTTGGCATCTTCCAGTGGAAGGGGGGTTCACCTTACCTCTTTCAAGCAACAAAACGGTGGCCATCCGATCTACGCAGGATGGCCGCCGCTACGTCTGGAAGCCCGCCGGGTGTTACGACACCAGAGGCATATAGTAGGTACGGTACATCTTGTACCGCTGCCCGCCCAGGTTCTGGACGAGGCGATTGATCATCACGTTATGCTCGGCAGTGAGTGACATGTCGAGCCAGGTGTATCCCTTGCGCAAGAGCGCCCGCGTCGTCTCCAGATAAAGCAACGAATCCAGTCCCCGTGAGCGGTATTCCTCCACCACAGCCAGCAATTTCAGACTGGCTACGTCAATGCGGCGCATACCCCACCACAGTCGGAGCCAACCTAATGGGAAGAGACGTCCATTGGCACTTTTGAGTGCCTGGTTTACGTCGGGTATCGTTGCGGAAAACCCGACCGGCTGGCCATCTATCTCGGCGAAGAAGACCAGGTCGGGATCAATCACCTGCCGCAGTTCCTCGATGAAGCGAATGAACTCTCGTTCGTCCATCGGCACGTGGTTACGCATATAGCCCATCGCCTCGTTGATCAGGTGCATCACTTGCGCTACCTCCGCGTTCCAGTCCTCCATCCGCATAGCACGGACCTGAACCCCAGTTCTGCGACGCACGGCTTCTGCCACGCGCAGTATCTTGGGCGGCAGGTTAGCGACGTCCCCTTTGAAGACAAGCAGGTTCAGCCAGTAGGCATAGGCGTCCCGATACTTTGTCATCCCATACCGCTGAATCAGGTCCGCGTAATAATGTGGGCTATGACCGCACAGCAGCACCGGTGGATGGTCGAAGCCCTCAATGAGCACGCCGGGCGAATCGTCCATCGAGAAATAAAACGGGCCACGGATGGTTTCCGTTCCCTGCCCACGAGCCCAATCACACACAACGTCCAACAGTGCCTGGGCGACTTCGTAGTCGTTGAAAGTCTCGAAAAAGCCGAACCCAGCGGCTTTCTCGTTCAGGAACCGGTTGGCACGGTGGTTGATCCAGCCCGCTATGCGGCCCACGTCCCGCCCATCGCGCCGGGCCAGGAACAGGGCAGCCTCGCCATAGCGGAAGAACGACCCCCGCTGTGGGTCGAGACTGTGTAATTGGCTGCGAATAAGCGGGGGCACCCACAGAGGATCATCGCGGTCCTTTGCACGGTAAATCTGCCACGCGAAGCGCACGAAGCGCTCGCGGCTCCGCTGATCCTGGACTGGCACGATTTCGACGCTGGATGGGGACATATCAACCTCGCTGTACTACCGCTCCAACAAAATGGTCACGGGGCCATCGTTGTGGATTTTCACCTGCATGTGTGCGCCAAAGATGCCGGTCTCGACAGGCACACCGTGGTCCCGCAGGGTTTGGGTGAAGTGCTCCACCAGCGGTTCGGCCACCTCCGGCGGGGCAGCAGCAGTGAAACTGGGACGGCGGCCCTTGCGGCAGTCGGCGTAGAGCGTGAATTGGGATATGACCAGCGCCGCGCCGTCCACATCGAGCAGGCCGGCGTTTATCTTGCCCGCGCTGTCCTCGAAGATACGCAGGCCAGCGACCTTGCGCGCCAGCCACTTGGCCTGTTCTTCCGTGTCGTTGTGGGTGATGCCCACCAGCACGACGACACCCCGCCCGATAGCGCCGACGACCTTGCCCTCGACGCTTACTGAACCCCGACTAACCCGCTGTATGACTGCCCGCATCTCCGACTCCTCGTGCACGTCCCCGCCACTCTTTGACAGGGAAGCGTCGCTTGTTCCGCTCCAATTTGTTCAACACCACCGTGCTCACGTCCACGCCCAGCACGTTCGCCAGGCTAAGCGCGTAGATGAGCACGTCTGCCAGTTCGTCGGCCACGGTGGCTTTCTTCGCTTCGTCCTGCAGGGCGGCCGCCGCCTGCTCGTGGGTGAGCCATTGGAAGTGTTCCATCAGTTCGGCGGCCTCGACGGCGATGGCGATGCTCAGGTTCTTGGGGGTGTGAAACTGTTCCCAGTCGCGGGCGGCCACGAACTCGACCACGCGCTGGCATAGGGCAGTGAGGGTAGTGTCGTTGTCCGCCATCTGGAAATCATCTGTGCTGCTCGCCCTGGCTCGCGCCATGGCTCCGGCGGTCAACCATGGCCTTGACTAGTTTGACGGCAATGCCCCCGCCGGGTACCAGCAAGTCCACTGCATCTACACCGATGTCGAAAAGCAGTTCCGGGGACAGCACACCTTTGACCTGTTGGCGGAGGGTGACGCCTCCAGTGTACATCTCCCCCGTCAGCCCGTCGAACTCGGCCACGGCCGTTTTGTCCTTCGGTTCCCACCGGTACTCAAAGGCGTAGACAGGCTTGAAGTACAGTTCCACTGCCCGGACGTCCACCCGTTCTTCGTGGATCGTGTCGGCCTGGACGGGCCGCAGCATTGAGCCGAGCACCTGGCGCACGACCGCGCTGGCCCGCACCTCGGGCGGCACAACGATGCTTCCCTCCGGTGCGAACTGGTTCAGGTCAGGGATCGGCTCCTTGCCGAACCGAAGGTAGATCTTCCAGTCCCGCTCCTGGCTGGAGACAGCATCGAAGGTGACCTCGCTACTGGCTTCCTCGACGCAGTGCTCGACGCCGGCGATGGTGAACTGACGCGGCTTGGCCGTGACCTGGTACTCTTCCCCTTCAATGGTCACGAACTGCACCTCGGGAGCAGAAACGGGGACGTTGTAACTGCGCATGCGCTCATAGACGTAACGCACGTGGCAAGCGACGTGCCAGAAGGGCTCGTAGCGGCACTCGCTGTAGGTAATCTGGACTTCCTCGGCCTTCGGGCGTGAGAAGATGGCGCTCAGACCGGCGCCGAAGACGGCGGTCTTCTTGTCCCAGGCTTTTTCCCGCGCCTTCTCTACGTCCAGTGTGGGGAGCAACCGGAAAACTTGTTCTTCAGCGACGGTGATGTCCATATCAGTCCCTCCTTTCCGACCGAGGTCGAGATCAGATATGAAGGTTTGTAGTGGCGATTTCAGTCGCTCGCTCCTCACCATGAATGACTGAAGTCGTCACTGCGGACAAATTGCCTGATTCAGGGCAATCCTACTACTGCCTTGGCCTCGGCGATGGTCTCGGCGGCGATGATAGAGGCGCGGCGGGCACCGTCGGCTAGGATGTCCCACACGCGGTCGGGGTCTGCGGCCAATGCCGCTCGCCGCTCGCGGAAGGGCGCGAAGTAGTTGGCCAGGTTCGAGGCAAATAGCCGCTTGCACTCCACACAGCCGATTGCCGCTCTGCGGCAATCTTGTTCGATCTGCGCCACCTGGTCGGGGGAGAAGAAGCCGTGCAGGGCGAAGACGTTGCACACCTCCGGGTGGCCGGGGTCGGTGCGGTAGCGGCGGGCCGGGTCGGTGACCATCTGCATCACTCGCCGCTCAATCTCCTCCGGCGTGGCGGTAATCTCAATGTGATTATCCAGCGACTTGCTCATCTTCTGCTGGCCGTCTATGCCCAGAACTTTAGGGAACTCGGTGAACTTGGCCTGGGGCTCGACCAGCACATTGCCGAAGTGGCGGTTGAAGCGACGCACGATCTCGCGGGTGAACTCCAGGTGGGGGGCCTGGTCCACCCCCACTGGGACGATGTCTGCTTTGTACAGGGTGATGTCGGCGGCCATCAGCACCGGGTAGCCGACCAGTCCGTAGTTGACGTTGTCTGGCTGTTGGCGCACCTTGTCCTTAAAGGTGGGCAGGCGGGTGAGCCAGCCCAGGGGGGTCGCCATCGAAAGCAGGAGGTGCAGTTCCGTCACCTGCGGTACGTGGGACTGGACGAAGATGATGGTGCCCCGTTCGGGGTCCATCCCGGCGGCCAGCCAGTCGAGGACCATTTCGTAGGTCCAGTCGCGCAACTTATCGGTGTCCTTGAGCGTGGTAAGGGCATGTAGGTCAACGACACAGTAGACGCAGTCGTAGTCGTCCTGCAGGGCGACGTAGTTGCGGACGGCGCCGAGGTAGTTGCCCAGATGCTGGCGGCCAGTGGGCCGGGCGCCGGAGAAAACGCGGCCTTTGTTTGTGCTCATGGTGTGGGGTACTCCTCTGTCTGGTTTACGTGACAATAGTGTACCACAGGAGCGGCGGAGGGGCAAGTAAAAACGGCCCTGGCGGGGGGTCGCCTGCTCCCGTGCGGTGCGCCACCTACTGTGCTACCACAAAGGCGACGGCGTATTCGTGGGTGTGGGAGAGGCTGACCGCCCACTCGGTGAGGCCGAGTTCGCCAGCGCGCTCAGCGCCACGACCGTGGAGGCGGATGAACGGCTTGCCCCGCACATCACCGATGACCTCCACGTCCTGCCAGTTGATGCCATCGCGGGCTATCATCCGCACACCTACGCCCAGCGCCTTGGCAACGGCTTCCTTGGCAGCGAAGCGGGCCGCCAGTTCAGGTGGGCGTCCCCGGCAGTACAAAATCTCGGCCGAGGTGAAGACGCGCTCCAGGAAGTGGTCACCGTAGCGCGCCAGCATCCGCTCGACGCGGGGAATCTCAATCAAGTCAACTCCAACGACCATACGGGTTCCAGGTTTCAGGTTGCAATGTTGCAGGTTTCAGGTTCCAGGTTCTTCCAACTCGAGACCTGAAACCTGGAACCTGAAACTCATTCTCCAGTGGGCGGCCCGGCAATGGCGAGAGCATAAGCGTCGGGGTCTAGCCAGCGCCGAGCGACGGCCTGCACCCGCTCGATGGTGATATCGTTGATCAGGCCCGCGTAGCGCTGCAGGTAGTCCAGACCCAGGCTGTAGCGCTCCATATTGAGGATGGCCTGTGCTACTCCCTCGTTGGTCTCCAACCTCAGGGGCAGGCTGCCGGTGATGAAAGCCTTGTTGTCGGCTAACTCCTCTTCGCCCACTGGTTCCTCGCAGATGCGGCGAATCTCGGCGCGGATGCTAGCGATGGCCCGCTCGATGTTGGCTGGGTTGACACCAGCGATGACGCTCCAGGGGCCGGGGCCAGGGCCGCCATCCACGCGGCTGAGCGAATAGTAGGCCAACCCCTGCTCGTCGCGCACCTTCTCCCCCAGGCGGCCCATCAATCCGAAGACACCCAGGATAGTGTTGCACACGATCGCATCCAGGAAGTCTGGCGCGGTGCGCGGGGGGCCGGGATAGCCCAGGATGGTGTCTGATTGCGTCTTGCCGGGGATGGAGACGGTGCGCTCGCGAACCTCGGTGATGCGGAAAACCTCGGGGAGCGGAGTGCGTTCGTAGGTGTGACCTTCCCAATTACCAAATACATCCTCGATCTGTGCCAGCGCGTCGGTAGTCTCCACCGCGCCTACCACGACAATGACCATCCCCTGTGGGCCGTAGCCGCCAGCGTAGAATCCGGCCAGGTCATCACGACTGAGGCCGCTGATCGTCTCGGCGTAGCCGGTGAGGCTACGGGCATAGGGATGCCCTTGAGGGTAGGCCAGTTCGCGGAAGGTGAGACCTGCCATGCGCTGAGTGTCGTGGGCGCGTTCCTCCAGGTCGGTGAGAATCTCGCCGCGCAGTTTCTCGACCTCGTCGCGGGGGAAGGTGGGATGGCACAGCACGTCGGCGAGGATGTTGAGCATCAGCGGCAGGTCTTCGACCAGGCTCTTGGTGCCAAAGCCGGTGGTGTGCATACCTCCACTGACGCCAGCGTTAGCGCCGACCGATTCCGACTCTTCGTAAATCTGCTCGAAGGTGCGATTCGCGGTGCCGCGCATCAGAGCGTCAGCGGTGAAGGCGGACAGCCCGGCTTGCTCCGATCGTTCGTCGTAGCCGCCAACGCGCAGGTAGCCGTTCAGGACCGCTGATGGGCTGCTGTGGTTCTCACGCACCAATATGATGATGCCGTTAGGCAATTCGTAGTGTGTGATGTCCTCGGGTCCAGGGATAGACATTGCTCTCCTCTCACAGGTTACAGGTTTCAAGTTTCAGGCTATGGAACGTGAAACCTGAAACGCTGCAACGTGAAACTATGCCTTTTTGGGCACGTACCATCCGACTGTGCGGTTCGACCGCTTGAGATACTTCTGTGCCGCGCGCTGCACGTCCTCGACAGTGACGGCACTGAGTTTGGCGATGTAGTTCTCGAACCAGGTGTGATCGGCGAAGACTTCGCTGAAGCCCAGCCACAGTGCCTGCCCAGTGACGGATTCGCTGGAGTAGGCGAACTGTGCCTTGGTCTGCTTGATCGCTTTGGTCAATTCCTCCGGCGTAGCCGGCTCAGTGGCCACACGCGCCAGTTCCGTATCCAGCGCCTCCTCTACCTCGGCCAGCGTATGGCCGGCGCGCACGACGGCCGAGAGGCCGTAGACAAAGGGATCAATGGTCGGCAGCAGGGAGCCGGATACGCCGGTCGCCAGTTCCGTCGCCACCAATACCTTGTAGAGGTGGCTACTCTTGTTGGTCGTGCCACCGCCGAAGAAAGCCAGACCGCTGGCTCCGCTCAAGATGGCATCGAGCACGGTCATGGCGAAGAAGTCAGGCTCGTGGACGGTGGGAGCGCGGAAGACCATCTGAAGGTAAGCGACTTTGCCATCCCCCTCCAGAATCACGCGCCGCTCTCCTTTCTGCGGGGGCTCGACGGCTGTCACCAACGGGACATTTGGACCATCTGGGATTGTGCCGAAGTGATGTTCGATCAGCCGCAGCATTTCGTCGGCTTTGAAGTCACCTACCGCGACGGCCAGCGCATTGTTGGGCGCGTAGTAGGTACGATAGTGCGCGTGCAGTTGATCGCGGGTCATCGTCTCCAGGTCGCACATGTGGCCGACGGTGTCGGTGCCGTAGGGGTGCACGCGGAAAGCGGCCGCCATCAACTCCTCATTGAGCAGAAATTTCGGGGTGTTTTCAGCTCCTTGCCGCTCACTGATGATGACGGTGCGCTCAGCGGCGACCTCGTCGGGGTCGAAGAGCGAGTTGACCATACGGTCAGCCTCGATACGCAGGGCCAACTCAATACGGTCGGCGGGCAGTGTGGCGAAGTAGGTGGTGAAGTCGTACCAGGTCATGCCGTTGAAGACGCCGCCCTCGCGGGCAATTGCCTTTTCCGCCACGCCTTTGGGGAATGCCTGTGTCCCCTTGAAGAGCATGTGCTCGACCCAGTGGGCGATGCCGGTAATGCCTAAGTGTTCGTTGCGACTCCCCACCCGATACCAGACCCAGAAACTGGCCACCGGGGCGGCGTGCGCCTCCTTGACCAGCACGGTCAATTGGTTGGGCAGTTGCGTTTTGATAAGGCCATTGGTTTTGTTCATCGTGTCTCCTAATTCTCGTAGCCCCGGCCTATGCCCCGGTAGTAGAATCCCAGTTCCTTCATCATCGCGGGATCATAGATGTTACGTCCATCTATGAGCACCGGCTGATTCATCGACTCCCGGACGCGGGCCAGGTCCAGGTTCTTGAACTCATTCCACTCGGTGACGACGACGAGCGCATCGCATCCCTCCGCCAGGGTGTAGGCGTCTTCGGCCAGTTCTACACCGGGCACCACCCGCGCCGCAACCTTCATCGCCACCGGATCGTAGGCACGCACGCGGGCTCCCGCGGTCTGCAGCATACGGGCGATGTGGGCAGAAGGGGCTTCGCGCATGTCGTCGGTGTTGGGCTTGAACGCCAATCCCAGCAGACCGACTGTCTTACCTCGCAGGCTACCCAGTGCCTGCTCCAACTTGCGCACCACTGCCCGGCGTTGGTCGGTGTTGATCTCTATCACTGCGTGCAGCAACTGTGGATGCTGTCCTTTGATCTCGGCCATGTAGGCCAGTGCCTTGACGTCCTTGGGGAAGCAACTCCCGCCGTACCCCACACCGGCGTCGAGGAAAGTGTGACCGATGCGCTTATCGTAGCCCATCCCGGTGGCTACCTCCTTGACGTCGGCCCCCAGTGCCTCGCAGATGTTGGCAATCTCGTTGATAAACGAGATGCGCGTGGCCAGGAAGGCATTAGAGGCATACTTGATCGTCTCAGCCGTGCGCAGGTCGGTGATCATGATGGTCGTGCGCAGCGGGAGGTACAACTGGGCCACCTTTTCCGCAGCCTCCCTGTTTAGCGAGCCCAGCACGACACGGTCGGGGTACATAAAATCGCTGATGGCGGAGCCTTCACGCAGGAACTCGGGATTGGAGACCACGGCGAAGTCCACGCCGTCGTTGCGACACTCGCGGATGATGTCGGCCACCCAGTCGCCGGTTCCCACAGGGACGGTGGATTTATTCACGATGGTTATAGGGTGCTCCATTACCTCGGCGATGGAACGCGCCGCCATGCGCACATAGCGCAGGTCGGCCTCGCCATCCACCCCTTCCGGAGTGCCCACGGCGATAAACACAAATTCCGCCTCCTTAAGTCCCTCGGCATACGAGGTAGTGAAACTGAGTCGGCCCGCTCGGGTGTTGCGGGCCACCAATTCCTCCAGGCCCGACTCGTAGATGGGCATCACTCCCTGCTTCAGGCCTTTGATCTTCTGCTCGTTGATGTCTACGCAGACGACCCGGTTGCCCAGGTCAGCGAGGCAGGCCCCGGTGACCAGCCCCACGTAGCCGACGCCGATGACGGTGATATTCTTCATGCTTCAGTATACTCTCCTTGCTTGATTTTAGACCCAATGATACCACAACCGGCGATTTGTACCAAGTCGGTGAGGCGTGTATAATCTAGGTGCTCGATACTTGTGTGGGGGTTCGTGGAACTTTCGCGCCGAAGACGCACGCTGCTTCGCACGCGATTACAGTCACCCCGGCCATCGTTCGAACCGCATTGGCTTCCGTGTCGTCACCGGCCCGCGGCCGGTAGCAGATAGCAGTGAGCCGACAATCGAGGGCTAACTGCGGGCGGCGAGTGGCTGACGGCTACGACGCCGGAATACCAACCGGAGCGGAGTGCCGGGGAACTTGCATGCCTCCCGCAGCCGGTTCTCCAGGTAGCGCTCGTAACTGAAGTGCACCAGGTCAGGATCATTCACGTGGAAGATGAAGGTCGGCGGATCCACGCCGGGCTGGCTGGCGTAGTAGATCTTGAGCCGTTTACCTCGCTTGCTGGGCGGGGCGTGGCGGGCCAGCGCGTCGTGCACTAGCCGGTTGAGTTCCCCAGTGGGGATGCGCCGCCATCTTGCGGCCTGCACGGCTAGCGCCGTTGGGATCACTTTGTTCACCCGCTGCCCCGTGAGCGCGGATATGAAAAGCACGGGCACGTAGTCAAGGAAGCGGAGGGTCTCACGTGTCCACCTGGTATACTCCACCATGGTGTGGGCATCTTTCTCTACCGCATCCCACTTATTGATCAACACCACCACGCTGGCCCATTCGTCGAGGATGAAACCGGCCACGTGAGCATCCTGCGCGGTGATCCCCTCGACGCCGTCTACCATCAGCAGCGCGACGTTGGCCCGCTGAATGGCCCGTAGCGCCCGCAGCACACTGTAGCGCTCCACTCCGCGTTCGATCTTGCCCCGCCGCCGGATGCCGGCTGTGTCAATCAACGTGATGGGCGTGCCTTCCCACTCCAGATACGTGTCAATGGCGTCGCGGGTGGTGCCGGGAATCGGGCTGACGATGGCCCGCTCTTCGCCGAGCAGCCTGTTCAAGAGTGATGACTTGCCCACGTTGGGCCGGCCAACGATGGCGATTTTTACCGTTTCGTCCTCGACCTCTGGCTCGGAGGGGGGTAACGCCTCGACCACATCGTCCAGCAGGTCGGCTACGCCGATGCCGTGCAGGGCGGAGATGGGGTAAACCTCTCCCAGGCCCAGGGCGTAGAACTCCAGCGCGGCCTGGCGCAGGCGGGGGTTATCGGCCTTGTTGGCGGCCAGAAAGACGGGGCAGCGGGAGCGGCGCAGGATGTCGGTCACTTCCTCGTCGGCGGGGGTGAGACCACTGGCGACATCGGTGATGAAGATGACCGCGTCAGCCTCCTGGATCGCCAGTTCAACCTGGGCGCGTATCAAGGGGATATAGGGGGCGGAGTCCTGTGTCAACACCCGTTCGGGGCCGGGCCGCCTCCCGGCAACGACGGTCTCAGGCAGCACCTCAATACCGCCGGTGTCCACCACGGTGAAGGGGACGCCGTTCCATTCGGCAGGGGCGTGCAGCCGGTCGCGGGTCGTACCCGGCAGATCGTGCACCACCGCCAGCCGCTGGCCGACGATGCGGTTGAAGAGGGTGGACTTACCCACGTTGGGCCGGCCCACGAGGGCTACGATTGGTCTGCTCATCCCTTGCTTACCTGCCTCATTGAGATAGGGCACGGCAACCGCGCCCTTACTCCTCGGTGGGGGTGGGGGTCGGTGCAACGGCGATCTCCACCTGCACGGTGACCGGAATGATGCTCTGAGCGGTCAATCCTTCCGGCACCACCACCTGTGGCTCGACTTGGTGCGTTCCACGCGGTAGCCCGAACAGGTCGAGGACAACGCGCACGTCGCCAGTCTTCAGTGTCTCCAGCAAAGGCAACGGGCCACTCAGGATGACCTCGACGGTCTCCAACGAGACTGTGGCCGTGAGGCCCGGTCTCAGGCCCTGAAGTTCCGGTGTGACCTCCATCGTCAAACTGCTCTGAATGGCCTCGATGAAGACTCTCACCTCTACTTGTTGGTCCGAGACGACCGCGACGTCTGGCGGCACGTTCAGGGCTGGTCGAACAATCACGTCGGCCTGGGCTCCTTCCACGTCTACCGGCGCTTCGATGTAGCCCGGGAGCGCCTCAAGGACGTTGGGATTGCCGAAGACGGTGACCTCAGGTGGCTCGACGGAGATATCGGTGACGCGGTAGCCGGGAGCGACTTGTCCTTCGAGTACCACCTTAACGGGCAGAAGGCGGTAGTAGCTTGACAGTTCAATGGGGATGCGCACATTGACCACATCAGGCGTCAATGTGATGTGGGAGACGGGCTGCCCCTCGCTGTCCTGTGGCTGCAACTGTAATTCTCTCTCAATGTCGGCGTTGGCATCCTGCACGGAGACCGACGTGAAGGCTTCGACGATCTGGGCGACGTAGGTGCTGTGTCCGCTCACCGTCACCTCGCTTGGGTCTATGGTCGTCGCCCGCCTGAGATAGCCCAGAGCCGGTTTTCCCTCTATCTGCACGCGCACGGGCACAGAGCGCTCCGCTCGGGCGTCCAATTCCAGAGTAACGTACTCGGGTTCGAAGAGTATCACCCGTGAGGGCTGTTTGTTCAATGTCACCTGGACGGGCACCTGGTGGCTCCCTG